>NZ_JAHSTX010000001.1:2995000-3295000 GCF_019145375.1 Pseudomonas triticicola | reverse complement strand
TCATCGGATTGTCGGGCAACTCGTTAAAAGATGTAGGGCAAAGCGCGGGCATTGGCCGGGCTTTTCCGCGATGGGCGCAAGGTTACCATGGGCAGTCAGCCTGACGCAGGCACTGCGGTCGGGTGAGCGTTTACTTGCAATGAAAAGTTGATCTATGCACGATTTATGCAAATCAGCATTTGTCTTCGCGAAAAACTTCAAGCACTATGCGCGTTATGCAAAAACGCAACGTTTCCTCCGTCTTAAGAGCACTGCTCGACCAGCACGGGATCTCCCCCACGGAGCTCCACCGTCGCACCGGCGTGCCTCAATCAACGCTCTCACGGATTCTCAGCGGGAAGATTGTCGATCCTTCGGATAAACACATCTCGAAGATCGCTGAATATTTCAACGTCAGCACCGATCAGCTGCGCGGGCGTGCGGATGTCACGCCGACGACCGGCGGTACTCGCGCTGACGTGCATGCGGAACTCAAGGACATAAGCCTGTGGGACGACGACACGCCCGTCGATGACGACGAGGTGTCGGTGCCCTTTCTACGTGAGGTTGAATTGGCTGCTGGATCAGGAAGATTCGTCATCGAAGAGAGCGAGCGCTCCAGCCTGCGCTTCGGCAAGCGCAGCCTGCGCCACAACGGCGTGCAATTCGACCAGGCCAAATGCGTGACGGTGCGCGGCAACAGCATGTTGCCTGTTCTTCGCGATGGCGCCACCGTCGGCGTCAACGCCGGCAAGTGCGGCATCGGCGACATCATCGATGGCGATCTGTATGCGATCAATCACAACGGCCAGCTGCGCGTGAAACAACTCTATCGCCTGCCCACCGGCATCCGTCTGCGCAGCTTCAATCGCGACGAGCATCCGGACGAGGACTATAGCTTCCAGGAAATCCAGGAAGAGCAGATCGTCATCCTCGGTCACGTCTTCTGGTGGGGCATGTACGCCCGCTAGCCCCTTTCGATCCAACTGAAACCTGCCCCTCGGCAGGTTTTTTTTCGCCTGCAGAAATCTCCCCACCCCTTGGCCCGCTTGGGTTTCATGCATATGCGCAAATTTAATGCATAAATAAATGCATTTACGCATTGACTGTATATGCATCCATGCATATTCTTGCCACCAAGCCGCTCGACAAAGCGGCTGGCAAGACAAGCTCTTTAGTTCCACAAGAACAGGCAGCGATGAACCGGCCTCAACGGTTCAGAGGGTTGGCAACTGACCCGGGTGTGCAGCGTAAAGCACCAGAAGCAGTTATCCGGCGGGCAGGGACCGCGGTCGGAAAAACAATCTGAATGGACTCGTACCGCGCCAGTAGCGCCGAAAAGTCAGCTTCCTTCTCGAACACAGGATTGGAAGGAAGGCGAAGGAGCGCATTACTGAAAAGCCCGGCGTGCAAGCGCCGGGCTTTTTGGAATGCCTGCCTCAAGAGAAATCGTTTGAACCCAACCCATCACTCATCAATCACCCACGGAGGCGTGACATGACAAACGAGCAACAAGCGTTGGCGGACATGCCGATCTGGCTGGTCATCCTCCTCGCTGTCGTCGGCGGGGTGTCCGGCGAAATGTGGCGCGCCGACAAGGAGGGCGCTCGCGGCTGGTCGCTGGTGCGGCGTCTGGCTCTGCGTTCCGGCGCCTGCATGATCTGTGGGGTGTCGGCAATCATGCTGCTGTACGCCGCTGGCATGTCGATCTGGGCAGCTGGTGCGTTTGGCTGCCTGACCGCCATGGCCGGCGCTGATGTCGCCATAGGCCTTTACGAACGCTGGGCGGCCAAGCGTATCGGCGTCTGCGAAGTGCCGCCGCGCGACCATCCTTAATTCTCCACGCATAGCCCTGTGGGAGCGAGCTTGCTCGCGAATGCATTCTGTCATTCAAAACACGATTCGACTGATACAGCGCTTTCGCGAGCAAGCTCGCTCCCACAGGCGTTTGCAGTGGTCTGCAGACCGCATTTGACTCAACTCTGGAACACCCCCCATGAAGATCACCCCGATCCTCACGCAACTGCGTGGGCAATGCCCTGGGCTTGCCAATCATATTTCGGTGGGTGTCGATCTGGCGTTGCTGCAAGGCAACCCCGATCTACCGACACCCTCGGCCCACGTTCTGCTGCTGGCCGATCTGGCCAGTCCTGGCAGCGCACAAAACCTCGCCACCCAACCGATCCGCGAGCGCTTCGAAATCGTCCTGGCCCTTGACGCTACCGACGCTACAAAAGCGCTGGATGGGTTGCACGACCTGCGCGCCGAACTGTGGCGCGCGCTGGTCGGTTTCAAACCTGATTCCAACTACAGCGCCATCTTTTACGACGGCGGCGAGATGGTCTCGATCAACAGCAGCCGTGCCTTCTATCGGCTGCGCTTTTATGCCGAGTTCCAGCTCGGCCGCAATCTGCCAAGTCAGCCTGCGGAGAGTTGGCACGAGCGCGAACTGGACGCTTTGTCGTCCTTTACCGGGATGACGGTGCGGGTCGATGCGATCGATCCGGCTGACCCCAACCTGCAACGCCCGGGCCCGGATGGCCGGGTGGAAATGACTTTCTCTGGAGACGTAACCCCATGAGCAACCGCATCACCGTAGTGCCGGCCGCTGGCCGTGTCGTACCTGACCCGGAGGCGGGCGACCTGTTGCCGGCTGCAGGCCGTGAAGTGCTGGACAGCGCCTGGTGGCGCCGGCGTCTGGCCGACGGCGATATCACACTCAAAACCGCAAAAGCGGCTAAACCACAGGGAGCCAAATAATGGCGATCGGATTCAGCAACATCCCGGCGGACATTCGTGTGCCGCTGTTCTATGCCGAAATGGACAACTCGGCCGCCAACAGTGCGACCTCGGCCATGCGCCGTTTGATCGTTGCTCAGGTCAACGACAACATTGCCCCGGCTGAAGTCGGCAAACTGGTGCTGGTTTCCAGCGTGGCGCTGGCGAAAAGCATCGGCGGCCAGGGCTCGATGCTCGCTTCGATGTACGAGACCTTCCGCAAGGCTGACCCGATCGGTGAGATCTGGTGCCTGCCGCTGCACAACACCGAAGGCGCCATCGCCAAAGGCGTGCTGACCCTGACCGGCATCGCAACTCAGGCGGGCATGCTCAATCTATACGTCGGCGGCGTGCGTGTGCAGGCCACCGTGGTCAATGGCGCCACCGCCGCGCAAGCGGCCACCGCACTGGCGCAGAAAATCAACGCCACTGCCGACCTGCCGGTCAGCGCTGCGGCTGCTGAAGGTGTGGTCACCCTGACCGCCAAATGGACCGGCGACAGCGGTAACGACATCAGCCTGCAATTCAATCGCCTGGGCAAGAGCAACGGCGAAGAAACTCCGGCTGGCCTGACCTCGGCGATCACCGCCATGACCGGCGGCGCCGGTGTACCGGATCAGATCGCTGCCGTCGCAGCATTGGGCGATGAGCCTTTCGAATTCATCGCCTTGCCGTGGTCGGATCTGGCGACCCTCAACACCTGGCAAGCGGTCATGGATGACAGCACCGGGCGCTGGTCGTGGGCCAAGCAATTGTTCGGTCACGTCTACAGCGCCAAGCGCGGCACGGTCGGCACTCTGGTCGCCGCAGGCCAGGCGCGCAACGATCAGCACATGACCATCCAGGCGCTGGAGCCGGGCGTACCGCAACCGTTCTGGGTGCAGGCCGCCGCGCTGGCTGCGCGCACGGCGGTGTTCATCTCCGCCGATGCCAGCCGTCCGACGCAAAGCGGCAGCCTGCCGGGCGTCGATCCGGCGCCGGCGAGCGAGCGTTTCACCCTGACCGAGCGTCAGTCGCTGCTCAACTACGGCATCGCCACTGCTTACTACGAAGGCGGTTATGTGCGCATCCAGCGTTCGATCACCACCTACCAGAAGAACGCCTACGGCCAGGCCGACAACTCCTATCTGGACAGCGAAACCATGCACCAGTCGGCGTTCATCGTGCGTCGTCTGCAAAGCGTGATCACCAGCAAATACGGCCGCCACAAATTGGCCTCCGACGGCACCCGTTTCGGCGCCGGCCAACCGATCGTCACGCCAGCGACCATTCGCGGTGAGCTGATCGCGCAGTACGCCAAACTCGAACTCGAAGGCCACGTGGAGAACGCCGAGCTGTTCGCCGAACACCTGATCGTCGAGCGCGACGTGCAGGACCCGAGCCGGGTGAACGTGCTGTTCCCGCCGGATTACATCAACGGCCTGCGCGTGTTCGCACTGCTCAACCAGTTCCGTCTGCAGTACGACGACGCGGCCTGATTCGCGCAGTCGGCGTTAAGCATGCAGCCCACCTCGCGTGGGCTTTTTTTTTGAAGGGAGAAACACCATGGGTCAACTGATTGCAGGCACCTGCTACGTCAAGGTCGACGGCGCACAACTGACCATCAATGGCGGCTGCGAAGCCCCGCTGATGGCCGTCAAACGTGAAACCGTCGTGCCCGGTTTCTACAAGGAAACCGACATCGCACCGTCGTTCAAAGTGACCGCGCTGCACACCGCTGACTTTCCGCTGAAGAAGCTGATCGAAGGCACTGATATCACCGTCACCTGCGAGTTCAGCAACGGCAAGGTCTACGTGCTGGCCGGCGCCTATCTGGTCGAGGAGCCAGTCTCCAAGGGCGACGACGCCACCATCGAACTGAAATTCGAAGGCATCAAGGGGACCTGGCAATGAGCGGCGCCGTGAAGCTTCAAGTAGCAATCGAAGCCCACGGCGAGCCTCTGACCGAACTCGTTCTGCGCCGTCCGACGGTGCAGGAAGTGCGAGCGATCAAGGCGCTGCCGTACAAGATCGACAAGAGCGAAGAAGTCAGCCTCGACATGGACGTGGCGGCCAAATACATCGCCGTGTGCGCAGGCATCCCGCCGTCGTCGGTCAACCAGCTCGATCTGGCTGACCTCAACGCGCTGAGCTGGGCCGTCGCGAGTTTTTTCATGAGTGCGGCGTCGGCGCCATCACCGACCTGATCGCCGTCGCCTATGACCTGGCCTGGTTCTGGAAGGTTGACCCCGAACAGATGATGGCCAGGCCACTGGATGTGCTTCGCGAATCGCTGGAGCACGCGCAACGGATCAATGCGATGCAGCAGGTGCAGTGATGGCAGACGAAGAGAAGAAAACCCCGAAACCGGTGCTGATCACCGGCATCGATGAACTCTCGCCCAAACTGGGCGCCCTGCGCATGAAGGTTGAGAGTTTTAAAAACAATCTCGAGCAGACCGGCCTCGGCAAACTGGACATCAGTGGTCTGTTCAACGGCGGCAGCGTGATCACGCCGTTTGTAGACGGCATCAAATCGGCCGCAGCGTTCCAGGGAAAATTGAGCGAAGTCAGCGACACGGCGAAAACCGTCGACCTGCCCGCCGCGCCGACGGCAGCAACGCAGAACATGAACGTGTTCAGTGCGTCGATGCAGAAGGTTTCGGCGGCGGTGGACGCTGCGCTGGTGCCGGCGGTGGGGGCGTTGGTGGTCGGGCTTGAGCCGATGCTGACGCAGGTCGGCAGCCTGCTCGCCGACAATCCGAAACTGGTCGAGGGCCTGGCGGCGGGGGCGATTGCCTTCTCCGCCATGCAAACCGCGGTCACCGGTATGACCCAGGTGATGGACGTCATGAGCATCGTGCTCAAGACCAACCCGATCATGCTGATCGCCATGGGCATTGCCGTGGCGGCCGGTTTGATCGTGGCCAACTGGACACCGATCAGCGCGTTCTTCACCGGGATGTGGGAAGGCGTGAAAAACGCCGGGGCGAGTGCGATGGCGACGTTGCGCTCGGTACTCGACTGGCGACCGCTGGCGGCACTGGCTGCGCTGTGGGAACCGGTCACGGGATTTTTCTCGGCTATCTGGGACGAGGTCACGGTCGTGACGGCGCCAGTGATCGACTTCTTCAAGTCGGTTTTCGCGTGGTCGCCTGCGGGGATGATCATTGAAAACTGGGGGCCGCTGACCGGTTTGTTCTCGGCGATCTGGGAATTGCTCGAGGCCTTGAGTGTGCCGGTGATGGCGTTTCTCAGAAACCTGTTCGATTTCTCGCCGATGCGGATGATTACCGATGCGTGGGGTGGTGTCGTGACGTTCTTCGAACCGATGTTCACCACGCTGCAATCGGCCGTACAAAGCACCCGGGATATCCTGCGCACGCTGTTCGATTTTTTCCCGATGGAAATGCTCACCAGCGCCTGGGGTGGGATTGTCGGGTTCTTCGAACCGATCTGGATGGCGCTGCAAACGTCTGTGCAGCGAGTCAGAGGCTTTTTCACCAGCCTGTTCGAGTGGTCGCCGCTGGAGCAGATCGCCCAGTATTGGCAGCCGATCGGAGAGGTCTTTTCGGCGCTCTGGGGCGTTGTGTTGGCACTCTCCGCGCCGGTCGTGGATTTTTTGCACGGCCTGTTCGAATGGAAGCCTCTGGATCAGATCATCGAGAGTTGGGGACCGATCACCGAGTGGTTCGGCGAGTTGTGGCAAAAGCTGCAAACCGTCATTGCGCCGATCAAGGAGTTGTTCGGCGGTGGCTTCGCAGGACTGATCGCCAAGGTCACCGGCAAAGTTGAAACTCTCACTGAAGCACAACGCCAGACCAATGCCGAAGGTAAAGGCGAACTGGCACCGGCGTTCTTCGCTGCCAGTCCGGCGCCTGCTGGCAACGGCGCACTGCAAAGCGGTTCGTTGCCGCAAACCTCCAGCGCGCTGATCCAGCAAAGTGCAATCAACAACCGCACGCAACTTGAAGGCGGCCTGACCGTGCGCTTCGAAAATGCGCCGGCAGGCCTGCGTACCGAACAACCGCAAACCAATCAACCGGGCCTGGCCGTGTCTTCGCGCATCGGCTATCGCTCGCTGTCGATGGGAGGTTCCCAATGAACTGGCGTGACCGTTTGTTGCCGGCATCCTTTCGCGGTGTCGGCTTCTGGATCGACCAGGCGAAAACCCCGGTCGGTCGCAAAGGGCAGTTGCACGAATACCCTCAGCGCGACCTGCCGTTTTTCGAGGACCTCGGCCAGCAGGCCAAGACCCACGATCTGACCGCGTTCATCATCGGCCCTGATTGCCTGGAACAGCGCGACAAGCTGCTCAAGGCGCTGGAGCAGGGCCGTGGCGAACTGGTGCATCCGTGGCTCGGACGCCTGCAGGTCAAGGTCGGCGAATGTGACATGACCCACACCCGCCAGGACGGCGGGCTGGTGACGTTCGCATTGAAGTTCTATCCCGATCAGCCTTTGCCGTTTCCGATAGCCACGATCAGCACGCAGAAAGTGCTGCTGGCCAAAGCCGACGGTCTGCTGGGTTCGGCGGTAGCGCGTTTCGAACAGGCGATGACGCTGATCAAGGCTGCGCGGATCGGCATCACCAACCTGCGCAACAGCCTTACCGGCGTCTATGACGTGATCAAGGAGCAACTGAAACCTTTGATCGAGCAGTACCGCCAGATCACTGAACTGGTCAAAGCCGTGAAGGAGCTGCCCAAGGAAGTAGCGGCGGAATTCAAGGGTTTGCTCGGCGATATCAAGGAGCTGAAAGCGTTCGCCAAGGAAGGCTACCGGGGCGTGATTGCCGATGTGTCGCAGCAACTTGAAGCGATTCGCAAGGCTGATGCGCCGAAGATCACCACCGGCAAGGACACCAATGCCGCAGCGCAGGCGATGGCCGATCTGGTGCAGGACACGCTGCTGGTCAAAGTCGCGCAGTGGGTGGCGTCAATGCCGATCGCGACAACGCCGGTGAAGCTGGCGTCGACGCCGTCGGTGGCTCAACAGTCGACGTCGCCAGTGAGTCGTCAGGAAGTCCCCGTCAGCGATGACATGCAAGCCCTGCGCGCTGCGGTTACTGCCGCCATTGATCCAATGCTGGCGAAAGCCGGGCCTGCGCACTTCCAGGCGATCAACGATGTAAAGGAAGCGCTCGTGGCTCATCTCAAAGCGGTGGCGTCCTCCGGCGTGCGTCAAGTCAGCAAATCGTTTCAGGAAAGCTTTCCGGCAGTGGTCGTGGCCTACGAGCAGTTTGGCGACGCCACGCGGGTCGAAGAAGTGACTCAGCGCAACGCGATTACCCATCCCGGTTTCTCGCCCAACGATGTGAAAGTCTCGCGGGAGTGACGCCATGAACGAGATGGACAATCACGTCACGCTGACAGTCAACAACATGGAATACGGCGGCTGGAAAAGCGTCGAAATCACCGCCGATCTTGAGCGCCAGTTCCGCACCTTCAAGCTCGACATTACATGGCAGTGGCCCGGTCAGACCGTGGATCAAAGGATCAAACCCGGCGACCCCTGCGAGGTAAAAATCGGCAAGGACCTGGTGCTCACCGGTTACGTGTTCAAGGCGCCGATCCGCTATGACGGGCGGCAGATCAGCCTGACCATCGAAGGCAGTTCCAAGACACAGGATCTGGTCGATTGCGCCGCTCGCAACCTGCCCAGCCAATGGCAGCAACAACCCTTGCTGACTATCGTCCGCGATCTGGCGAGCGAATATGGGCTGTCAGTGGTCAACGAAATCAGCGAAACCACACGCCTGACCAAACACACCATCGTGCCGGGTGAAACGGCATTCCAGTCGATCGACCGATTGCTCTCGCTGCTGCGGGTGTTTTCCACCGACAACGAGCTGGGCCAGTTGGTGCTGGCCAAACCCGGCAGCGGCGGCCGCGCCAGCGATGCGCTGGAGCTGGGCAAGAACATCCTGTCGGCCAGTGCGCCGATGGATTTCAGCCAGGTGTTCTCCGAGTACCGGGTGATCGGCCAGCAGAAAGGCTCGGATGCGAAGAGCGGCGCGGCGGTCAGCGAAGTCGAGTCGACGGCGGCCGATCTGAGTTTCAAACGGCGGCGCACCACGGTGATCAATGAAGGCACGCAACTGAGCTTTGAGTTGGCGCAGCAGCGTGCCCAATGGGAAAGCGCGACCCGCATGGGCCGCGCGCAGACCACCACCTATCAGGTGCAGGGCTGGCGGCAGAGCAATGGCGATTTGTGGCGCCATAACACGCTGGTCAAGGTCAAGGATCCGGTGCTGGATTTCGATGGCGACATGCTGATTTCCAAGGTCACTTATTCGCTGTCGGCGCAGGGATCGGTGACCACCTTGCAAGTGGCGCCGCCGCATACCTTTGATCCTGATCCGGCGCCCCCGAAAAAAACCTGAGCCTGACCCCGAACCCTGTGGGAGCGAGCCTGCTCGCGAAAGCGTCGCCAGCCTCAACATCACAGCGCCTGACCCGCCGCGTTCGCGAGCAGGCTCGCTCCCACACTGATCCCATTCGGGCGACTCTTTTCAAGGACACCCCATGAGCCTACTGACACGCCTGCTGGCGCGCGGCACTGTCGTGCTCGCCAATTCGGCTTCGAAACTGCAATCGCTGCAAATGCGCCTCACCGCCGGTGAAATCAACGACGACCTCGAACACTTCGAACCCTATGGTTTCACCAGCCATCCGCTCGCCGGTGCTGAAGGGGTCGTCACCTTCATTGGCGGCGACCGTTCCCATGCCATCGCCCTGGTCATCGCCGACCGCCGCTATCGCCTGCAAGCACTCGCTGCTGGTGAAGTGGCGATCTATACCGACGAGGGCGACAGGATTCACTTCAAGCGCGGGCGGATCATCGACATCGAAACCGCCACGCTGAACATCCGCGCCAGCAGCGCGGTGAACTTCGACACACCGGTGATCAACCAGACCGGCAAGATCGTCTCCACCGGTGATCAACTGGCCGGCGGCATCAGCCAGATCAAACACGTGCATGTTGGCGTCCAGGCTGGCAACGGTCAGACCGGCGCGCCGGCAGGAGGCCAGTGATGTTCATCAGCCAGAACCTCCACGCCGCGCTGACCCGCGCGGTGCTGATCAGCCTGTTCACCTGGCGTCGCGCCGCCGATGACGACGCCCTCGATGACGAAGAACGCTTCGGCTGGTGGGGCGACAGTTTTCCCACGGTTGCCGACGATCGAATCGGCTCGCGGCTGTGGCTGCTGCGCCGGGTCAAGCTGACCCGGCAGACGCAAATGGACGCCGAGTTCTATGCCCGCGAAGCCCTGCAATGGCTGCTCGACGACGGCCACTGCAGCGCCATCGACATCCTCAGCGAACGCCTCGACGCCCAGCGCCTGAACCTGCGCACGGTCCTGACCCTGGCCGACGGTGAACGTCTGGACATCAACCCCGATAACAGTTGGCAGGTGATCTATGCCGTTTGAAACCCCTTCGCTGCCGGTGCTGATCAAGCGCACCCAAAGCGACCTGGCCGGCGATTCGCTGCGCCAGTCCGATGCGCAAGTGCTCGCCCGCACCCTCGGCGGCGCCGCTTATGGCCTGTACGGTTATCTCGACTGGATTGCCGAGCAGATCCTGCCCGACAAAGCCGATGAGTCAACCTTGGAACGCATCGCCGCGCTGCGCCTGAATCAGCCGCGCAAAGCCGCGCAAGTGGCCACCGGCAGCGTCAGTTTTACCGCCACTCCCGGTGCGGTGCTCGACGTCGACACGCTGCTGCAAGCGAGCGATGGCCGCACCTACAAAGTCACGACCGCGCGCACCACGGTCAATGGCAGCAACAGCACCACGATTGCGGCGCTGGAGGCCGGCAGCCTCGGCAACGCTGACGCCGGTCTGGCGCTGACCCCGGTGCAACCGATTGCCGGCATTGTCGGCAACAGCTTTATGGTGCTGGCGCCAGGCCTCAGCGGTGGCGTGGCGCGGGAAAGCCTCGAGTCGCTGCGCTCGCGGGTGATTCGTTCCTACCGCGTGATTCCCCACGGCGGCGCGGCCAGCGACTACGAAACCTGGGCACTGGAAGTGCCGGGCGTGACCCGTGCGTGGTGCCGTGGTGGCTTGCTCGGCCCGGGCACGGTGACTGTGTTCATCATGCGCGACGACGATCCGCAACCGGTGCCGAACGATGAGCAGCTGGCGGAGGTTCAGGAGTACATCGAACCGCTGCGTCCGGTGACCGCGGAAGTGCACGTGCAGCGGCCGATTCAGGTGCCGGTGGTGTACCGCTTCAAGAGCGTCAATCCGGACACCACCGCCGTGCGCGCCGCCGTTGAAGCGCAGCTGCGCGATCTGCACAACCGCGAGGCTGACCTCGGCGTGCCGTTGCTGATCAGCCATATCCGCGAAGCGATCAGCAGCGCCGGCGGCGAATACGATCACACGCTCACTGCTCCAGCCGCTGACGTGCCGGCCGGGCAGAGCGAACTGCTGACCTTCGGAGGCTGCGTATGGGGGGCATAAGAACCGTCGCGCAATACCAGGCGCAGTTGCGCGCCTTGCTGCCCAGTGGCCCGGCATGGGATCCGGAGCGGGTGCCCGAGCTTGAGGAAGTGCTGCAAGGTGTTGCCATCGAACTGGCCCGTCTGGATGCGCGCGCCGCCGACCTGCTCAACGAGATGGACCCGGCCGGCGTCAGCGAACTGGTGCCGGACTGGGAGCGGGTGATGAACCTGCCCGACCCGTGCCTGGGCACCACGCCGCTGTTCGACGACCGCCGCCTCGCCGTACGCCGCCGCCTGCTCGCGGTCGGCAGCCAGGCTGTCGGCTACTACCTCGACATCGCCAAAAGCCAGGGCTACCCCAACGCCAGCATCACCGAACACGAAGCCCCGCGTATGGGCCGTGCCCGTTTCGGTTCGGCGCATTGGGGCACCTGGGAAGCGCAGTTCATGTGGACGCTCAACACCGGCGGCCGATTGCTGCTTGGCCGGCGTTACGGCGCTAGCTATTGGGGAGAGCGCTTCGGCGTCAACCCGGGTTCGGCGCTGGAATGCCTGATCCACCGCAGCGCGCCGGCGCATACCAAGGTGCACATCAATTATGACTAGGGAGGGATGAGGGATGGATTATCCGAAGAGTGTGCCCAGTGCCGGGCTGGTGAATGGGAAGTTTGTTGATGAGAACCCGTTGATGGGGACGCCGGGGTCGTTGATCCCGGCGGACTGGGGTAACGGAGTTACGCAGGAAATTCTCAACGTGATCAAGGCGGCGGACCTGACGCCGGACGAGAAGAAATACGATCAGTTGTTGCAAGCGATCCAATCGGTGACGGCCAAGGGCTGGAACCAGGATCTGGCGCTGCCGTTGGCTGCTTTGCCTTTACCTACAGTTGCCACCGCCGATGCACGTCTGCCGGTCAGTCCGGCTGCGGCCTCAACCAGTGGCGGCCGGGTTTCGATCGCAGCGGGAACCTTTATCAGTCTCGGCCAGGAAGTAGTGGCCGGCCAACTCGGACGCTCGCGCACCTTTGTGACGGCGGCGTGGAGCAGTGCGGACCTGCTGCCCAGCAGCCATTACTTTCTGCGAGCGCAAGTTATCGCTGGGGTACTCACGTTCTACACACAACGCGGTGGCATTCATGACGTCGTACCTGACTCACTGAAAGGTACCGTCAACGGCGCTGCCGGCGGGGGTTTTCAGTCCACGCCACTGGATATGTGTCTGGCGTGGGTGATAACCGGAGCACCCGGCTCGGTGCCGGTTGTGCGGACCATTTACAACCGCGCTCGTTTGACCTGGACGCAAACGGTGAATGGCACAGGGGCGATATTTTTACCGCTCGACCCCCACGCGCGTGCGGCACGACTAGTCGCCGGTAACCCAACGCCATCGTCCACGGCGGTCACCTCAGTCGCCTTTCCGTCCACCGGGTGGGCAGGGGGCAACTACTGCTTCCTGTCGCCGATCCTGACAGGCAGTTCGAACAACCCGGGAGGGTGGAACCCGGCAACGGTTTCACCGTGCGTACTGTTCACCAACAACATCGTCAATGACGTCACGGTTTCGACGTTGGCGGCCAGCTTCGACCACGCCAATTTGCGCTCACTGTGGCAGTGCTATCAGGCCGAACACAACCTGGGCCAATCGAATGCCGACAGCGATGAGCTATTGCTGAGCATGGGCATCAAAAACCATCCAATCACTGATTACAGTGTGGGCATTGCCATCAACTTTTCCGACGCGGTGAACGTGCAATTCTCGTGGGAGCTTATTCGATGATCGTTATTCAGGAGCTTCATCAGTGCGACGGTGAGTTGCGCCTGCCGCAACCGTCGGCTGCGCACGAGTGGGATGGGCAGAACTGGGTTTTCAATGCAGACAGGCAGATTGCACTGGATCTGCAGGAAGCCGAACGCCTTTGCGCCAAAGTTGACGCCGCCGCCGACAACGCTCGCAACGCACTGGCTGGTGATCCACTCAAGGCCATGGAGTACGCACAGGCAGCCGCAGACGCTCAGGCTTTCAGCGACGCCGGATACCCGAAAAAGGAAGTGCCACTTTCAGTCGCAGCGTGGGTCGCGAAAGGCCGCACGGCCAAACAGGCGGCGGAGCAGATTCTCGCCAAAGCCGAACAGCTGACTGACCATTTGCTCACTCTGCGCACTTTGCGCCTGAAGGCCAAAGCACAGATCCGCGCGCAGGCGGGCAAGGGCAAGATCGACCTGGCGCGCAGCGCGGCCGATGAAGCCTTGATTGCCATTGGCGAACTTGCCAGCGGTCTACCCAGCTAAGCGATATTTTTCGTCCCGCTTCACCCAAGCCCACTTCGATGTGGGCTTTTTATTTTCCGAAACAGACCTGTGTCTGCCAGTGCGCAGGCACGGCTCATTTGTCATTTCACAGGAACGAACAACATATGGACTATCCAAAAAGCGTCCCCAGCGTCGGCCTGGTCGACGGCCGTTTCGTCGATGAAAACCCGGTAGCGGGGACGCCGGGCTCGTTGATTCCGGCGGTGTGGGGCAACAGCGTTACACAAGAGATTCTCAACGTGATCAAGGCGGCCGGGTTGACACCCGATGAGGCCAAAACGGATCAACTCGCCAGTGCGATCGGTGCACTGGTCGATTTCACCAAACTGAAAAATACCCCGACCACATTGGCCGGTTACGGCATCACCGATGCGGTGGGGCGGCTGCTGGCGGTCAGGCAGTTCGAGAAGGTCGGGATTACGCTTTACAAGCCAAACCCCAAAGCCAAGAGGATCCATGTGCGGCTGGTCGGCGCGGGGGGGAGCGGTGGTGGGTGTTCGCCCGTTGCCGCCGGTTATCAGGGTATTGGTGGTGGCGGAGGCTCTGGGGCCTTTGCTCAAAGCCTGTACGACGTGACCCCGGAAATACTTGCAGGCGTGCCCGTTACGCTGGGTGGCGGTGGCGCTGCGAGTAATGTGATGGGGCTGGCCGGCGGAGGTGCTTCGTTCGGCACCTACATGAGCGCTGCGGGCGGTGGAGGCGGGCAGGTCCTTACCGTCGCCGTAACAGCCACAACAGTTGGTTTCGTTCAGGGCGGTGCAGGAGGGCAAGCAGTCACAGGCGGCAATCTTGCCAATGCTCGGGGCGCACCCGGCGAATACGCAATGTACAACGCCAATTGGGGCGTCCTCTCGGGTGCGGGCGGTGCCAGCCCGTATGACGGCGGTGGTACCCGAGTGGGGGTCAACGGGATTGGCATCACCGGCGGACGCGGTTCCGGCGGCAGCGGCTCCTGTTCGACCAACGCTTCGGCTGCCGTACTCAGTGGCGCCGGCGGCAACGCCTTCTGTGAAATCTGGGAGTACGAATAATGGCCATTTATGCACGGGTCGAGAACGGCGTGGTCGTCGAACGGATCGACGCCGGTGAGTACGCCATCTGCGAGCTGTTTGCTCCATCCTTCGTCGAGACGATGGTTCGCGTGCTGGAGGGTCAAGAGGTCGAGATCGGTGCGCCGATCAGCGGGCTTCCGACAGTCGCCGAAGAACTGCCTGCACAGCAGAGCCGTGTGGTAGCTCAGGCTCCCATTGTTACGGAAGAGGAACCTGCGGCCGCGCTTGTCTGGCGCCAAGCCTCTCTGGCCACGACCGAATGGTTAGTCACGCGGCATCGCGATGAACAGGATCTGGGACGCGGCACATCGCTCAAGCCCACGCAGTATCTGGAACTGCTTGAGTACCGACAGGCATTGCGCGACTGGCCTGACTCAGCGCTTTTCCCGGCGTTGAATGCCCGCCCTCTGGCACCCGCATGGCTCGCTATCAAAACAGGAGAACAGTAATGGATTACCCAAAAAGCGTCCCCAGCGCAGGGTTGGTGGATGGTAGCTTTGTTGATGAAGACCCGCTGAACGGCAGACCGGGATCGCTGATTCCGGCGAGTTGGGGCAATGGTGTCACCCAGGAAATCCTGAGTGTCGTTCAAGCCGGCGGGCTGACGCCGAGTGAAGCGTCCAACACGCAAATGCTGGGCGCACTGCGCAGCGCTCAGCTTTTCAGGACCGCCGCACCTTTCGATATCAGCCGTTCGGCGGCGACTTGCGAGTATGTTCAGCGGGCTCTTGGCAACTACGCGGGGGCGCGTGACATCCTTGCCACTACGCAACTAACTCTCGCTGACCTGGGCTGGTCGTTAGGTCTGGGTGGTAACTCGCCTTACACCGTGACCCTGCCGGACATCGACAAGGCTCCAATGGGCGCCGCCATTGCATTTCACTGCCGCAGCAATGCTCCGGTCACGATTGCTCACCCGGGCGCCGCCAAGATAAGCCCGCAGGGCGTCTTGTTGAATTCGATAGTGATCAACAGTGGCGAGAGCGCCACCATCGTCAGGGAAAGTGGAGCCTGGGCGGTACACGGGACGGCGAGTCTGAAATATGCCTCGCTTTTTTCCGGATTGACGAGTGCCCAGGGATATCAAAAACACGCCAGCGGCAATATCGATCAATGGGGCTCAGGTCTGTCGAATGCTGCGGGACTGGTCTACGTGACATTTCCAATCTCGTTTCCGAGGGCCTATTTCTCGCTCGTGGCCACACATGCGGGAGGCGATACCGCAATGATCGTGCTGAATGCCGCCAACCAGCAGGGCTGCACCTTGAAAATTCGCGATGCGAATGCGCAGTTGGCTGCCAATTGCACCGTCAACTATTTTGTAAAGGGCTATTGAATGAACACCTTCAACGTTTTATTCAGCGCCACCACCCGAGGTGTTTACGTACCCGGCATCAACTCGACGGACATCCCCGACGACGTCATCGAAATTCCTCAGGGCTACTGGATCTCGCTGCTGCAGCAACTGGCGGTGAGTGCGAAAATGATTGGGGTGCGTGCGGACAATGGCTACCCGATTCTGGTAGATCCACCGCCACCCTCGGCAGAAGAAGTCGAGGACATTGAACGTCTATGGCGCAATGCGCAATTGGCAGCCACCGATGGCATGGTTGCACGCGATCGCGATGAATTGGAGGATGGCGGTGGCACGACGCTGACCACTGGACAATATGCCGAACTGCAAGCCTATCGACGTGAATTGCGCGATTGGCCGCAAGGGTCTTCCTTTCCCTTCAGCGAGCATCGCCCGCTGGCACCGCGCTGGTTGGTAGCGACGTCCTGACCCAGCGTCACTCACAAATACTTTCGCGGAAAACTCTGGCAAATAAATGGTTGGCAACCATCAGCCTTCAGCCGTGATTCAATCGGGGCAACATCCAGGGAGGATCAAGCATCATGCAATTAACTGAAAAACACCTTGTCGACATCATGCCCAACGCCCGCTCCCAAGCGGGCGTTTTTGTTTCGCCGCTCAATATCGCCATGGCCAGGCAGCGCATCGATACGCCGAAACGTGTTGCTGCGTTTCTGGCACAGGTCGGTCACGAGTCGGGCCAATTGCGTTACGTGCGCGAACTGGGCAACAACCAGTACCTGAGCAAATACGATACCGGCACCCTGGCGCTGCGTTTGGGCAATACGCCGGAGGCGGATGGCGACGGGCAAAAGTACCGAGGACGCGGGCTGATACAAATCACCGGTCGCGCCAACTATCGCCAATGCAGCCTCGGCTTGTTTGGTGATGAGCGGCTCTTGTCGTTGCCCGAATTGCTCGAGCAACCGCAATGGGCGGCCGAGTCGGCGGCGTGGTTCTGGGCGCAGAAGGGCTTGAATGAACTGGCCGACGCGGATCAGTTCAACACCATCACCCGCCGGATCAACGGCGGGTTGAATGGCTTGCAGGATCGACTCGAGATTTGGGCACGGGCGAGGGCGGTGCTATGTCCGGCTCCTGGCGGGTGATGGGTCTGTTGCTGCTGGTGGCCGGGGCGTTTGCAGCGGCATGGCAGTTTCAGGACTGGCGCTACGGTCGGCAATTGGCCGAGCAGGCGCGGTTAAACGCCGAAACGCAAAATCAACTGACACAAGCTGCCGCGAACGCACAACAGGCCGAGCAGGATAAACGCCTGGCGCTGGAGCAACGGCTCGCGGCGAGTGAACAAACCCATTACCGAGCGCTGAGCGATGCCCAACGTGATCAGGATCGCCTGCGCGATCGCCTTGCTACTGCCGATGTGCGGCTGTCGGTCCTTCTCGACGCCGGCGACGTTGCCCACGGCTGTGCGGTGCCAGCCACCGCCGGCACCGGCGGCGTGGATTCTGCAGCCGTACGCGCCCGACTTGACCCGGCGCATGCTCAACGAATTATCGCCATCACCGACACCGGCGACCGTGGATTGATTGCCTTGCAGGCCTGTCAGGCCTATGTCAGAGCGCTGGCGCCCGAACATCTTGAATGATTCTGTGTATTGAAAGCATGGCCGGCTCGTGTACGGTGAAGGTATTCCACACGATCCGGAGCTCGCCGTGAAAGAGACCACCCAACTGGCCGCAGAACTGGGCCGACGTCTGCAAGTGCTCAATGCCCATGTCACTACCGCCGAGTCCTGCACAGGTGGCGGGATTGCCGAAGCGATCACGCGGATTCCGGGCAGTTCGGCCTGGTTTGAAGCGGGGTACGTGACGTATTCCAACCGGCAGAAGACCCGGCAGCTGGATGTGCCGGGCGATTTGTTCGAGACGGTAGGGGCGGTCAGTCGCGAAGTGGTCGAGGCCATGGTGCGTGGTGCGCAGCAGCACAGCCTGGCGCATTTTGCCGTGGCGGTCAGCGGTGTCGCCGGCCCCGACGGTGGCACGCCGAACAAACCGGTGGGCACGGTGTGGCTGGCCTGGGGTGTTGGCGACGAGGTTTACAGTGAGGTTCAGCACTTCCCCGGCAACCGCGATGAGGTTCGCCGACAAACGGTGAAGGCCGCGCTAGAGGGTCTTGTGCGACTAGCGGCACGAGAAATCGAAAATCAGGGGTAGGCGATCTTCGAACGCTGTGGAATAATACTGGCTACTTATACAGGTGTTGGCCGTCAGGCCTTATTGATTACGTGAGGACTTTAATGGACGACAACAAGAAGAAAGCCTTGGCTGCGGCCCTGGGTCAGATCGAACGTCAATTCGGCAAGGGTGCCGTAATGCGTATGGGCGATCAGGACCGTCAGGCGATCCCGGCCATCTCTACTGGCTCTCTGGGTCTGGATATCGCACTCGGCATCGGCGGTCTGCCAAAAGGCCGTATTGTTGAAATCTACGGTCCTGAATCCTCCGGTAAAACCACACTGACCTTGTCCGTGATCGCCCAGGCGCAAAAAGCCGGCGCGACCTGCGCATTCGTCGACGCCGAACACGCGCTCGATCCAGAGTACGCCGGCAAGCTGGGCGTCAACGTCGACGACCTGCTGGTTTCCCAGCCGGACACCGGCGAACAGGCCCTGGAAATCACCGACATGCTGGTGCGCTCCAACGCCGTTGACGTGATCATCGTCGACTCCGTGGCGGCACTGGTACCAAAAGCTGAAATCGAAGGTGAAATGGGCGACATGCACGTCGGCCTGCAAGCACGTCTGATGTCTCAGGCGCTGCGTAAAATCACCGGTAACATCAAGAACGCCAACTGCCTGGTCATCTTCATCAACCAGATCCGTATGAAGATCGGCGTGATGTTCGGCAGCCCGGAAACCACTACCGGTGGTAACGCGCTGAAGTTCTACGCTTCGGTTCGTCTCGACATCCGCCGTACTGGCGCGGTGAAGGAAGGCGATGAAGTGGTCGGCAGCGAAACCCGCGTCAAGGTTGTGAAGAACAAGGTGGCTTCGCCGTTCCGTCAGGCCGAATTCCAGATTCTTTACGGCAAAGGCATCTACCTCAACGGCGAGATGATCGACCTGGGTGTGCTGCACGGTTTCGTCGAGAAGTCCGGCGCCTGGTACGCCTACGAAGGCACCAAGATCGGTCAGGGCAAGGCCAACTCGGCCAAGTTCCTGGCGGACAACCCGGAAATTGCCGCGAAGCTCGAGAAGCAGCTGCGTGACAAGCTGCTGTCGCCAGCAGTGATCGCAGACTCCAAGGCCTCGGCGGTCAAAGAGACCGAAGACGACCTGGCCGACGCTGACCTCTGATACCAGCGATGACCACCGCCGTACTGGATACCCTCGTCGCGGTGCGGCGAACCGCCATGGACCTGCTCGCACGTCGCGAGCATGGTCGAGTCGAATTGACGCGTAAGCTGCGTCAGCGCGGCGCCGAGGCGGAGCTGATCGAAACAGCCCTCGACCGTTTGACGGAAGAGGGGCTGCTTTCCGAAGCCCGTTACCTTGAAAGTTTTGTTTCCTACCGCGCCCGTTCCGGCTATGGCCCTCTGCGAATTCGTGAGGAACTCAGCCAGCGAGGCTTGCAACGTACCGATATCGAAATTGCCCTGCGCGAAAGCGGTATCAATTGGCAGGCGCAGCTTCAGGACACGTGGCAACGCAAGTTCTCCGGGCATTTACCGATTGACGCGAAAGAACGGGCCAAGCAAGGCCGGTTTCTGGCGTATCGGGGGTTCTCGATGGAGATGATCAACCGCTTGTTCAGCGGTCGAGGGATGGACGATTAACCGATTCAAGAAAAAACGGCTCGCTATTTTTTAAATAGTGGGCCGTTTTTTTTGCCTTCAGATCACGTTGGAAGGCTCGCGTGAGCGTTGTGCAGTGGGCGGTTTTGAATCGGCCCAGTTTTCCGGCAGATTGATAAAGTCCACCAACTCCCTCAGACGACCATGGGTACGGCCATTGAAGGCAAACGCCAGCCGTGCCAGATGGCTGAACTGTGCATCGTCGTGCTCTTCACCGCTGTAGGCGTGTTGATGAAACTCGTCGCTCAGGCACAGATCAGCAAATTCCTCCTGCATCTGCGCCAGAGCCTGATCGCTGAGCTTGTGGTTCATGCGAATCACAAACTGCCGCTTGAGCCAGCGACTGGAGTGGAAGTTGCTATAGAACTGATTGATCTCCTCCACCGCTTCTTCAACGCTGTAAACCAGGCGCATCAACTTCATATCCGTCGGCAGGATATAGCGGTTTTCTTCCAGCTGACCGCGAATGAAGTCCAGCGCACCTTGCCAGAAGGTACCGCCCGGAACATCCAGCAACACCACCGGCACCAATGGGCTCTTGCCGGTCTGAATCAGCGTCAGCACTTCCAGCGCTTCATCAAGGGTGCCAAAACCGCCCGGGCACAGCACCAGCGCATCAGCCTCTTTGACGAAGAACAGTTTTCGGGTGAAGAAAAAGTGGAATGGCAACAGATTATCGGTGCCGTCGACGGTGGGGTTGGCATGTTGTTCGAAGGGCAGGGTGATGTTGAAACCCAAACTGTGGTCACGTCCGGCTCCTTCGTGGGCGGCGGCCATGATGCCGCCGCCGGCGCCGGTGATCACCATCATCTCTGCACGCGTCAGCGCTGCGCCGAGTTCGCGGGCCATCGCGTATAGCGGATGTTCAACTGGCGTACGTGCCGAGCCGAACACGGTGACTTTGCGCCGGCCCTTGAATTGCTCAAGCACGCGAAACGCCTGCTCCAGTTCACGCAGGGCTTGCAGGGTGATCTTGGCGTTCCAGCGGTTGTGGTCTTCCTGAGCCATGCGCAGCACGGTGAGGATCATGTCGCGGTAGATGGGGATGTTCGGGCTGTCGGTGGAAACACGGTTGAGTTGGGCTTCGACCTGGCTGATGAGGTCGCCGCTTTCCTGAAAATGACGGCTCAAGAGGTCATTCGGTTGATAAGGCATTGAACGTCTCCTTCTGTACAGGGCGGTTAGCCCTGACAACCAGCGTCCGGGCCGCACTGCAAAAACACACAGGGCCGGCAGTTCCATTTCTGCCGTTAACGAATGATCGGGAATACTCTCAATCTAGACCCTCGCACGCATTCGCGCTGACTAGAACAGTGCGCGGTAACGTTTTGCCTGGCAACCGCTTACTGATTTGCGCCAAAGCCCCGCCGCTCGTCTGAACGTGTCGCAAAGGGCCATCACTCTGATTTACTCAAATACAGATGTCGCAAGACAACCTTGCGTTTGCGCAAGGCGAGGCAATTCAAGGATTCGTGGGTGGCAAGGAGGCGGGATGCATGGTCAGAGTGGTTCTGGAGATCGATACTCAGCTGTATCGAATGTTGCAGGAGTCGGCCGAGACGCATCAATTGAGTCTCGAAGAAGAGTGCTGCCGACGATTGGCCGGCGGCGAACGCCGCTCGCGCTATCTGCAGGCGCTGGTGGCGGAACTGCGCGCCGAGGATGAACAGCGGCGCGCCAAGGCTTCGCGCTGATTACTTCTTCTTCGCTGGCGCGGCTTTCGGGCAATCGGATTCCTGATAGCTGGCCGAACCGATGGCTTTGTTGGTTTTCACTTCGGTGAAGTCGTAACGCATGATCGCGCCCTTGGCCATCAGCTTGCGGTACGACGGGTTGTTGCACACCGACGCGCCCAACTGGAAATAGACAGCCTTGGGATCGGCGCGCATCTTGTCGGCGTGGCTCTTTTGTACGCTCAGATGATTGATCAGCTGCGTGCCCTCGACGGTGTAGCCTTGATCAAGAATGTCTTCATTGATCGCCCGTGGCGTGCCGACGCTGCTTTGGGCGGCGACGTTGCGCAGCTCTCGGTTCAGATTCTGCTCACTCAGGGACGCAGCCTGAGCGGTAAAGGACGACGCCAGCAGAATGGCAGCGGTGGGAACGATAAGGCGCAGCATGAAACTCTCCTGATTCGGTGACTGGTGGTTCGACCCGTCACGGGGCGGTGCGTTCAGTGGCGGCGAATTATAGGGGAGCCGGTCTGGGCGGTACAGGCTTGTGGCCGTCGCTCTGGTAAACTGCCGGGCTTTATTGCCCTGCCGAGTGTCGTTCGTGTCGAGTTCCCCTGTCTGCCGGTGTTGCCTGCGATGAACCATGCCCCCAATGCCGTGGCCCGCCTGCGCGATCAGCGTGAGGACGAAGGCATCAAGCCGATTCAGGCGCGCGGCTTTCGCTCCGAGCGTTGCCGCGATTGCCGGGTCATCATCAGTCATTGCCTGTGCGCGTGGCGACCAAGCGTCGACACCCGTTCTGGCGTGTGCCTGATCATGACCGGCAAGGAAGTGTTCAAGCCAAGCAACACCGGTTGGCTGATTGCCGATGTGGTGCGCGACAACCATGCGTTCATCTGGTCACGCACCGAGCCCGACCCGCAGATGCTCGCACTGCTCAACGATCCGCAGTGGCAGCCGTATCTGGTGTTTCCGGGTGAGTATGTCGAACCGTCGCGGGTGACCAACACGGTGACAGTCGATAGCAGCAAGCGCCCGCTGTTCATACTGCTGGATGCGACCTGGACCGAGGCGCGCAAGATCTTTCGCAAGAGTCCGTATTTCGACCGCTTGCCGATCCTCAGCCTGCTGCCCGACAAACTCTCGCGCTATCGCCTGCGCCGTTCGACCCGCAGCGAGCACCTGTGCACCGCCGAAGTCGCGGCGTTATGCCTGGAACTGGCCGGTGACAGCGATGCCGCCTCGGCGCTGGACGCCTATTTCGATGTGTTCAGCCAGCATTACCTCGGTGCCAAGCAGCAACTGGACATGAATGAATCGACCCCCGCTCACGCCGAGCTGCTGCCCTATATACGAAAGCCGCAGCCGGAGTTGGCCCGATAGTGGCCCATACTGTCGACAGCGCTGGCCATCTTGCTTGACCACCTAGGCTTCGCTGGGCATGCTTGGCGCCGATTAGGGTGCGGCCAAGGTTTGAGACGCCGTGTTTGCTGTTGATTGGCGTTGAACGTGCCCCTGTGGATAGCGCTTCAAAGCGTTGTCTCGAGTTGCTTTGGCCAGACCGGAATCTACCGCGTCTGCCATCAAAAACAGGATCATTTGAAAAATGGCCACATACGACATCCTGATTGCCGATGATCACCCTCTGTTTCGCAGCGCGCTGCACCAAGCGGTGACGCTGGGCCTAGGCCCGGACGTGCGGCTGGTGGAAGTGGCGAGCATCGCCGAGCTGGAAGCGCGCCTGACCGAAAAGGCTGACTGGGATCTGGTCCTGCTGGACCTGAACATGCCCGGCGCCTACGGTTTTTCCGGGCTGGTGCTGCTGCGCGGGCAGTATCCGCAGATTCCGGTGGTGATGGTCTCGGCCCAAGAAGAAGCTTCGGTGATGGTCAAGTCCCGCGAGTTCGGCGCCAGTGGCTTCATTCCCAAATCCAGCGATCTGAGCGTGATCCAGGAAGCGGTGCGCAAGGTGCTCGATGGCGACGTGTTCTGGCCGCCGCAAGCGTTCGAAGCGGTGAGCGTGTCGGATGAGGCGAAAGCCGCCAGCGATGGCCTCGCCAGCCTGACGCCGCAACAGTTCCGCGTGCTGACCATGGTCTGCGAAGGTCTGCTGAACAAGCAGATTGCCTATGAGCTGAGCGTGTCGGAGGCGACCATCAAGGCCCACGTCACGGCGATCTTTCGCAAATTGAATGTGCGCACTCGCACGCAGGCGGCTTTACTGCTGCAACAACTTGAGTCAATTCCCAGCCAGTAATGGCTGGCGGTTTCACGCTTTTTTGACTTTCGTTGATCTAGCTTCCCCACTCCTTTTTGGCTGGTTTTTCCTTATGTCACCTTTCAAGGGCCAGACCGGCCTGAAACGCATCCTCAACGCGTCCGGCTATTCGCTCGATGGCCTGCGCGCCGCCTTCACCGGCGAAGCGGCATTCCGCCAACTGGTACTGCTCAACGTGGTGCTGATTCCGCTGACATTCTTCCTCAATGTCAGCCGGGTCGAGCAGGCGGTGTTGATCGCGGTTTGCTTGCTGGCGCTGATTGTCGAGCTGCTCAATTCGGCGGTGGAAGCGGCCATTGACCGCATCTCGCTGGAATTGCACCCGCTGTCGAAGAACGCCAAGGACATGGGCAGCGCCGCGCAATTCGTGGCGCTGAGCATGATCGGACTGGTGTGGGCGGTGATTCTGCTTTAAGCGATGGTCGGCAAGACAATCTCGTCGCTGCGCTGCACCCCGGCGGTGAATGCTCGGCACAGCTCGAGAAACTCGCGCATCGCTGAAGTCTGGTATTTCTGTTTGTGCCAGATGAAATAGAACTGCCGCGCCAGGTCCAGATCCGGCGTCTCCACCGGTACCAGACTGCCGCGCCGGAAGGCATCGCGCAGCGCCAGCCGCGAAATGCAGCCAATCCCCAGCCCTGATTCCACTGCGCGCTTGATCGCTTCGGTGTGTTCCAGCTCCAGGCGAATATTCAGCGCGCTGCGATGGTGACGCATGGCCTGATCGAAGGTCAGCCGCGTGCCAGAACCCTGTTCACGCAAAATCCACGCCTCATGGGTCAGCTCTTCCATTGTCGCACTGCCGCGCTTGGCCAACGGATGCTGGGGCGCGCAAAACACCACCAGCTCATCCTCGACCCAACTCTGCACTTCGATGTCAGGGTGACTGCAATCGCCTTCAATCAGACCCAGATCAATTTCGTAGTGGGCAACTTGTTGCACGATATTGGCAGTGTTCTGCACGTGTAGCTTGACCTGACTTTCCGGGTGGCGCTGCATGAAGCTGCCGATCAGCAGGGTGGCCAGATAGTTGCCAATGGTCAGCGTCGCCCCCACTGATAACGAGCCGAAACCGGATTTGCCATTGAGCAGGTCTTCGATTTCCTTGGCCTGGTCGAGCAGGGCGACCGCTTGCGGCAGCAGTTGTTTGCCAAGGGCGTTGAGGCTCAGGCGTTTGCCGGCGCGGTCGAACAGTTGGCAGCTGGACTGGCGCTCGAGCTCGGTGATCGAAGTGCTGGCCGCCGATTGCGAGAGGTTGAGCAGACCCGCAGCACGGGATACGCTTTCCTGCTGGGCGACGGCGACGAAGACTTGCAGTTGACGGAGAGTAAATCGCATATCGATATAACCGATAACCCTTATCTTAATAATCCAGTTAACAGATATTGTCGTCGCTATTAGAATGCGATGCAATTGCGCACGTTAAGCCTCATTGAGCCGCGCAGACCAATCTCCAGGAGTCAAACGTACATGAGCAACATGAACCACGAGCGTGTCCTCAGTGTTCATCACTGGAACGACACTCTGTTCAGCTTCAAGTGCACCCGCGATCCGGGCTTGCGCTTCGAGAACGGTCAGTTCGTGATGATCGGCCTGCAACAGCCCAACGGCCGCCCGCTTATGCGCGCTTACTCGATCGCCAGCCCGAACTGGGAAGAGCATCTCGAATTCTTCAGCATCAAAGTGCAGGACGGTCCGCTGACCTCCCAGCTGCAGCACTTGAAGGAAGGCGACGAGATCATCATTTCGAAGAAGCCTACCGGCACCCTGGTTCTCGATGACCTGAACCCGGGCAAGCACCTGTACCTGCTGAGCACCGGCACCGGTCTGGCGCCGTTCATGAGCGTCATTCAGGACCCGGAAACCTACGAGCGCTTTGAGAAAGTGATCCTGGTTCACGGTGTGCGCTACGTCAACGAAGTCGCTTACCGCGAATTCATCACCGAGCACCTGCCGCAGAACGAGTTCTTCGGCGAAGCGCTGCGTGACAAGTTGATCTACTACCCGACCGTGACCCGCGAGCCGTTCGAGAATCAGGGCCGCCTGACTGACCTGATGCGCAGCGGCAAGCTGTTCAGCGACATCGGCCTGCCACCGATCAACCCGCAGGACGACCGCGCAATGATCTGCGGCAGCCCGAGCATGCTCGACGAGACCAGCGAAGTGCTCGACAGCTTTGGCCTGAAGATCTCGGCGCGGATGCGCGAGCCGGGTGACTACCTGATCGAGCGTGCGTTCGTCGAAAAATAACCTGCGATACCTGTGGGAGCGAGCCCGCTCGCGAATGCGGTCTGTCATCAACGTTGATGTTGCATGACACGACGCCTTCGCGAGCAGGCTCGCTCCCACAGTTGGTTTTTCGGTGTGACAGTAAAAGCCCGCGTTGCCTGAGAAGGCAGCGCGGGCTTTTTCGTTTGCGGGTTTTATGCCCCGGCCGGGATGACTTCCAGCACGCGGATCTGTTCGGGCGTCGGGTAATGCCAGCGCACGTCCAGATCCCAGAACTGCGCACCATATTCACGTTCCGGCGCCGGCGTCTGATACGCCGGGCGCGGATCCTGCGCCAGGCACTGCTCGATCAGCTCAACCAACGGCTCATCGAGGCGCTGAGCGTGGGCGTGCGCCTGTTTCAAAGCCGACTCTGCCCACTGCACGTCGATCACGTGCGGCGCCGCGCTGGCGATGTCATTGGTTGCCCCGGGGATGATGTCGGCGTACGGCACATAGGGTTTGATATCCAGCACCGGGGTGCCGTCGAGCAGATCGATCCCGGAGATAAACAGCCGATTACCTTCGACCCTGTCCAGCTTCACCACCGACTGGCCAATGCCGTTCGGCCGGTGCGTGGCGCGGGTGGCAAACACGCCCATCGACTTGTTACCGCCTAGGCGAGGCGGGCGCACTTTCAGGCGCGGTTTGTCTTCCAGGGCTTGGTGGAACAGAAACAACAGCCAAACATGACTGACCTGCTCCAGCCCCTGCACGGCGTCACCCTGATCGAACGGCGCGACCAGTTCCAACACGCCACGGGCGGCCGGGGCCAGTTGTGGCTGGCGGGGGATGGCGAACTTCTCCTTGAAGCAGGAGCGCACGAAGCCGATGGGGGAGACGCTGTAAGTCATGGTCTGGGATCGAAGCGGGTAGGGCGGGCATGATAACCCGGCTGGCTTCAAGTCTGGTGGTGACAGGGCTGGCCTCTTCGCGAGCAGGCTCGCTCCCACAATGTAGCTGCGTCGTGTATGAAATCCCTGTGGGAGCGAGCCTGCTCGCGAATGCCGCACCGCCGATCTACAGACTGAACCCACCATCCAGCGGAATAATATTCCCGGTCATATAAGCCCCCGCCGTACTCGCCAGGCTAATCGCCAGCGCCGCCATCTCTTCCTCACGCCCCCAGCGCTTCATCGGAATCAGCGCAGTATCCTCAGCCAATGCCTGCTCATCATTACCAATATGCCGGGTCATCTTGCTCGGAAACCGTCCCGGCGCAATCACGTTGACGTTGATGTGCTGGCTCACCAGTTCCCGCGCGAGAATGCGCGACAACTGATGCAGAGCGGCCTTGCTCGGCCCATAGGCGTAAGCCTGCTCGCCAAACGAAGAAATCCCCGCTACCGAACCGATATTGATGATCCGCGCCGGATTCGCCGCCGAGCCCGCCTTGCGCAGCAGCGGCAAGAATTGCTGGATGCAACTGAACACCGACGTCACGTTGAGCTGCATGACCTTTTCCCAGCCCTTGACCGGGTAACTCTCCAGCGGCGCGCCCCAGGTGGTGCCGGCATTGTTCACCAGAATGTCCAGATGGGTGATCTGCTCACCCAGACGCGCGGCCAATTCCCGCACGCCTTCCTCGGTCGCCAGATTCGCCGCCACGCCATGGCAACTGCCCAGGGCGCCAAGTTCTTCAGCGGTCTGATGGCAGGCTTCGACGTCGCGCGAGCACACATAGACATGGGCGCCGGCCTCGACGAACGCCTTGGCGATCATCTTGCCGATACCACGAGTACCGCCAGTCACCAGAGCGGTGCGGCCTTGCAGGGAAAAATAGGGATGCATGGCGAATCCTGAAGATTAGGGATCAGTACACTCTAGGCCATGCGGCCAGCTTCGAGCTGCAAGCTACAAGCGGCAAGTCAAACACCGTGCCCCGCCTTGCCGCTTGTAGCTTGTAGCTTGTAGCTTGCAGCTGTTTTCAGGCTCTCACGCGCAGCGTGAGCCCTTTGAGGAAGTTACGCAGCAACTGGTCGCCACACGGGCGATAGTTGGTGTGGCCGACCTTGCGGAACAGCGCGCTCAGTTCAGGCTTGGATACCGGAAACTCGGCGGCTTTGAGGATCGCGTGCATGTCGTCTTCTTTCAGTTCGAAGGCCACGCGCAGTTTTTTCAGAATGATGTTGTTGGTCACCGGCACTTCGATCGGTTGCGGCGGACGGCTTTCGTCCTTGCCGCGCTTGAAGATCACCAGGCCGTCGAGGAAGTGCGCGATGACTTCGTCCGGGCAGCGCACGAAGCCTTCTTCATCTTCTTCTTTCTTGTCGAGCCAGGTGATGACATCGGCGAGCGTGACGTCCATGCCGCCCAGTTTGATGATCTCGACAACTTTCTTGTCGCTGATGTCGAGCATGTAGCGCACGCTGCGCAGTACGTCGTTATGAACCATGTCGGTATTCCTGATGCGTTGTGGGCAGCGCTCGTAAGCGCTGCCGGAATGTGGGGCGGCAGTGGAAGTTCTAGAACTTCTCTTTGCCGGACAGGTAGCGCCATTGGCCGAGCGGGACCTTGCCGATCGACACGCCGCCGATGCGGATGCGGCGGATGCCGATGACCTTCAGGCCGACCGCTTCGCAGAACTGCGCGATGATTCCCGGCTGCGGGTTTTTCATGGCGAAGCGCAGGCGGTTTTCGTTCTGCCAACTGGCCTTGACCGGCGGCAGCTCCTTGCCCTTGTGGGTCAGGCCGTGTTGCAGGCGGTTGAGGCCGTGGGCAGCCATCTCACCTTCGACTTCGACGATGTATTCCTGCTCGATCTTCGCCGCGTCGGCGGTGAGCTTGCGCAGGATTTTCCAGTCCTGGGTGAACACCAGCAGGCCGCTGGCCTTGGGCTGCAGGTCGGCGCTGGCGGTCAGGCGCAGGAAGTGCCCGCGCAACGGGCGCTTGCCGTAGCGATGCTCTTCGCTGAGGGTTTCGGCGCTGAGCGATTGCATGGCGCTGTCGACATCCATGCCGGCGGGCGCGTTGAGCAGGATGGTCACCGGCTCCGGCGCGGTGGCCTTGGCGTCCTTGTCGAGCTCGACCTTCTGCTCGCCGACCTTGAATTGCGGCTCATCGATGACTTCGCCGTCCACGGTGACCCAGCCGCCCTCAATGAACAGCTCGGCCTCCCGGCGGGAGCAACCGACCAGTTCGATGAGGCGTTTGGAGAGGCGAATCGGGTCAGTCATGACGGGGCCGTAACAAAAAAGGGGTGGGCATTGTACCTGTGTGGAAGCGGTTAAGCCCGGTTCCATTTGCAGGCGCTGTATTCAATGTGGGAGCGAGCCTGCTCGCGAAGGCGTCCTGCCAGTCTATGTGTGCAGTGACGGGTACACCGCATTCGCGAGCAGGCTCGCTCCCACAGGGTTTCCATGGTGTGTCAGCCGTTGCTTGAGCGCTGTTGGGACTGCCGCAAGCGCATATGCAGCAGCGGATACGGCTGGCCCATGCCATCGACCTCGGAGCGGCCGATCACCTCGAAGCCCTGTTTCTCGTAAAAGCCCAAGGCTTGCGGATTCTGTTCGTTGACGTCGAGTTCATCGGCATTGAGCCGTTCGATCGCATAGCGCAGCAACTGCTTGCCCAAGCCTTGACCACGATGATCAGGATCGATGAACAACATTTCAATCTTGCCCGCCGCCACACCGGCAAAACCGGTGATGCGCTGCTGGCGATCCTTGGTGCAGATCAGCATGACCGCATCAAGATAGCGGGTGAGCACCAGATTGCGCAGCAGCTCGATGTAGCTGTCCGGCAGGAACTGGTGAGTCGCACGGACCGAGGCCTCCCAGACCCGGGTCAGTTCTTCGTAATCGCTGATTTTCGGTGTGTGGATGACCGAATGCTGACGCATGTGCGTGTGCCTCTTGTGCGGTTCAAGGGAGTCCGTCCCCCGCTAAACGATAGCCGCAAAAAAGCCCCGCATCTCGGAAAAGAGCGGGGCTTTTTGGATTTGTTGCGGTGTCTGGCTGGCTATTTCTGTCGCCAGCAAGATCTCTCCCCCCTCACCCCAACCCTCTCCCCCAGAGGGGGCGAGGGGGAAGGGAGCTGATCTTCGTGCTGTTCAAAGCCTGAGTTCGACTCGATATTTCAAGTCGCCGTCATTCTGAAGAGCACCTCGATCAGTCCCCTCTCCCTCTGGGAGAGGGGTAGGCGGGCGGCGTTCCGATGAGGGGCTTTTGACGTTCAGATCAGATCTGCTCAGCCCACAGGTCGTATTCGTCGGCGTCAGTCACCTTGCACCAGACCTTGTCGCCCGGCTTCAGGTTGCTGCCATTGTCGATAAACACGTTGCCATCGATTTCCGGGGCGTCGAAGAAGCAACGGCCGACCGCACCTTGTTCGTCAACCTCGTCCACCAGCACTTCAATCTCACGACCGATGCGCATTTGCAGGCGTGCCGAGCTGATCGCCTGCTGGTGCGCCATGAAGCGCTCCCAACGATCCTGCTTGACGTCGTCCGGTACCACTTCCAGATCCAGATCATTCGCTGGTGCGCCGTCCACCGGCGAGTACTGGAAGCAGCCGACGCGGTCGAGCTGGGCTTCGGTCAGCCAGTTGAGCAGGTACTGGAAGTCTTCTTCGGTTTCGCCCGGGAAGCCGACGATGAAGGTCGAACGAATGATCAGGTCCGGGCAGATTTCGCGCCAGTTCTTGATGCGTGCCAGGGTCTTGTCTTCGAACGCCGGGCGTTTCATCGACTTCAGGACTTTCGGGCTGGCGTGCTGGAACGGGATGTCCAGGTACGGCAGGATCTTGCCGGCGGCCATCAGTGGAATCAGCTCGTCGACGTGCGGGTACGGATAAACGTAATGCAAGCGGACCCAGACGCCCAGGGTGCTCAGTGCTTCGCAAAGCTCGGTCATGCGGGTTTTCACCGGCGCGCCGTTCCAGAAACCGGTGCGGTATTTCACATCAACGCCGTAAGCGCTGGTGTCTTGCGAGATCACCAACAGCTCTTTAACGCCGGATTTGACCAGGCGCTGCGCCTCGTCGAGCACATCACCGACCGGACGGCTGACCAGTTTGCCGCGCATCGACGGGATGATGCAGAACGAGCAGCTGTGGTTGCAGCCTTCGGAAATCTTCAGGTACGCGTAGTGGCGCGGGGTCAGCTTGATGCCTTGCGGCGGCACCAGGTCGATCAGCGGGTTGTGATCCTGACGCGGCGGCACCACTTCGTGCACGGCGTTGACCACTTGTTCGTACTGCTGCGGACCGGTCACGGCCAACACGCTCGGGTGCACGTCGCGGATATTGCCTTCTTCCACGCCCATGCAACCGGTGACGATGACCTTGCCGTTTTCCTTGATCGCTTCACCGATCACTTCCAAAGATTCAGCCTTGGCCGAATCGATGAAGCCGCAGGTGTTGACCACCACGACGTCGGCGTCCTGATAGGTGGACACCACGTCATAACCTTCCATGCGCAGCTGGGTCAGGATGCGCTCGGAGTCGACCAGTGCTTTCGGGCAACCCAGAGATACAAAGCCAACCTTTGGATTGGCCGGCGCAGGAGTGGTGGACATGTCTAACCTCGGTGTTTTGTGACGTCGCTTGCATCATGCGCAAACCGACGGATGGGCGCTTGGGGCGCGCCTCTGATCAAAAAGTGCGCAATTCTAGCGGCGGGCAGCGTACTTGACCAGCTTTATACGGGGAAATACGACGAGTGCTGCGCTATGCTTCGCGCCGTTGAGCTTTACCGTTTCGTGCAGTCAATCATTGGTCTGTAACAACAGGTAAAACAGCGCATGCTGCAACTCAAAGCATAGTGCTTCCTTCAAAGAAGCCGGTATCGAGATCAGGAGTGTTGGATGGGTCAGGCAAGTAGTCATGCGGCGGGCGCCGAGGGTTCGGCGAGCAGACCGCTGAGCATGCTGGTCGCGGCAGTCGGGGTGGTTTATGGCGACATCGGCACGAGCCCGTTGTACACCCTCAAGGAAGTGTTTTCCGGCGGTTACGGTGTGCCGGTCAATCACGACGGCGTGCTGGGCATTCTGTCGTTGATCTTCTGGTCGCTGATCTGGGTGGTCTCGATCAAGTACATGATGTTCGTCCTGCGCGCCGACAACCAGGGCGAGGGCGGCATCATGGCCCTGACGGCGCTGGCACGGCGGGCAGCGGCGGGGCGCAAGCGCCTGCGCACGCTGTTGGTGGTCTGCGGGCTGATCGGCGCGGCGCTGTTTTATGGCGACAGCATGATCACCCCGGCCATTTCGGTGCTGTCGGCGATCGAAGGCCTCGGCCTGGCGTTTGAAGGCATCGATCACTGGGTGGTGCCGCTGTCGCTGGTGGTGCTGGTCGCGCTGTTTCTGATCCAGCGCCACGGCACCGCGCGGATCGGCATTCTGTTCGGGCCGATCATGGTCACCTGGTTCCTCGTCCTCGGCGCGCTCGGTGTGTACGGCATCAGCCACACCCCGGAAGTGCTGCACGCGCTGAACCCGATGTGGGCGGTGAATTTTTTCGTCGTGCACCCGGGCATGGGCGTAGCGATCCTCGGCGCGGTAGTGCTGGCGCTGACCGGCGCGGAAGCGCTGTACGCCGACATGGGCCACTTCGGCCGCAAGCCGATCGCCCGCGCCTGGTTCCTGCTGGTGCTGCCGGCGCTGGTGCTCAACTACTTCGGCCAGGGCGCATTGCTGCTGGAAAACCCTGACGCAGCGCGTAACCCGTTCTACCTGCTGGCACCGAGCTGGGCGCTGATTCCGCTGGTCGGCCTGTCTACCCTGGCCACGGTGATCGCTTCGCAAGCGGTGATTTCCGGTGCGTTCTCCCTGACCCGTCAGGCGATCCAGCTCGGTTACATACCGCGCATGTACATCCAGCACACCTCCAGCGATGAGCAAGGCCAGATCTACATCGGCGCGGTGAACTGGGCGCTGATGGTCGGCGTGGTCCTGTTGGTGCTGGGCTTCGAATCCTCCGGTGCACTGGCCTCGGCCTACGGCGTGGCAGTGACTGGCACGATGCTGATGACTACCATTCTGGTGTCCGCCGTGATGCTGCTGCTGTGGAAATGGCCACCGATCCTCGCGGTGCCGGTGTTGCTTGGCTTCCTGCTGGTGGATGGCCTGTACTTCGCTGCCAACGTGCCGAAGATCGTTCAGGGCGGCGCGTTCCCGGTGATCGCCGGTATCGCGCTGTTCGTGCTGATGACCACCTGGAAGCGCGGCAAACAGCTGCTGGTCGAACGCCTCGACGAAGGCGCGCTGCCGCTGCCGATCTTCATCAGCAGCATCCGCGTGCAACCGCCGCATCGCGTACAGGGCACAGCGGTGTTCCTCACCGCCCGCTCCGACGCCGTGCCGCATGCGCTTTTGCACAACCTGCTGCATAACCAGGTGCTGCATGAGCAAGTGGTGTTGCTGACGGTGGTCTACGAAGACATCCCCCGTGTGCCGCCATCGCGGCGCTTCGAAGTGGAAGCGCATGGTGAAGGCTTCTTCCGGGTGATCCTGCACTTCGGCTTCACCGACGAGCCCGACGTGCCGCAGGCGCTGAAGCTGTGCCACCTTGAAGACCTCGACTTCAGCCCGATGCGCACGACCTACTTCCTCAGCCGTGAAACGGTGATTGCTTCGAAACTCGAGGGGATGGCGCGTTGGCGTGAGGCGTTGTTTGCGTTCATGTTGAAGAATGCCAATGGCAATTTGCGGTTTTTTAATCTACCGCTGAACCGGGTGATTGAGTTGGGGACGCAGGTCGAAATGTAAGCCTGGCTCCAACCAAAAAGCCCCCGTCAGCCTTGTGTCTGGCGGGGGCTTTTTTGTGCCTGTGCCCAATCCTCAAACCACCGCTGATTCCCTGTGGGAGCGAGCCTGCTCGCGAAGGCGTAGTGTCAGTCGAAGCATGTGGTGGCTGACCCACCGGATTCGCGAGCAGGCTCGCTCCCACAAGGGTCTGCAGTGTTAGTGGCTATCAGGTAATTCTTCTTCAGATTCAGTCTTCGTCCGCGCAGGTCGTGGGATCAGCGCTTGGATCACGTCATCAATCAAGGCCTTGCCCAACACCGTCAGGTAATGCGCAGCCCAGGCGTGGCGGTCGGTGTCTTTGATGAAAGCAGCATCCTCGGCGAAGGATTTGGCGAGGGACAGCAGGTCGGAGGATTGGGACAAGGCATCGATGATCGGAATGCCGGAGCGGACGTTGAAGAACGCTTGATCCGAGTTGTAGAGGAAAGGGGTGAAGCCGATGGTTTTAACGCTTGCGAGTCCGTGCAGATCAGGTTCGGTCATCGTGTTACTCCTTAGTTCGAAGCGCCGCGACTTTCGTTACCACGCGAAAGGGAGGCAACTGTACGCAGGGTGGTAAACCGGGAACCAAGGAAACCGGCACGCCTGAAAGCGTCCCACGCACAGCCGCCATAACTCGAGGAGCGGGCTGTTGCGATGGTTTCTCCGGGTTACCACACCCGATCGCTGAATGGGTCAGCGACGTCCGGAGAGTATCCCGTCAAAAAACAGCGCAATAGAGCGGCACAGCGGCCCAACAAGAGTTTCGGAGTTTGCCTACAAGGTCTGTGGGCGTCATCTGATATTGCGAGACTGGAAGTAAACGAAACTAAACGTCACGCACGAAGCGACGTGTGCACAGCATTCAGGTTCGTATGACGGCATCAGCGGCACAAGAACTACAGGATGAACCAGAGGAGCTTCTGATCGAAAAGAAGGCCAGTGAACGATTGCTCATCTTTGATTTGGTCCGCGCAATCAGCCATGACGATATGCGGGCAAGGTATGCAGCGATTAGTGATCGACCCAAGGGCTTGACGACCCGGCCTCGGCAGTGAGACAAGTGTCCACGTTTTATGGAATGTGGACACTTGAGGTTTTGAGCTAAATGAAGAGTCAAGACATTTTACTTTTGTTCAAAATGGCCAGTCTCCACGCTCAGGAAGAGAACCTCTTGGGGGAGATGGAGGCCGAATCGAATTCGGACAGGGTCGAAGAGCTGCTCAGGCCTTATGTCGTCAGCCGAATGACCGCAGGGGAGGGTGTGGGTAAGCCATTGGTCACCTACTCCACTGATGGGGAAGACACAATCTTCCATCGCCGCGAACTCGATTCGCCTTTCGCTGATGGGCCAGGCTGGGAGGGATGGGCGGAACCAGCATCTGATCCACCGCTGACAAGTTGGAGCGATCGGTACTCTCTGCGTGCGCTGTCTGCCTCTCTCGGACTGAGCAAAAGCGAAGTCTCAAATGCGCTCGCCCGATGCCGGGAATCCGGATTGCTCATCCATGACTACGACACCGGGCTTGCCAAAGTGCACCGCCGGGAACTGCTGAAAATCACCGAGTACGCGCTGAAGTACTTCTTCCCGGTCAAGCCTGGCGCGATGGTTCGTGGCATACCCACAGGCTTTGCGGCGCCTGCGCTGTCCAAAAGCATCAAGAGTGCGGGTGGTTTGATTCCGGTCTGGCCGGATGCGCAGGGAACCGAGCGAGGCCAAGCGATAGAGCCGCTTTACAAAACAGTGCCGGAAGCGGTGAAAAAAGACCGGATCCTTTACCACTATCTGGCGCTCGCTGATGCAATCCGTCTGGGTGGTCCGCGTGAGTGTGGTGTGGCAATCAGTATTCTGAAGGCAGGGATGGGGCTTAAATAACATGTCGTCAAACGCGGATCACAACTACGAACTTATTGAGTTCGTGGCTGAAGGCTTGGGCGAGGCGTTTCTCGCCGAAGTTGCTTTTGTTGGCGGTTGCACAACTGCCATGCTGGTTACAGATACAGCCGTGCTGGACGACATTCGTTTCACTGATGACGTTGATTTAGTGATCGAGTTGGCCGGTATCAGCGCCTGGAACCAACTCACTGAACGGCTGGCTGCCAAGGGATTCAAGATCACCGGTGAGGACGAGGTCAATTGTCGTTTTCGCTTCAATGACGTTGTTGTGGATGTCATGCCTTCCGACCCTGCAGTACTCGGCTATGCCAACCGCTGGTTCGTCGAGGGGCTGGCGAGTGCGGATAAATTCACCTTGCCCAGCGGCACTGTCATCCAGATATTCCAGCCCACGTATTTTCTCGCGACGAAACTGGAAGCTTTCGCTGGTCGGGGAAATGGTGATCCTTATCACAAGGATGTCGAGGACATGATCATCTTGATCGATGGTCGGCCTGAGCTGTTGGAGGAGGTGCGCCAGGCTGACAGCGACCTTAAGGCGTTCGTCACAGATGGAATCCGCAAACTGATGGCGCTCGACGGGGTTGGCTATGTGATCGAAAGTTCAGGCTCGGTGCAGACGAATCCAGGCAGAGGGCAGATTATTCACAGGCGTTTGAAAGCGCTGGCCAGCGCATGAGATACCACTCCCGATCAATCACTGGGCAAGCCAGCAGGGCAAATAATGACTATGCCGGAGCGACCTGTGAGGGTGACGGCGGTTTTTTTGTTGTCGCGGATGGCACTTCCAGGCGCGGCAGTGGACAGCTGGCTGAAAGCTTCGTAAGGGGCATGTTGGCGGCTCATTCCACACGGATGGAGCAGGGGGGCTATCCTGCAGAACCCGAAGCAGTTGAGCGTCTATTGGGGTCAATACTGGCGGATTTTCATGCGTCGTTGCCTGCTGATCAGACGGGAGCCATCTGTTACCTGATTGGCTTGGTCGCGCATGACCGACTCACCATTGCATACGAAGGTGACTGTTCATGCGGGATTGCGACGCTGGCGGGAGCCATCGAGTGGATTACGCCACCTCATTGCAAGGCCAATTGGCGGCGCGACCGTTCGCACTGTGAGTTGGCGCGAGACCCCGCGCGAAATTCGGTAACTCGATGCTTGAAGATCAATCGGGTTCCGAACCCTGACTTTGTTTGTTGTGCACTGAAGGCTGTTGAGCGCTTGGTATTTGTCACTGATGGCTTTTGGGCGGACTTGACGCAAGCCCAGCAAAGCATTTTGTTGGCGGCGCCGGATAGCGACTTTAGCGTTGGCGACGATGATGTCACGTGGATAGATGTTCAGCTTGGCCAGCGGGACTGACGAGTTGCCTGAATCCAGCGCAACCCCTTGTAGGAGCGAGCCTGCTCGCGAAGACGCAGTGTCAGTCGACGAATCTGTAAACTGACCCACCGCATTCGCGAGCAGGCTCGCTCCCACAGGGATTTTGGTGGCTGCTGGAATGTAAAAAGCCCCCGCAACTGTGAAGTTGCGGGGGCTTTTCTTGGTGCGCTTCAGATCACTCTTCAGCCACCGAATCCTTGCTCTGGCGCTTCTGAATCAGCTCGACCAAGCGCTTGGCCAACGCCGGGTAGTTTTCATCAAAGTGATGCCCGCCAGGCAGTTTCACCGCTTCACCAACAGCAGTTTTGTCCGTGCAGCCACTCTCATCCGTCTCTTCTTCACCATAGATGCACACAACCTTGGCCGCCGGCAGTTTGGCCATTTCCGGGCCGGTGGCGGCTTCTTTGCCGGCGTTACCCAACCAGCCTTCGACTTCGATTTCGAAGCTGCCGGTGCGGGCGAAGGCGAGCAGGATGATGGCGTCGACGCGTTGCTGTTCGTTCTCTGGCAGGCGGTTGTAGATCGCCGGCAGGACGTCGGCGCCGAACGAATAGCCGGTGAGGATGAAGCGTTTGGTGCCCCATTTCTGCCGGTAGTGCTGCATCAGTTCGGTGAGGTCGAGTGCGCTTTGCTCCGGGCTCTTGTGCTGCCAGTAGTAGCGCAGGGTATCGATGCCGACCACCGGGTAGCCGATCTTGGCCATTTCGCCCGCCACGTCGCGGTCGAGGTCACGCCAGCCGCCGTCGCCGGAGAGGAACAGGGTAACGGTGTCGTTGGCCTGCCCGGCCGGCACTTCCACGACCGGAATCGCCAGGCCGCCGTTGGCCTTGTCGCCGCCGACGAGGATTTTGCGCAGTTCGTTGTTCAGCACTTGCGGCAGGTTGATGTCGTAGTCACTGATGCTGGTTTCGGCGTTCGGCTGATCGCGCACGAAGCCTGCGCTAGCGTCGTCCGGGTTGTCGTTCCACGCCACAAGCCAGTGGCCGTGGGCGGCGGATTTTGGCAACAGGTGGGTGCAGCCGGGTTTTTCCAGGGCCAGATCGACGGAGACGGCCTGGGCCTTATCGTCTTTCTGTTCCGCCAGCCAGCGCCATGCCAGCACAGCGCCTGGTCCGATGCCGCTGACCAGGGTGGCCGGGCCATTCAGTTCACGCAGGCCCGATTGCAGGGCGCGGCTTTGCAGCAGGCAGTCCTTGGGCAGAATCACCTGAACGATCTGCGCCGAGGCGCTGCGGCTGAGGGTGGTCAGTTGTTTCTCGGAGAGCTTCTGTTCGTCAGTGACCGCCACCAGCACCTGAGCCTTCGGCTTGCTGCCGGGGATCACGCGGGTCATGACCGTGCCATCGGCGGGTTTCAATTGTTCGACGGTCGGTTCCGGTGCCGGACGTTTGAGGTACCAGTAACCGCCGCCGGCAATCACGGCCAGCACCAGCAGGGCGGCCAGGATGTACTTCAGGGAGCGTTGAATCATCAGCGTTTCACCAATCCAGTCAAGCCGCCCGCGATCAGGGCAGCAGTGTCGGCCAGCGCCACGAGCGGATCGAGTCCGGCGGGCACGGCCATATAACGGGGTTCCCAGTCAGGCTGGAACTTGTCTTTGAAGCGGCGCAAGCCTTGGAAGTTGTACAGCTGCTCACCACGGCGGAAGACCATCGAGCCCAGACGCTGGGTCAGTGGTGCGCCGCGCCGGGGTTGCAGCCCCGACAACGGCACCATGCCCAGGCTGAAGCGCGCGTATCCGTGACTCTTATAGTGTTGAATCAGGCCGACCATCATGAATTCCATGGTCAGCTTCGGCGCTTCCGGGTGCGCGCGCATCAGGTCGAGACTGGCCAGATCATGGCTGTAGGTCTCGAGCAGATTGGCGAACGCCACCGGGCGGCCTTCGAAGCGAATCACCGCAATGCGGAAATGCTTCAGGTAATCGTCGCTGAAACGGCCGAGGGAGAAGCCTTTCTCGCGCACGTTCTTGCCGGTCAGCCAGGCATCGGAAATCACCTTCAGATCGTCCATCGGCGCCTGGCCCGGCTCATGGATTTCCAGCGACAGACCATCGCGGGTGCCACGGTTCCAGGTGTAGCGCAGGTCCTTCATCTCCTTGCCCTTGGCTTCCAGATCGAAGCGCAGCAGATCGACCCGGGCTTCTTCGCCGAGCTTGATCGCCGTCAGGCCGATGTCCATGTAGTACGGCAGGTTCTCCGCGCGCACTTGATAGAACACGGGGCGCGTGTGATGGATGTCGCAGAGATCGCGGAACTGCCAGATCATTTCCGCACGTTGCTGGCTCGGCCCGATCGGGTCGTACAGCGCCACCAGACTGCGGCCACGGCGGGCGTACATCAGGAACGCTTCATCGTTGGGGTGAAACAGCAACGCCTTGTCACCGGTCAGCGCGAGGCCGCCATCGGGTTGCGACGAGGCCATGAGGATTTTTGCCGCGCGATCCAGTTCGTCCGGCGTCGGCAAATGAATCACCGGGCGCGCGGTGCGCAGCAGCCAGGTCAGCGAGATGATCACCAGCAACACCGCCGCACCGAGCAGCGAGCGCAGGCCACGCGGAGCGTCAGCGTCGAGGGTGAACTGCCACCACAGCTGGTGGCTGTAGGGTACGTCCTGATAGGCAAACAGCAGCAACCAGGCCGAAGCGCCCAGCACGCAGAGACTGGCGACCAGATACAGCGGCGAAAACGGCAGTTCGGTCAAACGGCTCGGGCGATAGAAGGAGCGGCGGAACACGCCGAGCAGCGCGGCCGTAAACGTCATCAGCGTGGCTTCTTCCCAGTCGAAGCCTTTGAGTAGCGAGAGCAGGGCGCCGACCAGCAGCAGAATGACGGTCAGCATCCACGCCGCCGACAGGCGTCGGCGCAGACCTTGGGCGAGCAACAGACACAAAACGCCAATCAGGCTGGCGCCGAAGTGCGAGGCGTCGACCAGGCGATGCGGGATCAGAAAACCGATGTGCTCCAGGCGCGTGTCGATCTCCGGTGTGGCGCCGGAAAACAGCAGCACCACGCCAGACAGAAACACCAGCACCGCCAGAACCGGCGCGGCCAGACCGGACGCCGCGCGCATGGTCTGGGATTGGAACAGGCGCTGGCCTTCGTTGATCAGCAGCAATACGCAAGCGACCAGCAGCGGCAGCACCACGTAGATCAGGCGATACAGCAGGAGTGCGGCTGCCAGCGGCGCGGCGCCAAGCTTGTCGGCAAATGCGGCGAGCAGAATTGCTTCGAATACACCGACGCCGCCCGGCACGTGACTGAGCACTCCGGCGGCCAGGGCCAGCAGGTACACCAGCAGGAACGGCGCAAACGGCGGCGCTTCCGGCAGCAACAAATACAGAACGGTGGCGGCAGCCGCGACATCGAGGGCGGTGATCACCAGTTGCAGGAAGGTCAGGCGTCGACCCGGCAGGCGCAATGTCCGTCGCCCGGCACGGACCAGCAGATTGTCGGGGTAGGGTTGTTCCGGCAGACGACGGCGATAGATGCCGATTGCCAGCACTGCACCGAGGATCAATACGCCAGCGGCGACGGAGCCGAGCAAGAATTCGGACAGCCCCAGCGCTTGCGAGGCGGCGGGCAGGTTGCTCAGGGTGGCCAGCGCTGCCAGTGGCGGCAAGGCGCAGCCCAGCGAAAGACTGGCGAACAAGGTCATGTGCGCGACTTCCGACGCACCGACGCCCAATCGCGCATATAAACGATAACGAACCGAGCCGCCGGACAGCAGCGACAGGCCGATCGCATTGCCAATCGCAAATGCGGTGAAACCGCCGAGGGCGAGGGTGCGCGGCGGCAGTTTCACGCCAGCGTAGCGGCTGGCCGACCATTCATAGCCGAGCAGAATAATGAAACCGACCACGGTCGCACCGATGGCGCCAAGCAGGGCGGGTTTCGGCACGTCGAGAATCGAGTCATGCAACGCGTCGAGATCGAGCTCGGCGAGCAGATGGCGGCAGGCAATCAGGGCAATGGCAAACAGCAGCAACGTGACGGCCAGACCGATCGGCTGACGGTATTTGCTTAATCGATCCAGCCAGCGCAAACGCTCGGGTTTGATCGGTTGTTCTGCTGTAACGGTGTCTTGTGGATCAGACGAGTTGGCGCGCATCAATCACCTCTTGGATTGTGCGCGACAGGATGGAGGTATCCAGCCAAGTTACCAATCCCTGTAGAAAAAAATAATCACAAAATACTACGCCTCTCGTCGGGCATCGGCGAGGGCAGTTCCTGGATTGCAGAAACCCTGTCTGCGACTCAAGCATAGTCGCAAGTCAGTGGTTCTGATGATCCCCAGCGGTTCACTGCACAGTGACAGATCATTGTTGCGAAAGGACTTTTTCGACAGATACAAAAAAGGCCACTCTTTCGAGTAGCCTTTTTTGATGTTTGGTTGCGGGAGCCGGATTTGAACCGACGACCTTCGGGTTATGAGCCCGACGAGCTACCAGACTGCTCCATCCCGCGTCTGTGTGGCGGCATTCTACAGGCGAACGACGAGGTGTCAACCGCTAATCCCGGAATGGGCCAAATAACTGCGAAATCGCGGCAAACGGTCGCAGGTGATGCGTAAGTTTCGGAAATGCAACAAATTGCCGTTTCGCCAGCGATTGAGCGGGGCGCCCGTGTGCAAAACAGACGCGCACAAAAAAGGCCACTCTTTCGAGTAGCCTTTTCTGATGTTTGGTTGCGGGAGCCGGATTTGAACCGACGACCTTCGGGTTATGAGCCCGACGAGCTACCAGACTGCTCCATCCCGCGTCTGTGTGGCGGCATTCTACAGAGGTTCGCGAGTGTGTCAACCGTCGATCTGGATAAATCTGTTGAGGTTCAAGCGCTTAGCGTTTTTTCGCGGCGGTTGGCCGGCGCGCAGGGCAGGTGGTGCAAGGCTTTCAGCTCTATTGCACCTTGATCGGTGATTGAAAAAATAAATTCAGCGGAAATCTCCTACGGTCGGAAAAGAACATTCAACCACTGGTGCTATATACAGGTGCCAATGAGATACTGCCGCTCCGGCTTGCCACGTTGTCTTTTTCCGACATGACCCAGCGAAAAATCATCCACATCGACTGTGACTGTTTCTACGCCGCCATCGAGATGCGCGATGATCCGCGTCTGGCCGGCAAGCCGTTGGCGGTGGGTGGTTCGGCGGATCGGCGCGGGGTGATCGCCACCTGCAACTATGAAGCGCGCGCCTATGGTGTGCGCTCGGCCATGGCTTCCGGGCATGCATTAAAGCTGTGCCCGGACCTGACCATCGTCAAGCCGCGCATGGAGGCTTATCGCGAAGCGTCGAAGGAGATTCATACGATCTTTGCCGACTACACCGACCTGATCGAGCCGCTGTCGCTGGACGAGGCCTATCTCGATGTGTCGGACAGCGCGCATTTCGGCGGCAGCGCCACGCGCATCGCTCAGGACATTCGTCGCCGGGTCTCCAATCAGTTGCACATCACCGTCTCGGCTGGCGTTGCGCCAAACAAGTTTCTGGCGAAGATCGCCAGCGACTGGAAAAAACCCAACGGCTTGTTCGTGATCACCCCGGATCAGGTCGAGGAGTTCGTCAGTGGTCTGCCGGTGAGCAAGCTGCACGGCGTCGGCAAGGTCACCGCCGACAAGCTCGGCAAGCTTGGCATCGTTGACTGCCAGCACCTGCGCGAGTGGGGCAGGCTGGCGCTGGTGCGCGAATTCGGCAGTTTCGGCGAGCGCTTGTGGAATCTCGCCCGTGGAATCGATGACCGTCTGGTGCACAACGACAGCCGGCGTCAGTCGATCAGCGTGGAAAACACCTACGACGTTGATCTGCCGGACTTGCGCAGCTGCCTGGAAAAATTGCCCGAGCTGCTCGATACCCTGAAAACCCGCATGGCGCGGATCGACAGCAGTTATCGACCGGGCAAGCCGTTCGTCAAAGTCAAATTTCATGATTTCACCCAGACCACGCTGGAACAGGCCGGGGCAGGGCGTGACCTGGGCAGTTACCAGTTGATGCTGACGCAGGCGTTCAATCGCGGCGGCAAACCGGTGCGGTTGTTAGGGGTAGGAGTGAGGCTGGAGGATCTGCGCGGCGGGTTTGAGCAGATGGAGTTGTTTGAGCGGTAGATTCGCGGCGCCTCGCAGGGCCTCTTCGCGAGCAGGCTCGCTCCCACATTGGATCTGCGTCGTTCACAAATCCCTTGTGGGAGCGAGCCTGCTCGCGAAGCTTCTAAGCTTTAATTCGGTCCCGGATCAGCCACTAAACGCCCGGCATCCTTTGCCAGAGACTTGAGAAACTCAGTCTGCAACTCAGGATCATTGCGGGTCAGTTCGATCAGACTCTGCTCCAGTTCGCTGGCTTCTTCTTCCAGGCCCAGCTCCGACAGGCGTTTGACCCGGTGTACCCACTGGCTCACTTCGTCATCTTCCAGATCGTCATAAATCAGCCCGTGCGCCTCGATCAACTTGCCGCGCAGGTGGCCGCTGAGCATCAGGGTCGAGTCGGTATGCACGTCGTCCTTGGCGTCTTCGACACTGATCTGCAAGCGGCCAACATGGTTGAGGTCATGTTCGGCAAAAGGGCTGTCGAGCAGATTCAAACGCAGCACGCCGTTGCGGTCGGTGGTCATGTCGAATGTCTGCTTGCCGGCCTTGACCTGCACCGGTCGTTCGCTCCACGGCAGGCTCGAATACTCCGTGCGCTTGTCGCGCTGGACTTCATCGATGCCCGCGAGGTTCTGCTGCGCGCGACCGTTGGACTGCACGTTCATGAACGGGTTGAGCCCGGCGAAACCGTAGCTCAGCCAATCCTTGGTGACGCTGTCCGGCAGGTTGCCGAGAGCGAACACGTTGACCACGTTGGCACCGACACCACCGACCACGGCCACCGCGCCCAGCGGAATCTCGTAGACTTCGCGCCAGGGTTGGTAAGGCGTGTAGCGGTCGTAACGACGGGTGACCTCGAACTCGGTGACTTCGAAAGTCTTCTGTTCGTTGATCTTCACGCGTCGCTGCGGCAGCTCGAGCACCTTGGGCTCGCCGACATCGATCTGCAGGCTGTGATCGAGCAGTTTTCGCTCGACCCGCTCTTCGTGCTCGCTGCGTTGCGACATGTGATTGGCGCAGCCGCTGACCAGCAGGGCGCCGCACAGGGCGGCGCCACCGAGGCCTAAGGTGTTTCGCTTGAACATGACGTCTCTATCTGGTTTCAGCGGCGGATACGGGCCTGAAGGAAGGACACAACATCGGCCACCGGCAGTGCTTGCGCCTCTGCTTCGGAACGACTCTTGTATTCCAGGTTGCCTTCGGCGAGGCCGCGGTCGCTGACCACGATCCGGTGTGGAATGCCGATCAGCTCCATGTCCGCAAACTTGATGCCCGGGCTGGTTTTCTTGTCGCGATCGTCCAGTAGCACTTCGAAGCCGGCCGCCGTCAGTTCGGCGTACAGCTTGTCGGTGGCTTCGCGCACCTGCTCGGTTTCATAGCGCAGCGGTACCAGCGCGATCTGGAATGGCGCCAGGGTGTCGCTCCAGATGATGCCGTTGGCGTCGTTGTTCTGCTCGATGGCAGCGGCGACCACGCGCGATACGCCGATGCCGTAGCAACCCATTTCCAGGGTCACCGGCTTGCCGTTTTCGCCCAGCACTTCGCACTTCATCGCCTTGCTGTACTTGTTGCCCAGCTGGAAGATGTGGCCGACTTCGATGCCGCGCTTGATTTCCAGCGTGCCTTTGCCGTCCGGGCTTGGGTCGCCAGCGACGACGTTGCGCAGGTCGGCAACGGTCGGAACCGGCAGATCGCGCTCCCAGTTCACGCCGAAGTAGTGCTTGTCGTCGATGTTCGCGCCAATACCGAAGTCGCTCATCATCGCGACCGAGCGGTCGATGATGATCGGTAGCGGCAGGTTCAGCGGGCCGAGCGAACCAGCGCCGGCGCCGATCGCGTCACGCAGTTCGGCATCGGAGGCCATCACCAGCGGGCTGGCCACGCCAGGCTGGTTGGCAGCCTTGATTTCGTTCAGTTCGTGATCGCCACGAATCACCAGCGCGATCAGCTTGCCTTCTTCTTCGGCGTGGACGATCAGGGTCTTGATGGTCTTTTCAATCGGCAGATTGAATTTTTCCACCAGCGCCGCGATGGTCTTGGTGTCTGGCGTATCGACCAAGCGCAGTTCTTCGGTTGGCGCAGGGCGCGAGGTTTCCCGTGGCACCGCTTCGGCTTTTTCGATGTTCGCCGCGTAGTCGGAGCCGTTGCTGAAGACGATATCGTCTTCGCCGGACTCGGCCAGCACGTGGAATTCGTGGGAACCGGCACCACCGATCGAGCCGTTGTCGGCTTCTACCGGGCGGAATTTCAGACCCAGACGCGTGAAGATGTTGCAGTAGGCTTCATGCATGCGGTCGTAGGTGACCTGCAGCGACGCCTGATCAGCGTGGAAGGAGTAGGCGTCCTTCATGATGAATTCGCGGCCGCGCATCAAACCGAAGCGTGGGCGGATTTCGTCGCGGAATTTGGTCTGGATCTGGTACAGGTTGATTGGCAGCTGTTTGTAGCTGCTCAACTCGTTGCGCATCAGATCGGTGATCACTTCTTCGTGGGTCGGGCCCGCGCAGAAATCACGACCGTGGCGGTCTTTGATGCGCAGCAGCTCAGGGCCGTATTCTTCCCAGCGCCCCGATTCCTGCCACAGCTCGGCCGGTTGGGTGCTCGGCATCAACACTTCCAGAGAACCGGCAGCGTTCATCTCTTCGCGAACGATGGCTTCGACCTTGCGCATGACTCGCAGGCCCATCGGCAGCCAGGTATACAGGCCCGAGGCAAGCTTGCGGATCATGCCGGCGCGCAGCATCAGCTGGTGGCTGATCACGACCGCGTCGGAAGGCGTTTCTTTCTGTGTGGCGAGCAAAAATTGACTGGTGCGCATGGTTGGCCGTTGTCGGTTGCTATGACTGGAAATGACGGAGCAGTGTACCGGCGAGTTTTGCTGACGTACAGAAGTGTGGCCGGCGGAAGGCGCCAGCGGCGGGATTCCTCCCGCCATTGGCGAAGCGTCCTACGATTCTTCGGTGACGGGCGTCGGTGCAGGCTCGGGCGTCGGTGTCTGCCCTTCGCGGCGGCGCTCCTGAAACCAGTGCAGCGCGATCAGTAGCAGCGTCGGCACGCCGAGCAGGGCGGTGATGAGGAAGAAGCTGTGATAGCCGAACTTCTCGACCAGCACGCCGGAATAGCCGCCCATCAGGCGCGGCAGCAGCAACATGATCGAGCTGAGCAGGGCGTATTGCGTTGCGGAAAACTTCAGGTTGGTCAGGCTCGACAGGTAGGCAACGAACGCCGACGTCGCCAGGCCCGAACTGAAGTTGTCGAGGGAAATGGTCACCACCAGCATCTGCAGGTTCGGGCCCATGTCCGCGAGCATGACGAACAACAGGTTGGTCGCCGCCGAAGACACACCACCGATAAACAGGATCGGCAGAATGCCGAAACGCACGATCAACAGGCCACCCATGCCGGCACCGACGAGGGTCATGATCAGGCCGAAAATCTTGCTGACACTGGCGATCTGATCCTTGGTGAAACCCTGGTCGATGTAGAACACGTTGGCCATGACGCCCATTACCGTGTCGGACATCCGGTAAGTGGCGATCAGGCCCAGCAGCAACAGCGCCTGCCAGCGATAACGCAGGATGAAGTCATTCACCGGCGTCAGTACCGGCGCCAGTCCGCGCCGGCCCATGGCCGACAGGCACATGCCGGTGAGCAATATGTAGAGGATGGCGCGCAGAAAGGCGCGGTCTTCGAGGAGCAGGTCGAGCGGGCTCATGTCACCGAACAGCACGCCAGCGAAATCGGTGTTGTACAGCTGGGTGAACATCGCCGGTACGGAAACCAGCAGAACGATCAGCACGAACACCGACATCAATTGATGCATGAACGTGTAGCGCCCGGCCTGCAACTGCGTGCGCAGCGGCACCGGTGGTTCGCGCATGAACAGCGTGGTCAGCAGCGCGGGCACCATCAATGCGCCAAACAGTACATAGGTGCCGGTCCATGCCGCGTGCTTATAGTTGAAGCCGGTGGAGCCGAAACCTTCGGCGAAAAACAGCGCGCCGGCGGTGGCGAGCAGGGCGGCGACGCGGTAACCGGACATGTAGCTGGCGGCGAGGGCGGCCTGGCGGCTGTCATCGGCGATTTCCAGGCGATAGGCGTCGACCGCGATATCTTGCGTGGCCGAGGCGAAGGCGACGACGACGGCAATGGCGATCAGCCAGGACAAATGCTTCTGCGGATCACAGAAGCCCATGCCGATCAGCCCGAGAATCACCAGTGCCTGGGAGAGCACCAGCCAGGAACGGCGACGGCCGAGCTTGCCCAGCAAGGGCAGGCGCCATTGGTCGAGCAGGGGCGACCAGACCCATTTGAACGCATACGCCAGGCCGATCAGGCTGGCATAGCCAATGGTTTCACGGGCCACGCCCGCTTCACGCAGCCATACGGAGAGCGTCGAGAACACCAGCATGTACGGCAGGCCGGCGGCAAAACCGAGCAACAACAGCACGAGCGTCGAAGGACTGGCATAGGCGGCGAGCGCGGCGCGCCAGGTTTTACGGGGCATGGGCTGAAGTCTGCCTCAAAATTGCGAAAACAAAGCGCGCACTCTAACCGCTGTGCTCTACCGGACGCCAGCCATGGCGCCGAATATCCACACGATTGTTCTGGACGGTGATGCCTTCCATGCGCAATCGCGCACGTTGTTCGTCACCGGAAGGGCTGCCGACCGGCAGGCTGATTCGTCCGCCAGCGCCGAGCACGCGGTGCCAGGGCAGCCTGGTGTCGCCGGGCAACTGGCTTAAAGTCCGCCCGACCCAGCGCGCGGCGCGGCCCAGCCCGGCAAGTTCGGCCAACTGGCCATAACTGACGACTTTGCCTTCGGGCACTTGCGCGAGCGTCGAGTAGAGTGCCGTGCGTCGGATTTGCGCATCGTTTTCGACGCTGTCGAGCGGGTCTTTCACGTACGCGGCTCCTGAGCATTGGCGTGATGATGGCGACAAGGGTAATCGCTCGTGGCGCAGTTGAGAAATGAACTCAATTGAAATAGTCCGGTCAGTCCTTGTCATGGGCAAAATCCTACGGATAATGCCGACCCTTTTCGCCAACTCTGAGCCCCCGATCTGCTTATGTTCCCCAGAACCCTGTTGTGCCTTGCTGTTTTCAGCGCGTCCACGCCCCTGCTTGCCGACACCGTCTGGTTGAAAAACGGCGACAAGCTGAGTGGCACCATCACGGTATTCGACGGCGGCAAGCTGTTGATCCAGACCAAATACGCCGGCGCAGTGGCGATTGACTGGAAAGAGGTCAAGACCCTCGACAGCGATCAGCATCTGCTGGTGAAGCAGGACGCCTATGCCGGTGAAGTATCGAAGTCGCTGACGGCGGCCGACGATGGCAAGGTCACCCTGGCCAACGGCGAGGCGCCGAAGACGGTCGAGCTGGCGAGCATTCAGCAGATCCTCAAGCCCAAGCCGATCGTCACCGACCTGGTGTGGAAGGGTAACGTCGATCTGGCGCTGGACTATCAGCGCGCCGAAAAGGACACCGACGATTACGACGTTGCCTTCAAGACTTCGGCTCGCCATGGCCGCTGGCGCCATACCGGGGAGGGTGAGTACAACCGCGAAGTCCAGGATGCGGAAACCACCACTAACAACTGGCGCGCCGAATACTCCCTCGACCGCTTCCTCACCGATCAGTGGTTCTGGCAGGGGCGCATCAACTACAAGCGTGATCACATCGAAGAGCTGGCGCGTCAGCGCGTGGTCGGTACCGGTCCGGGCTACCAGTTCTGGGACGACGAACTCGGCGCGTTCTCGCTGGGCTCGTTGCTCAACCGCACCGACTATGAATACCGCGATGGCAGCAAGGACAACTTCTATTCCGTCGCGATGAAGTGGGACTACAACCGCTACCTGATCGGCAAGAAGGTCGAGTTCTTCACCAATGGCGAAGTCGGCAAGCCGCTGTCGGGCGTTGCCGATTATGCTCTGGATGCCGAGCTGGGCCTGCGCTACAAGGTCACCGACTGGGCGTCGCTCAACCTCAAGGCCGAGCGCGACATCATCAGCGGCACCAACGATGCGGATCTGAACAAGACCCGTTATACCGCAGGGTTTGGTGTGGCCTGGTAAAAGCACAAACGAAAAATCGCAGCCTTTCGGGCTGCGATTTTTTTTGCCTGAACAAAACAGGCGCCCACAAAAAAGCCCCGCTTTTAAGGGCGGGGCTCTTTTCTAAAGAAGCTACAAGTTAGATAACTTGTACTTCTTCAGCTTGCATGCCTTTCTGACCGCGGGTAGCGATGAAAGAAACCTGTTGGCCTTCTTTCAGGCTTTTGAAGCCGTCGGATTGGATAGCTTTGAAGTGAACGAACAGGTCGTCACCGGATTGTGGAGTGATGAAGCCGAAGCCTTTTTCATCGTTGAACCACTTAACGGTACCGGTTTGGCGATTAGACATGGTGTAACTCCTTGAACAAAGATAACTGCGACTCAGGAAGAACCCTGGCCGAGACTGAGTGCAAAGAGCAGGAAAAATTCTTGTAGATGGTTGGATCGAAATTCAACATATCGTGTAGAGATTCTCAGTGACACAAGCAACACAGTGACGCCACCTTAACCCTTTTTCCGGAACGTGCCAATGTTTCTTGCAAAGGATTCTCTGTTTTAGGGATCGGCGGTGCGACGGTTCGTCGCCACATCGCGTAAATACGGGGTGTTCGCCGAGAATTGCGTTGCGCACTTTGATCGCGGCGACGCGCCCGGTAAGATGCCGGACAGAATTTTTCCACCTCGCTATTCAGGACAAACCCGCCATGAGCATCAAATCGGACAAGTGGATTCGCCGCATGGCGCAGGAACACGGCATGATCGAACCGTTCGTCGAGCGCCAGATGCGCGGCAGCGACGACAGCCGGGTGATTTCCTACGGCGTGTCGAGCTACGGCTACGACGTGCGTTGCACCAACCACTTCAAGGTGTTCACCAACATCAACTCGGCGATTGTCGACCCGAAGAACTTCGACGCCGGCAGCTTCGTCGACATCCACAGCGACGTCTGCATCATTCCGCCGAACTCCTTCGCCCTGGCCAGCACCGTCGAGTACTTCCGCATTCCACGCAACGTGCTGACCATCTGCTTGGGTAAAAGCACCTACGCGCGCTGCGGCATCATCGTCAACGTCACTCCGCTCGAGCCTGAGTGGGAGGGTCATGTGACGCTGGAATTTTCCAACACCACCAACCTGCCGGCGAAAATCTACGCCAACGAAGGTGTGGCGCAGATGCTCTTCCTTGAATCCGATGAGGAATGTGAAGTTTCCTACAAGGATCGGGGCGGCAAATATCAGGGCCAGCGTGGCGTGACCTTGCCGCGTACCTGATCGACCATCCGACGGATGTCGGGAATTCTTTGGCGGGCAGACACTCTATGGGGGTGTACTGCCCGTTTTTGTTACACACAAATTCGGGCCTTCACTGAGGAGTGCCCTATGAAGATCGACCCGCGAATCAGCGCTGAACTGGCAAGGCTTGAGCCCAATCAGATAGGCGTTCTGGCCTGGTCGTTACTGGCGAATCCGTCTTTGAGCCTGTCCGGCGGCGTGCCCGGCCAGCCCGATCCCGATACTCCCAACGAACAACCGACCGAACCAGGCGAACCGACCCTGCCGGACGAGCCGCCTCCGGCGCCTGTTGCCTGACCGACTGTGATGAATATGGCCCGTCAGCCTGATCGATTTGCGATCTAGCTGACGGGCCATATTTCGTTGTCGCCGATCACGAAGACCTTGCAACTGTCGTCGCGCTCGACCTGATAGCCGCCGGTAAACGCACCGAATGCCGGCATCAGGCTGATGCGCTCACCGAGTCTGAAACAAGCCAGGCGCAGACTCTGCCGACCTTTGCCATGCAGCCGATAGACCGGGTGCACATGGCCGGCGAGCACGTGCCGCTCGGGATGCGGATCGGGCTCATGCTGCAGGGCGAATGGCCCGAGTAACAGCGGCTCTGGCACCACGCGGATATTCAGCGAGGCTGGTGGGTCGCCTGCGCGTTTGTCGTGGTTGCCGCGAATCAGTGTCATCGGCAGGTCAGCGTGCCGTGCGCGCCACTCTGCCAGCGCATTCAGCGTGGTCGGGACATGGGAACCAGGCCCATGCAGGAAATCCCCGAGAAAAATCAACTGGCGACACGGCAACCGCGCCAGCAACGCGTCGATTACCTCGATGTTGCTCGCCGTCGTGCCATGCGGCACCGGCTGGCCGAGGCTGCGATAGGCCGCCGCCTTACCGAAATGCACATCGGCGATCAGCAATGCTTCCTGCGCTGGCCAATACAGCGCTTTCTCCGGCAGCAACCACAACTCCTCACCGGCCAAACGCACCGGGTACGCACTCACGACGATTTTCCGTTATCAGCGGTTTTTTCCAGGTCACCGACCATTCTTCTGATCCTGTCTGCCAGTTTTTCCGAACTCATGCTCTCGCGCATCCGCTCCACCAGCAGCGGAAAGCCCAACGGTGTAGGACGTTTAACCTGATGCACATCCAGTTTCATCTGATTGATGCGCTCCAGTGTCTGTTCCAGACGGCGAATATCCAGCTCTTCGCGTAGGACTTCTTCCCCGGCCTGGGCCAGCAGCAGGTTGTCGGCGTCATATTGTTTGAACACTTGGAAAAACAAGCCACTCGACGCCTGCACCTGGCGGGTACTCTTTGGTGCGCCCGGATACCCGGCGAACACCAGCCCGGCGATCCGCGCGATTTCGCGGAAGCGGCGCAGCGCCAGTTCACCGGCATTGAGGCTGGCCAGCACATCCAGCAACAGGTCATCGGCGTTGAACAGGTGAGCGTCGAGATGCGCGGCCCAATCCACCGGTGTGGCGCTGAGCAGTTCTAGGCCGTAATCATTCACGGCAATCGAGAAGGTCACCGGTTGCCGCTGACTGACGCGCCACGCCAGCAGGCTCGCCAGTCCCAGATGCACTTGGCGCCCGGCGAACGGATAGAGGAAAAGATGCCAGCCTTCGCGGGATTTCAGTACCTCGGCCAGCAGATTTTCCGTGGTGGGCAAGCCGGACCAGCGTATCTGCGTCTCCAGCAGCGGCCGCAGCGCGTGCATTTCCGGGCCGTTGAACTGACCTTGAGCAGCGGCGCTGAAGCGCGTCACCACTGCTTCGGCCAGTTCGTTGGATAACGGCATGCGCCCGCCATTCCAGCGCGGCACGGCGGCTTTTTTTGCGGTGCTGCGTTTGACGTAGGCGGTCATGTTTTCCACCCGCACCAGTTCCAGCAGGCGCCCGGCGAAGAGGAAACCATCGCCGGGTTTCAGCCGGGCGATAAAGCCTTCCTCGACGCTGCCCAGTTGTTTGCCACCGCCGCCCTTGCTCCAGAATTTCAGGTTGATGCTCGCGTCGCTGACGATGGTGCCGATGCTCATGCGATGGCGCCGCGCCAGACGCGCATCCGGCACACGCCAGACGCCGTGTTCGTCCGGCTCGACCCGGCGGTAATCCGGATACGCTGTAAGAGACATCCCGCCATGGCGTACGAACGCCAGCGCCCAGGCCCAGTCTGCCGCTGTCAGGTCACGATAAGCCCAGGCACCACGGACTTCTTCGTACAAGTCTTCAGGAATAAAGCCACCGCCAAGGGCCATACTGACCAAATGCTGGACCAGCACATCCAGCGGCTTGTGCGGTGATAGACGCGGCTCGATGCGCCGCTGTTCGACGGCATCGCGTGCGGCAACCGCTTCGATCAGCTCCAGGCTGTGGGTCGGCACCAGCGTCACCCGCGAGGTGCGCCCCGGTGCGTGACCGGAACGGCCGGCACGTTGCATCAACCGCGCAACGCCTTTCGCCGAGCCGATCTGCAATACACGCTCGACCGGGAGGAAATCCACACCCAAGTCCAGGCTTGAGGTACACACCACCGCTTTCAACTGGCCATTCTTCAACGCCTGCTCGACCCAGTCGCGGGTATCGCGTGACAGTGAGCTGTGGTGCAGCGCGATCAACCCGGCCCAGTCCGGCCGCGCTTCCAGCAGCGCCTGATACCAGATCTCCGATTGCGCGCGGGTGTTGGTGAACACCAGGCTGCTGGCGCAGGCGTCGAGCTCGGCCACCACTTGCGGCAGCATCTTCAGACCGATGTGGCCGGCCCAGGGAAAACGCTCGATGGCCGGTGGCAGCAGGGTGTCGACTTGCAGGGTTTTTTCGCTTTTGCCCTGAACACTGACGCCGCCGCCCTGTGGGATCAGCACTTGCTCGGCGTGGGATTGATTACCGAGGGTGGCGGACACGCCCCAGACGATCAATTCCGGCTGCCAATGCCGCAGGCGGGCGAGGGCCAGTTGCAGTTGCACGCCGCGTTTGTTGCCGAGTAATTCGTGCCATTCATCCACGACGATCATGCGCAGGGTCGACAACGCGGTGCGCGCATCGGCGCGGGCTAGTAGCAGAGTCAGGCTTTCCGGGGTGGTGATCAGCGTGGTCGGCAGACGTCGGCCCTGGCGGGCGCGTTCGCTGCTGCTGGTGTCGCCGGTGCGCAGGCCGATGCTCCACGGAATCTGTAAATCATCCACCGGGCTTTGCAGCGCGCGGGCGGTATCGGCGGCGAGGGCGCGCATCGGCGTGATCCACAGCACCGTCAGCGGTTCGGCCGGCGGTTTGCGTTTGCGCGGTGTAGCCACGGGCGGTTGCAGGCGGGCGAAGCGGTTGAGCGCAGCAAACCATACCGCATAAGTTTTGCCGGCGCCGGTGCTGGCGTGGAGCAACCCGGATTCGCCGTTTTTCACCGCCGCCCACACCTGTTTCTGAAAGGCGAACGGCTTCCAGTCGCGGGCGCTGAACCAGGTTTTTGCAAAGTCGGGGGATTTCGCCATGCCGGCTGCGTGCGCTCTGAGGTGTTGTTTCAGAGACAGCGAAGCGGGGGGACAAGTTTAACTTTGTCGGTCGGTGGATTCCCCCGTGGGAGCGAGCCTGCTCGCGAATGCGATGTCACATTCAACATTGATGTTGACTGATAAACCGCTTTCGCGAGCAGGCTCGCTCCCACACAGGGTTGGGTGCCAACCTTATTTAAGGTTGCCGCTGAGGAACTGCTTCAGCCGTTCGCTTTTCGGGTTGCCCAGCACGTCTTCCGGCGCACCTTCTTCCTCCACCAGACCCTGATGCAGAAACAGCACCTGATTCGACACCTTGCGCGCGAAACTCATCTCGTGGGTGACCATGATCATAGTCCGACCTTCTTCGGCCAGGCCCTGAATCACTTTCAGCACTTCGCCGACCAGTTCCGGGTCGAGTGCCGAGGTCGGTTCGTCGAACAGCATCACTTCCGGTTCCATCGCCAGTGCCCGGGCGATCGCCACGCGCTGTTGCTGACCGCCGGACAGAAACGCCGGGTATTGATCGGCGACCCGCGCCGGCAAGCCGACTTTGTCCAGATAACGACGGGCGCGATCCTCGGCTTCCTGTTTGCTGCAACCGAGCACCCGGCGCGGGGCCATGGTGATGTTTTCCAGCACGGTCATGTGGCTCCACAGGTTGAAATGCTGGAACACCATCGCCAGCCGCGTGCGCAGGCGTTGCAGTTCATCGGCGTCGGCAACGTGCATGCCGTGCCGGTCGGTGACCATGCGGATCGCCTGGCCATCGAGGCTCATGGCGCCGTCATTCGGTTGTTCAAGGAAATTGATGCAGCGCAAAAAGGTGCTTTTGCCCGAGCCGCTGGCGCCGATCAGGCTGATCACGTCGCCGGTTTTGGCCTTGAGCGAAACGCCTTTGAGCACCTGATGATCGCCATAGCTTTTGTGCAGGCCTTCAACGGTCAGTTTGTACATGGACGAGCATCCTCAAGGCGAAAGTAGGTAGCCGCTGCGATAGGCTTCGGCGCCCGCGACGTGGGCGATGACCATGCCGGCAGTGGCCATGCGCCGCAGCGAGCGCGCATACAGCAGGCCGGCGGCGATGCAATGAATGGGGGTGACCTTGTCGTGGACCGGGTCGATGATTTCAGCGATCTGCTGGCCGGCTTCCAGGTATTGGCCGGGCGTGGCGCAGTACACCAGCAGGCCGCCGACCGGCGTGGTCACCGGTTCCACCCCGGCCAGTGGCGTGGCCGGGTACGGCAGTGGCGGTTGCGGCTTGGTCTCGCCAACGATGGCATCGAACTGGATCAGGTAATCGATCAGCGCCTGACAATCGCGGCTGGCCAGCGGGTGATTGACGTCGCCCTGACCGCGCAATTCGACGGTCACCGAGAAGCTGCCCAGCGGAATCTCGAATTGCTCGCCGAAGCGCTCGCGCAGTTGCCACCAGAGCAGGGTGAAGCACTCGTCGAACGACTGCCCGCCGGAATCGGTAGCAAGCAGGCTGGCCTGCGCTTCCATGTAGCGCGCCAAGGGCTCGACCTGTGGCCACGCCTCGGGCGTGGTGTACAGGTGCACCACCGATTCGAAGTCGCAGTGCAAGTCCAGCACCATGTCGGCATCGCAGGCCAGGCGTTGCAGGGTCAAACGCTGGGATTGCAGTTGTGTGGCCGGCGTCTGGCGGGCGAGGGCGTCGCGCAGGCTGGCACGGATCAGTTCGAGGTTGTGCTGCGCATCGTCGTCCAACTGGCCTTCGATGGCGTTGCCGATTTCTTCGCTGAGGTCGACGAACCAGCGATTGAAGTTCTGCCCACTCTCAAGGTCGTAACGGCCCAGCGGCACGTCCATCAGCACTTGTTCGAGGCCGACCGGGTTGGCCACCGGCACGAGGACGATTTCGCTGCGCAGGCGGCCGGCGGCTTCCAGCTCGGCCAGACGCTGCTTCAGGTGCCAGGCGACCAGCATGCCCGGCAGTTCGTCGGCATGCAGCGAGGCCTGAATGTACACCTTGCCCTTGGCCTGCTGTGGGCCGAAGTGGAAACTGTGAATCTGCCGTGCGGTCCCCGGCAGCGGGGCCAGCAAGTCATGAATCTGGTGGCGCATTGTTATCTCTTTATTTTCAAACCGGTGCTAGTGAGTCGGCCCGAGGAAGGCCAGCCAGCGGCGTTCGGCGAGGCGGAACAGGCCGACCAGCGCGAAAGTAATGGTCAGATAGATCAGCGCGGCGATGCCGAATGACTGGAAGGTCAGGAAGGTCGCCGAGTTGGCATCCCGCGCGACTTTCAGGATATCGGGAATGGTCGCGGTGAACGCCACGGTCGTCGAGTGCAGCATCAGGATCACTTCGTTGCTGTAGTAAGGCAACGAGCGGCGCAGTGCCGACGGCATGATCACGTACGCGTACAGCTTCCAGCCGGTCAGGCCATAGGCCTTGGCCGCTTCGACTTCGCCGTGGTTCATGCTGCGAATCGCCCCGGCGAAGATCTCCGTGGTGTACGCGCAGGTGTTGAGGGCGAAGGCGAGGATCGTGCAGTTCATCGCATCGCGAAAGAAGCTGTCGAGGATCGGCTGTTCGCGCACGGCGGCGAGGCTGTAGATGCCGGTGTAACAGATCAGCAACTGGATATACAGCGGCGTGCCCCGGAACAGGTAGGTGTAGAACTGTACCGGCCAGCGAATGTAGAAGTGCGGCGAGACGCGTGCAATCGACAGCGGAATCGAGACGACGAAGCCGATGCAGATCGAGGCGGTCAGCAGCCACATCGTCATCGCCAGTCCGGTGATGTTCTGGCCGTCGGTATAAAGGAAGGCTTTCCAGTATTCCTGCAGGAGTTCGATCATCGTACGGCCTCCCGGGCACCGGCGGCGTAGCGGCGTTCGAGCCAACGCAGGATGAAGTTCGAAGCACTGGTGATCAGCAGATAGATCAAGGCGGCGAGGACCAGAAAGTAGAACAGTTGATAGGTGCTTTTACCGGCGTCCTGGGCAGCCTTGACCAGATCGGCCAGACCGATGATCGACACCAGCGCGGTAGCCTTGAGCATGACCATCCAGTTGTTGCCGATGCCCGGCAACGCGAAGCGCATCATTTGGGGAAACACAACAAAGCGAAAACGCTGGCCACGTTTGAGGCCATACGCGGTGGCGGCTTCGACCTGACCACGCGGCACCGCGAGGATGGCGCCACGGAAGGTCTCGGTGAAATACGCGCCATAAATGAAGCCCAACGTCAGCACGCCGGCGCTGAACGGGTCGATTTCAATGTATTCCCATTCCATGTAGTCGGTCAGTGACGTCAGCCAGGTTTGCAGGCTGTAGAAGATCAACAGCATCAGCACCAGATCCGGCACGCCGCGAATCAGCGTGGTGTAGAGCTGCGCGGGCAGGCGCACCAGTTTGACTTTCGACAGTTTGGCACTGGCGCCGAGCAGGCCGAGCAACACGGCCACCAGCAGCGACATCGCCGATAATTTGATGGTCATCCAGGTGCCTTGCAGCAGCAACGGGCCGAAGCCCTGCAGACTGAACGAGGCCAGCCCCAGATTTTGCAGGAGGGTTTCAAACATAAATCAGCAACCTGAGCGGATGGAAAAGGCGCCCATCGAGGATGGGCGCCGGGGCATTATTTGCCGCTGTACAGATTCAGGTCGCCAAAGTGTTTCTTTTGAATCTCGGCGTATTTGCCGTCGTCATGTAACGCTTTGATACCTTTATCCAAAAGTGCTTTCAGCTCAGTGTTACCTTTCTTGATACCGACAGCGGTTTTGGCTGGCAGCAATTCGCTGTCGACCGGCTGGCTGATTTCATACTCGGCGCCTTTTGGCGACTTCAGAAAGCCCAGTTCGGCTTGCAGCATGTCCTGGATACCGGCGTCGAGACGGCCGGAGGTCAGGTCGGAATACACCTGATCCTGGTTCTGATAGGCCTGGGTTTTTACGCCGGCCTTGTCCAGCACGGCTTTGGCATAGGCTTCCTGAATGGTGCCTTGCTCATAGCCAACGGTTTTGCCCTTGAGCGAAGCGACATCGGCGGTGATGCCGGAGCCTTTCTTGAACACGTAAGCGGTCGGGCCGGAAAACAGTTCGCTGGAGAAGTCGATGACCTTCTCGCGCGCCGGGGTCACGGTCATCGACGAGATCACACCGTCGAACTTGTTGGCCTTGAGGCCCGGAATCATGCCGTCGAAATCGCTTTCGACCCATTTGCACTTGACCTTCAGTTCGGCGCAGATCGCGTTGCCCAGATCGATATCGAACCCGACCAGGCTGCCATCGGCCGCTTTCGACTCGAACGGTGCGTACGAAGGGTCAACGCCAAAGCGCAGCTCTTTGTATTCCTTGGCCAGCGCGGAGCCGGCGGCCATGCACAACGCCAGTGCAGAAAGGGTCAGCAATGCTTTTTTCATTATTCAATCCCTAAGAACCAATATGAGCGCTTGTGGCGCAGAATTATTGTTACTGCAACGCTTACGACCTGTAGAAAGTAGCAATTTCCGAACCAGAGTGCCGAACAGGTGTTTTAAAAGGTCAAGTGCAGAGAGGCAAGGGTAGTTGAATGCCCGGAAACGGGCATAGCTGTTTGCATGCACTGTTTCGGTTCAAGCGCGTGGCTCAGAGCAGGGAAAAACTGTGGAGAGGCGATTTGTCCCCGATGACTGATCGTTCCCACGCTCCTGCGTGGGAATGCATCAACGGACGCTCCGCGTTCGGCTCTGGGGGGGACGCAGAGCGTCCCGGGCTGCATTCCCACGCAGAGCGTGGGAACGATCAGTGAAAAGGGCTTAGGCCAACAGATCCTGAAGGGTAGCGAGGCTGTCGGCTTCTTCGACGGTCTTGTCCTTGCGCCAGCGCAGCATGCGCGGGAAACGCACGGCGATGCCGCTCTTGTGCCGGCGCGACAGGGCGATGCCTTCGAAGCCGAGTTCGAACACCAGGCTCGGTTTCACGCTGCTGACCGGGCCGAATTTCTCCACGGTGGTCTTGCGCACGATGCTGTCGACCTGACGCATCTCTTCATCGGTCAGCCCCGAATACGCCTTGGCGAACGGCACCAGCGAGCGTTGACTGGATTCCGGCGGGCCGTCCCACACGGCGAAGGTGTAATCGCTGTACAGACTGGCGCGACGGCCGTGTCCGCGCTGGGCATAAATCAGCACCGCGTCGACGCTGAACGGGTCGACCTTCCACTTCCACCACACGCCCATGTCCTTGGTCCGGCCGACGCCATACAGCGAATCGCGGGCCTTGAGCATCATGCCCTCGACGCCGAGTTTGCGTGACGCTTCGCGCTGGCGGCCAAAGTCGAACCAGTCCTCGCCGTTTAATACCGGGGAGGGCAGCAGTACCGGGCTGTTGCAGCGCGCGATCACCTCTTCGAGTTGCGCCCGGCGCTTGACCTGCGGCTGGTTGCGCCAGTCTTCGCCCTGCCATTCCAACAGGTCGTAGGCCAGCACCACCACCGGCACTTCTTCGAGAATCTTCTTGTCGAGGGTCTTGCGACCGATGCGTTGTTGCAGCAGGGCGAACGGTTGAACGGCCGGCGGCTCATCGGATCGCGGATCGAAGGCATCTTCAGTAGTCGGATGGGTGCTCTTCCACACGACGATCTCGCCGTCTATCACCGTGCCGTCGGGCAAGCCGTGGACCAGCACATCGAACTCGGGGAAGCGCTCGGTCACCAGTTCCTCGCCGCGCGACCACACCCACAGCTTGCCATCGCGCTTGACCACTTGCGCGCGGATACCATCCCACTTCCATTCCACCTGCCAGTCGCTGGCCGGGCCAAGCAGGGCTTCGAATTCGTCGACCGGTTGCGACAACGCGTGGGCGAGAAAAAACGGGTAGGGCTGACCGCCGCGCTGGGCGTGTTCGTCGGCGGATTCCGGGGCGATCAGTTTCAGATAGCTGGCGGCGTTGGGCCGGTTCGACAGATCGGTGTAACCGACCAGACGCTGAGCCACGCGTTTGCTGTCGAGCCCGGCCATCGACGCCAGGGCGCGGGTGACCAGCAACTTCGACACGCCAACGCGGAAACTGCCGGTGATCAGCTTGATGCACAGCATCAGGCTCGGCCGGTCCAGTTGCGCCCACAACATTGGCAATTGGCGCGCCAGGTACTCCGGCGTTTCACCGCGAAGTGGCAGCAGCTTGTCTTCGATCCATTCGGCAAGACCGGCCTCGGAGCTGTGGGAATTTTCCGGCAGCACCAGAGAAATGGTCTCGGCCAGATCGCCGACGGCTTGGTAGCTTTCTTCGAACAGCCATGGCTCCAGTCCTGAGACTTCGACCGCCAACTCGCGGAGGATGCGCACCGGCACCAGTTGCCGAGGCCGACCACCGGAGAGGAAATACACCGCCCACGCGGCATCTTCCGGCGCGGCCTGCGCGAAGTAAGCCTGCATCGCCGCCAGCTTGGCGTTGCTCGACGTGGTGGCGTCGAGTTCGGCATATAACTCGGCGAAGGCTTTCATGGCGATGTCTCGGCAACGGTGGGTTCGGTGGCGATGTTGTCGTCTTCGTCATCGCCGTATTCGGTGGTGAAGCCTTGTGCATCGAGGCCCTGTTCGCGCAGATGGCGCACGAGCACGCCGATCGAGCCGTGGGTGACCATCACCCGTTCCGCGCCGGTCTGGTTGATCGCCCACAGCAGGCCGGGCCAATCGGCGTGATCGGAAAGGACGAAACCGCGATCGACGCCGCGCCGCCGCCGGGTTCCGCGCAGGCGCATCCAGCCGCTGGCAAAGGCATCGCTGAACTCGCCGAAACGCCGCATCCAGGTACTGCCGCCTGCTGACGGCGGAGCAATGACCAGCGCCTGGCGCATGATCGGGTCGCTTTTTTTTACGTCGCCCGCATAGATCGTCGGCGGCAGGTACACGCCGGCATCGCGGTAGACGCGGTTCAACGGTTCGACCGCGCCGTGGCTGAGGATCGGCCCGAGGGTTTCGTCGATGCCGTGGAGAATCCGCTGCGCCTTGCCGAAGGAATAGCAGAACAACACGCTGGCCTTACCGGCGGCAATATTGGCCGCCCACCACTGATTGATCTCGGCGAAGATCTGCGCCTGCGGCTGCCAGCGATAGATCGGCAGGCCGAAGGTCGATTCGGTGATGAAGGTGTGGCAGCGCACCGGTTCGAATGGGGTGCAAGTGCCATCCGGCTCGACCTTGTAATCGCCCGATGCGACCCAGACTTCGCCGCCGTATTCCAGCCGCACCTGCGCCGAACCGAGGACATGCCCGGCGGGGTGAAAGCTCAGGGTCACGCCGTGGTGGGTCAGGCGCTGGCCGTAATCGAGGGTTTGCAACTGGATGTCCTGACCCAGACGCGCGCGCAGAATCCCGGCGCTGGCGCTGCTCGACAGGTAGTGCTGATTACCGGTGCGCGCGTGATCGCCATGGGCATGGGTGATCACCGAACGCTCGACCGGCCGCCACGGATCGATATAGAAATCCCCGGCGGGGCAGTAGAGACCTTCAGGTCGGGCAATAACAAGATCCATGTCGTGACCGGAATGGGGGGCTTGTTAGCTATGAGGCAGGCGTGAGGCTGGAAGTTCGATCGGCTTTGAAGCGCTACCCTCACCCCAGCCCTCTCCCAGAGGGAGAGGGGGCCGACCGAGGTGTCTGGTGAGGTACATCGACCTGGGGGACCGAGTTGAATATGGATGCGGCACAGCCTTGAGCCTGATCCAATGTTGGATTCACCTCGCTTTGTAGAGGGGCCGACCGAGGTTTCTGGTGAGGTACATCGACTTGGGGGACCGAGTTGCATATGGATCCGGCACAGCCTTGAGCCTGATCCAATGTTGGATTCACCGTCTCTCTTTCAGGTCGGCGCAAGACCCAAGCATCCCCCAATCAGTCCCCTCTCCCTCCGGGAGAGGGCTAGGGTGAGGGGCTGTTGATCTTTGCTCTATTTCCCGGGGGTGAGGGTCAAGCGGGTCTTGCCATACACCCGATCAAAGTTCTGCGGCTGCATCGGCAAGCCGATGTACTGACCTTTCAGCCATGCATCGATCCCGTTCAGGTAGTTCGGACTCAGTGGATTGCCCGACTGCCCCGTACCGTTCTGCGCCATCAGTGGCTCGCTCTGGCCGAAGTCGACGATAAAACGCATCGACGGCGCGCGCGTGGTGACGAAGTCCTGGCCCCAGGCAAACGCCGAGCTGTTCAGCGTGGTGTGATCGCCACCGGCTGCCAGTGGTCCGCGCACAGTCTGGCCGTTGCTGTTTTTCCACGCATAGCTGTGCAATTTGCCCCACTGCCAGGCGCGATGATCGCCGCCCAACTGGCTGTCACCGGCAGTAATCGCCGCAGCGAGGCTACGGGCGAGAATCACCGCTTTGTCTTCCTTCTGCGGCGTGCGCAGGTCATCCCAGAACGGACTGTCCTCACGCCCCAAGAGATGATCGGCCTGCGCCGCATAGGACAGATCGCCATTGGCGACAAACGCCTTCCACGCCGGGCTCGATTCAGGACCCAGTTCATCGAGGAAGATCTGCTTCATGCTTTCCTGCAGAAACAGTTCGTAGATCGCCGCATCCGCCGAGGTCGGGCTGAGCTTGCCGTCGAACGCCATCAAACGGGTGAAGGCTTCGCGCGCCTTGCTGCGTTCGGCTTCCGGCAGGGCGTCGATCGCCTGTTTCAGCGGTTGCTTCATGCTTGGCGCTTCGAAGACTTTTTTCAGCTTGGCGGCGAAGGTGGTGGTCTGGTCGTACTGCATGGCGATCACGCTGCGGCTGTCGTGCTTGCCGCTGCCAGCCATTTCCGCCAGACGTTCGCCACGCTCCGGTGCCGCCCAGGATTTCGACAACTGCATGCCGTAGCCGTCGGGAATCACCCGCTGGTTGGCGGTGCCGAGCCAGCCTTGTGCCGGGTCCTGATCGTAGGGGTGCAGCATCGGGTCGGCGTAACCGTCCCAGTCGTAGCGACCGTCCCAGCCCGGCGAGGGCAGCACGCCTTCGCCTTCGCGACGGTTGGGGAAGCGCCCGGTGACTTGCCAGCCGATATTGCTTGCATCGGCAAAGACCAGATTCAGAGTAATGGCGCGGATTTCGCGGCTGGCGTCCGAGGCGTGCTCGACGTTCTGCGCGCGGCTCAGATCGAAGAAGGCATCCAGGGTTTTGTCGTCAGTGAAGCTTGGCGTCTGCAAAGCGAGGCCGAAACCGCTGCCCTGCGCCGCTGCCTGGGCACTGTTGAGCAACGCGCCGTGGCGGGTTTCGTAAACGGCTTCGCGAATCGGTCGCTGGCCTTTGACGAAGTAGGTTTCGTTGCGCACGCCCAGCGGCTGCCATTTGCCGTTGACTTCATAAGTGAGGCTGCTGCCCTGACGGCGAATTTTCTCGAGGAACAGATCCTGGTTATCGCCGAGCACGCTGGTCATGCTCCACGCCACTTTGCCGTTGAAACCACCGAGCACCATCGGCAGACCGGCAACCGTGACGCCGGCGGCCTGATATTTCGGCGCGCGGATCTGCACGAAACTCCACAGCGACGGTGCGGCCAGCGGCCCGTGCGCATCGCTGGCCAGCAGGCTCTTGCCGCTGCGGCTGCGTTGCGGGGCGATCGCCCAATTGTTCGCAGTCGGCGTGGCGAGCAGGTTCAGCGCCGACAGTTGCTGGCTGGCGCTGCTCAGTTCCGTCAGCCCCGGAATCTGCCCGTTGAGCTTGAGGCCTTGCAGTTTGTCGGCTTCAGTCACTGGCAGGTTTTCATCGGGTGCTGACGGGCTCAGCCAGGCGAGTTTGTCAGTGGTGACGGTTTGCGCGAGCACCAGCGACTGGATTTCCTCCGGCAGGTTGGCCGACTGGCTGAAATTCAGCAGGGCGAAAATCAACGCCGAATCTTCCGGTTTCCAGTATTCCGGCTTGTAACCGCTGGCGGCGAGGTCGCCCGGCAACTTGTCGGCGTAGCGGAACAGGTAGGCGTTGACGCCCCGTGCGTACACCTCGAAGAAGCGTTTGAGTCGTGGCGACGAGGCCTTGTACAGCTCGCCGGCGCTCTTCTTCAGATTGACCGCGCGCATGTAGCGGTCGGCATCGAGCATCGACGCGCCGGACATTTCCGCCAACCGGCCCTGAGCCAACAGGCGCAGGGTGACCATCTGATTGATGCGGTCGCTGGCGTGGACGTAACCGAGGCTGAACAGCGCGTCATGGAAGCTGTTGCTCTCGATCAGCGGCATGCCCATCGCATTGCGCCGCACCGAAACGTTCTGCGCCAGGCCCTTGAGCGGTTGCACGCCGGAGGTCGGCGGCAGGCTGTCCTGGGCGTTCCAGGTCTGGCAGCCGGACAGGCCGAGAACACCGGCCACTGCTGCGGCAACGCCGAACCGGGGAAGAAAATGTGTAAGGGCTGGCGAGGCCATGGCGAAGCTCCTGCGGGGGTATAAGGCTGGGGGCGCAATGAAGCCGATACGTTAGTGACGGCGCGAGGGCCGCGCAAGCGGGGCGAGTGGTTATTTGTGCAGTTGTCGGCTGATCGGTCAGAGGCGTGACAGTTGCTTGTGGGAAAGCGCTGATGTTGAACTACGGAACAAGTCCCGTGCCCTGTCAGGAGAAAGATCGCTATGGAGCTTCAGAGCAACGCTGCGCTGATCATCATCGACCAGCAGAAAGGCATTCTGCATCCGCGTCTGGGGCGGCGGAATAATCCTCAGGCCGAGGAAAGAATGCTTGAGTTATTGGCGCTGTGGCGCCTGCGCGGGCGCCCGGTGATTCACGTGCAGCATTTGTCGCGCTCGCCTGATTCGGTGTTCTGGCCCGAGCAGGACGGGGTGGAGTTCCAGCCGCGCTTTATGCCGCAGGACGGTGAATGGCTGATCCAGAAACAGGTGCCGGATGCGTTTTGTGCCAGTGGGCTGGAGGCGCAGTTGCGTGAGGCTGGGATCGGGCAATTGATCATCGTTGGCGTGGCGACCAATAACTCGGTTGAGTCGACGGCGCGCACTGCGGGCAATCTGGGGTTCGACACATGGGTGGTAGAGGATGCGTGTTTTACCTTCGACAAGGCCGATTATTTCGGCACACCGCGTACCGCTGAAGAGGTGCACGGGATGTCGCTGGGCAATCTGCATGGGGAGTATGCGACGGTGGTCAGTAGTGTGCAGGTTTTGGCGGCAGGCTGAAGTTTTGTAGTGGAGGCGCCGCCGCCTTCGCGAGCAGGCTCGCTCCCACAGTGACCATATTTCTTCAGATGAAACGCGATCCCTGTGGGAGCGAGCCTGCTCGCGAAAGCGGTGTGTCAGGCGAAGAAGACCTTCGCCAGTGACATCAAGCGCCGTGGCACTTCTTGAATTTCTTGCCGTTGCCGCATGGGCAAGGGTCGTTGCGGCCGACGTCTTTCAGGGCGTTGCGCACCGGTTCCTGGTGGGCGTGGCCGCAGTTCGGGCCGTGGACATGGCCATGGTCGTGATCGTGATGGTGGTCATGATCGTGGTTGCAGTCAGGGCCATGGACATGGGGTTGCTGGGTCATCGAGGTCACTCCGGAGTTAGATCGGCGGGGATTATCACGCCATTGCGCTCAAGGTGCACGTAGTGGGCGATGAATAAACCGGTTTCCATTTCCCCCTGCAATCGATAGGGAATCTGCTGGTTCGGATTTTTCAGCAGTTTCACCACCTGTTTCACCTTCGGCCACAGGTTGGTGCGGATCGGCACTTTGAAGTAAGCGCTGCGCTTGGGCCCCACGGTAAACCAGTGCTCATGCTCGCCTTCGGTGAGCAGCATGTCGGCCAGGTGAATCCGGTATTCGAGGCCGCGCACGGTCAGGTCGCTGTCGTTGGGATTGTCGACGCGAAAGTGCAGGATGAATTTTTGCTCGAGCAGTTTGGCCCGCACCACCTCGACTTTCACCAGATGCACGGCGGGCTCGACGCTTTCGTCGCTGAACCACGAGGCACAGCCGCCGAGGTTTACGATCAGCATCAACAGCAGAAAATGTAATGTGCGCCGACGACCGAGCATGAAATTGACTCCCTTTGTGCCCAGTCTAGACCTTAAAAGATTTCAGCCTTCGGCTAATCCCGTGTAGGAGCGGCCGAAGGCTCGGGCCGCGATCGGACGATCTTTTGATCTTCAGCTCAAGCGCCGAAATAACCCGAACAACACTTCTTGAACTTCTGCCCGCTGCCACACGGGCAGCCGTCATTGCGCCCCAGCTTCATCTGCACCGTCGGATCGATGAAGTACCAGCGCCCACCATTCTGGACAAAGGATGAGCGCTCGCGATGGCTGTGCTCGCCCTGGCTGTCATGCCAGCGCGCGGTGAAGGTGACAAAGGCGTGTTCCGGCTGACCGCCAAAGACTTCCGAGCTTTCAACCTCCAGGCCGAGCCAGGTGCTTTGGGCACTCCAGTCGCTGATCGATTGTCGGTTCAGTCCCGCCTGCTGCGCGGGCAGGGTAGTCCCTACCAGATAGTCGACCAGCCCCAGCACATAAGCGCTGTAGCGCGAACGCATCAAGGCTTCGGCGCAAGGCGCCGGGTGGCCGTCGTGATAAGGGCCGCAGCAGGCGTCCAGCAGATTGCCGCTGCCGCATGGGCAAATGGCTGTACTCATTGCATTACCACCAGTATTTCCCGAAGTTTTCCGGATTGGCCCAGAAGCGTGAATTGAGCCAGTCCGGGACTTGTTTGTAGTCAAGCAGATCGTAGGTGAACAGGGTCAGCACCTGCTCGTCGCGCTGGAAACGCTCGCTGGCCTGCAGGGCCAGCGAATAGAAATCGGTTTCCTGCCAGCCACTGGCCGCCAGATCCGCCAGCACCGCGATGCGACTGGCGTTGAGATTGCGGATGCCGCCCAACAGATTCAGGCCGTCGCGCTTGGGCAAATGTTCCAGGCAATCGACTACCAGAGCCAGATCGAAGCGTTGCGCGGCCAGCTCAGCCGGCAGTGCGCCGGGTGCGGCATGGGCGACCACGGTGTCTGGATGCGCGTCCTTGAAAGCGCTCAAGGCGGGAAATTCGCTGGCGCCGATCAGCAGCAGTCGGGCCGGGGCGTAGCGATCCAGCAAAGCGGCCAACGCCTGTTGTGGCGTGCGCGAAGAAATGGCGGCGTTCATCGAAGCTCCTCAGTCAGACCGCCAAGACTAGCCTGCCAGACCGCGTCGGCAAAGCGCCCGGTGGCGGCGGTTTTCGCCAAAAGAGGCAAACCCCTGTGAACACGGTCGCAAACAGCGGTGGCCTATTGCTGGCGGAGATTAAAACTCCGGTCTTTACTCCCTGAATCGGTTTTAAGCCGATCCCTCAGGAGAAAACTAGATGAGCATAGTTCGGACAGCATTACCCTTGGTTCTGCTAACCAGTGTGTTGACTGGTTGTGCAGGTTTGCAGAAAACCGACTGGCCGACCTGTGCGGCGGTCGGCGGTGTGGTCGGTGCCGGTCTCGGCGCGACGGAAAGCGCTTCGTGGGCCGGCTACGGTGCGCTGCTCGTTGGCGGCACGGCAGCGGCCTATTGCTGGGTGCATGGTGATGGCGATGAAGACGGCGATGGCGTGCCGGACAGTCGCGACAAGTGCCCGGGCACACCAAAAGGCGTGCAGGTCGACGCTGACGGTTGCCCGCCACCGACGCCTGCGCCAGTGGTCGAAGAAGCGGTTGTGGTCAAGGAAGAAACTATCGTCATTCGTGATGTGCATTTCGAATTCGACAAAGCCACGCTGACCGGCCCTGACAAGCAAGTGCTGGACAAGGTCGCCGATCGCCTGAAACAGGAATCCTCTACCGCGCAACTGACCGTGACCGGTCACACCGACAGTGTCGGCAGCGATGCCTACAACAAGAAACTGTCGGATCGTCGTGCGCACTCGGTGGTTGAATACCTGATCCAGCAGGGCGTGCCACGTGCCAGCTTCGTTTCGGTGTCGGGCCTTGGTGAAAGCCAGCCTGTGGCTGACAACAAGTCGGCCGATGGTCGCGCGCAGAACCGTCGTACCGAAATCAAAATCGTCCGCTAGCCCCTCTCGCATCCGCGGCTTGTGCAGTCGCGGATGCGGGTCTTTACTCCTGAGTAACCGGTATGGGCCGGTACACAGGAGCGTTCACAAATGCGTGTTTTCTCAAGGTCCGTCTTGCCGGTGCTGCTGCTTGGCAGCTTGCTCACCGGTTGTGCCACTCACAGCGATGGCACCGCCCCCCTCAATCAACGTACGTGGCCGATCTGCAGCCTGCTTGGCGGCTTGGTCGGCGGCGGTCTTGGCGCCATTGAAAGCGCTGGCTGGGCCGGTGGCGGCGCGGCATTGGGTATCGTCACCGGTGGGCTGATCTGTTACGCCCAGGATGGCGACGAGGACAGCGACGGCGTCTTTGACCGCCGCGACCGCTGCCCGGACACACCGGAAAATACCGAAGTCGATCACCGTGGCTGCCCGCTGCCGCAATATCCGGCGGCAGTCAAACCGGTCGAACCGGCGCCGCAAACCGAAGTGATCACCTTGAGCGATGCCGGCAACGTGCTGTTCGATTTCGACAAGTCCGATCTGACCCCGGCGGCCAAAGCCCAGCTCGACACCTTGATGGACAAACTGCGTAATGCCGATGTGGTCAGCATCAAGGTCATCGGCCATACCGACAGCAAAGGCTCGGACGCCTATAACCAGGCTTTGTCCGAGCGGCGCGCGAGCAGTGTCGCCGCGTACCTGCTGAGTCAAGGCCTGGCGCCGAACAAACTCACCAGCGAAGGCCGAGGCGAGAGTGAGCCGGTCGCCGATAACGCCACCGATGAAGGCCGCGCGGAAAATCGCCGGGTCGAGCTGCACATCAATCGATAGAAAGCGTCTGTAGTACGCAGACTAGAGCTGCCGGGTCGAGATCGTCGCCCCGGCAGCCATTTCATCAGCGTTTGCACAAAATTCATTTTTCCCTCTGGCTTATCCCCCGCAGAAGCCGGTACTGTGCGTGCAAAGAATAATTCGCAACACGGGGGAGCGTATGAAGGTGTTCTGGGGGCTGGGGCGTTTGCTGACCCTGCTGTTCTGCTGCGTGGTACTGGCCAATCAACTGGTGCCGTTTGTCCATCCGCTGCATCTGCTGGTCAATCTGGCCGGCGCTCTGTTGTTGCTGATTCATCTCCTCGAAGTGCTGCTGTGCAACCGCAGCCTCAAGGGTCGTCCGCACCCTTGGCGTGATCGTGGCCGCATCCTGTTGTTCGGTGTTTTCCACCTGCAAACCATCCCGGCCCCGGCCGCTCCGGAGGCTTCTTCCCATGCGTAAACTCTGCCTGCTCGCTGCATTCATCAGTCCACTGGCCTGCGCCCAAGTGGTCAACGTGCAAAGCAATTCTTTGATGCGCTTGCCCAACACCACCAGCACGCTGCAACTGGAGAAACTGGAAGTCGCCGATTACGGCACCTTGCTGATCCCGTCCAACGTGACTGAATTGAACATTGATGAACTGCGCCTGGGCCACGAAGCACGTATTGCTATCGTTCCGGCTGAACAAGCGCTGGAAGTGAAGGTCAAGCGCGCTGAGTTGAGCGAGGGCAGCCAGATCACCGCGCGCGGCGCCCCCGGCACTTATGAAAAAGCGGCCCGGGCCGGGCGCAATCTGAATCTGCAATTCCAGGCCCTGAGCGCGCCGCAACTGACGGTCGATGCCCGTGGCGGCAGGGGCGCGCCGGGGTTCGTCGGCCTCGATGGCGGCAACGGTGAAGATCCGGGCTGCACCTATGGCTCGGCCGGCCACGGTGCCGATGGCAGTGACGGCAGCGATGGTCAGCCAGGCGCGCCGGGTGCGCTGGTGCGACTCGCCGTACCACGGGATTTCCCTGCAGAGCTGATCAAGGTCAACGTGGCTGGCGGCGCCGGCGGCCCGGCGGGTGTCGGTGGTAAAGCAGGGAAGGGCGGCAAATCCAAGGGCTGCCTGGTGTACCGCGCAGATGGCGGCAAGAACGGCAAGGCCGGCGCGGATGGCCAGCCTGGGCCGGAGGGAGCGGCGGGTTCGGTTACCGTGCAACGTCTCTAAAACTGCGACCCACTCTCTGATCAATAAAATGCTTTGGTGAGTGAAGATCTTTGGTGAGTGAAATTATGTGGCGAGGGGATTTATCCCCGCTGGGCTGCGTAGCAGTCCCGCTTTTGATTTTTAGAGCGGGGCCGCTTCGCGACCCAGCGGGGATAAATCCCCTCGCCACAACTGTGTTCACAGCAGAACAAGAGTGCGATTCAGAGCATCGGTCTTGCCGCAGCCACAGCCACCAGCACCAACCCGACCAGCAGATTAAGCCCCACCACCCGGCGAATCCGCCCCAGCACCGCCGCACCCGCCGGCCAATCCTTCGCCTCAACCGCCTTGCGCAACTCCGGCAGCATCAGCCCCTGAATGCGGATGAACAGCGCCGTCATCACCACATACAAACCGATCATCACCTGCACATACTTCGGCGCGGTCTCGAAGCCGACCTGCTGTAGATGCAACATGCCCACGCCGCTGATCGGCAACAGGATCACGGCGACCCAGACCCAACGGAAAAAACCTTGAAACACTTCCACCCACAGGGTCAGGCGAGCGGGGCCGTCCAGAGCCTTCACAGCCGCAGGGCGCAAGACCATCCAGGCGAAAAACATGCCGCCAACCCACACCAAAGCGGCAAGGACATGCAGGGGGTAAACGAGGCTAAAAGGTGTCATTCGGGCACTCCGTTCTGCGCAGGATCGATTAGGCAGGTATGATAGCCGCCGAACCAAACTACTGAAAATTTATCCAGCGTTTCCAGCGCCCGACACTCAATGATCAGCACTGAACTCAAAACCACGATCCAGGGCGCCTATTCGCGTTTTCTAGAGGCCAAGAGCCTCAAGCCGCGTTACGGCCAGCGCCTGATGATCGCCGAAATCGCCAAGGTGCTCGGTGACATCGATACCGATGACGAAGGCCGGCGCAGTGGCGACCCCGCGATTGTCGCGGTGGAAGCCGGCACCGGTACTGGCAAGACGGTGGCCTACAGCCTGGCGGCGATCCCTACGGCGAAACTGGCCGGCAAGCGTCTGGTGATTGCCACCGCGACCGTCGCCCTGCAAGAGCAGATCGTCTACAAGGATTTGCCTGACCTGATGCGCAACAGCGGGCTGAATTTCAGTTTCGCCCTGGCCAAGGGCCGTGGCCGCTACATGTGCCTGTCCAAGCTCGACATGCTCTTGCAGGAAGGCCACGCGCAAACCGCCACCGCTCAGTTGTTCGAGGAAGAAGGCTTCAAGATCGAAGTCGACGAAGCCAGTCAGAAGCTGTTCACCAGCATGATCGAAAAGCTCGCCGGCAATAAGTGGGACGGCGACCGCGACAGTTGGCCGAACGCGCTGGAAGACGCCGACTGGGCGCGCCTGACAACCGATCACAGCCAGTGCACCAACCGTCATTGCCCGAACTTCGGCCAGTGCGCCTTCTACAAGGCCCGCGAAGGCATGGGCAAGGTCGATGTGATCGTCACCAACCACGACATGGTCCTGGCTGACCTGGCACTGGGCGGCGGCGCCGTGCTGCCGGATCCGCGCGACACCATTTACGTGTTCGACGAAGGTCACCACCTGCCGGACAAGGCCATCGGCCACTTCGCTCACTACACGCGCCTGCGCTCCACCGCCGACTGGCTGGAGACCACCGCCAAGAACCTCACCAAGCTGCTGGCCCAGCATCCGTTGCCGGGCGATCTCGGCAAGCTGATCGAGCAGGTGCCGGAGCTGGCACGGGAGATCAAGACCCAGCAGCAGTTCATGTTCACCGCGTGTGAGCAGATCGCCGATTTCAAGCCCGGCGAAGACGTCGAAGGCCGCGAGCGCCCGCGTCATCGCTTTGTCGGCGGGGTGATTCCCGAGGACATGCGCGAGATGGGCATCGAGCTGAAAAAAGGCTATTCGCGCCTTAACGACCTGTTTCAACGCCTGACCGACCTGCTCAAGGAAGGCATGGATGGCGAGGTCAATATCGGCATCGCCAGCAATCAGGCCGAAGAATGGTATCCGCTGTTCGGCAGCCTGTTGTCCCGCGCTTCCGGCAACTGGGAATTGTGGACCGCGTTCACCGCCGAAGACCCGGAAGACAGTCCGCCGATGGCGCGCTGGCTGACCCTGGCCGAAAGCGGCTCGCTGTTCGACATCGAGGTCAACGCCAGCCCGATTCTGGCGGCGGAAACCTTGCGTCGCAGTTTATGGAACGTCGCTTACGGCTGCCTGGTGACCTCGGCGACGCTGACGGCGCTGGGCACTTTCGACCGTTTCCGCATGCGCGCCGGCCTGCCGAAAAAAGCTGTCACAGCGGTGGTGCCAAGCCCGTTCCATCATGCCGATGCCGGCGTGCTGCGCGTGCCGGACCTGAAGGCCGACCCGCGCGACGCCGCCGCCCACACGGCGGCGATCATTCGCGAACTGCCCGATCTGGTCGAAGGTTCCCGTGGCACGCTGGTGCTGTTCTCCTCGCGCAAGCAAATGCAGGACGTGTTCGACGGTCTCGACCGCGACTGGCGCAAGCAAGTGTTCATTCAGGGCAACCTGTCGAAACAGGAAACCCTCAACAAACACAAGGCGCGAGTCGATGGCGGTGATTCCAGTGTGCTGTTCGGCCTTGCCAGTTTTGCCGAGGGTGTCGATTTGCCGGGTGCCTACTGCGAGCACGTGGTGATCGCCAAGATTCCGTTCTCGGTGCCCGATGATCCGGTTGAGGCCGCGTTGTCGGAGTGGATCGAGGCGCGTGGCGGCAATCCGTTCATGGAAATCTCCGTGCCCGATGCCTCGCTGAAACTGGTTCAGGCCTGCGGGCGTCTGCTGCGCACCGAAGAAGACCGCGGCACCATCACCTTGCTCGACCGGCGTCTGGTCACCCAGCGCTACGGCAAGGCGATCCTCAATGCGTTGCCACCTTTCCGTCGTGAAATATCCTGAGACAGGGGTGGGCCGATTGGCCCGCCGCGTTGTCTATCTCTCTGCCACCGCTTTTCCACTGGCCTTGACTGGTCGTTAGGGAGAACTCCGTTCTTATGATCCGCCGTTCGTTGCCCGCTGTTTTCGCCATGATCTTTGCCGCGCCGTTGCTGGCCGCGCCCGCCGGTCAGCAGACGCTGTTCAACTTCGTACGCCCGGCCGACGTGGTCAAGGTCGCCACGGAAAACGCCGACCTGCCCCAGGCCAATGCCGAACAGACCGCCGAAGGCGAAGTGCTGCGCCGGGTGACGTTCAACCCGGTCGCCCGGCCGACCTTGCGCCTGACTCCGCAGACCGGCGCTTGGGACTGGTCGCAGTCCGGCATGATGACTCTGCGTCTGCAGAGTGCGATGAACTGGGCGGTGACGGTTTATGTGCAGATCCAGAGCAACGATGGCCGCACTCTGGTCAGCCGCGTCGATCTGCCGGCCGGCCCCGCGCAGACCTTGCTGGTGCCGCTGGTGGCTTCGACGCCACTGAGCCAGGGCATGAAAGCCGGGCCGCCGATGCCGATGACCGTTGATGGCCAACGCATCCTGCTGGCCAGCAGCACCGGCGAGATCGACCGCAGCCAAGTGGTTTCGGTGAGTCTGTCGATGGATCAGCCGAAAGTTGCGCAGAGCCTGTTGCTCGAGCGTTTCGGCGTGCAGGACGGCGAGTCGGTGACGCGCGCGGTGTACGGTAATCTGGTCGACGCATACGGTCAGTCAACCCGCAGTAAATGGCCGGAAAAAGTCAGCAGCGACGAGCAACTGAAAAGCGCCGCCAGCAAAGAGCAGCAACAGCTGAATACATGGCTGGCCGAGCGTGAAAAGGCTTCGCTGGACAAGTTCGGCGGCTGGAACAAGGGCCCGGCGTTCAAGGCCAGCGGTTTCTTTCGCACGGAAAAACGCGATGGCCGCTGGTATCTGGTGACGCCTGCAGGCCACCCGTTCTATTCGCTGGGCGTCAACACCGTCAGCCCGCAAGTCAACCAGACCTACGTCGCTGGTCGTGAGTACATGTTCGAATCGTTGCCGAAGAACGACGACCCGCTGGCCGCGCATTTCGGCGAGGGCGACAACCGTGGCGGCAACGGTGCCGATCAGGGCCGTGGCTACGGCAACGGCCGCTGGTACGACTTCTATGGCGCCAATCTGCAACGCCTGTACGGCGAACCGTGCAAGGCCGACAGCGACAACAAGGCCGGGATTGCCGAAGCGGCGAAGGCGGGGGCGGCTGAGGCCGGCTCGGTGCAGGCTGCTGAACCTGCAGCGGTGCCTGCCGAGCCAAAATCCGGTATTGCCGAAGCGGCGCAGACTGATGCGGTGCAAGCGTCCAGCACGCAAACCACTCCGTGCACAGCCGCAATTGATGAAGAGCGCTGGACCCGGCATACCCTCGATCGGCTGCGAGCCTGGGGCTTCAACACGGTTGGCAACTGGAGCGCGCCGTCGCTGGCTGACGCTGAGCGCGTGCCGTACACCTTGCCGCTGTCGATCGTCGGCGATTACACCAGCATCAGCACCGGCAGCGATTGGTGGGGCGGCATGCCGGATCCGTTCGATCCGCGTTTCGCCATGGCCACCGAGCGCGCCGTGGCCATTGCCGCCCGCGATCACCGTGACGATCCGTGGCTGATCGGTTATTACGCCGACAACGAACTGGCCTGGGCTGGCCCTGGCGACGATCCGAAGGCTCGCTACGCGCTGGCCTACGGCACGTTGAAAATGACCACCGACGTGCCGGCCAAACGCGCCTTTCTCAAGCAATTGCGTGACAAGTACCGCAATCAGGCCGGACTGTCCAAGGCCTGGGGTATCGAGCTACCGGCGTGGGAGTTGATGGAAGATCCAGGCTTCGTGCCGCCACTGCCGAACCCGGAGCATCCGGAGATCGAAGCGGATTTCAAATACTTCCAGAAGGTCTTCGCCGATACCTATTTCAAGACCATTTCCGATTCGCTGAAATGGCACGCGCCGAACCAGATGCTGCTTGGCGGCCGCTTCGCTATCAGTACGCCTGAAGCCGTGGCGTCCTGCGCGCAGTACTGCGATGTGTTGAGCTTCAACATGTACACGCTCAAGCCGCAGGACGGCTACGACTTCGCCGCGCTGACGGCGCTGGACAAACCGGTGCTGATCACCGAATTCAACTTCGGCTCGGCTGACCGAGGGCCGTTCTGGGGCGGCGTGACGCAGTTGGCCAAGGAAGAAGAGCGCGGTCCGGCCTATGCAAACTTCCTCAAACAGGCGCTGAGCGAACCGTCGATTGTCGGCGTGCACTGGTTCCAGTATCTCGACCAACCGGTGACCGGGCGTTTGCTCGACGGCGAGAACGGCCATTTCGGTCTGGTCGGGGTCACTGACCTGCCGTATCAGGGCTTTGTCGAGGCGGTGCGTAAAAGCAATCTGCAGGCGCTGGAGCAGTTGGGCAAGGAGGCGCACAAAAGCCCGGCGGCGGAAGTGGAAGGCGGGCGCAAGGCCGAGGCTGGCAAAGCGCCGGGGGCTGCACAGGCGGGTGGGCATTCGGGGAATGGTCACTAGGTTTCAGACCGCGTTATCGTTCTTCGCGAGCAGGCTCGCTCCCACAGGGGATCTGCGCTGCTGTTGAGATCCAGTGTGGGAGCGAGCCTGCTCGCGAAGGGATCAACACAAATTGCCGATCAACCGTCTGGCCCGCGCCTGTTCCCAAATCCCTCAAGGGCTGGAACAATGCGGGCCACTTTGTAGAGCGTTTTCGCGGGGGAGTTGCGGGTGCAGATTCAGGGACATTACGAGCTTCAATTCGAAGCGGTGCGCGAGGCTTTCGCCGCACTGTTCGACGATTCCCAGGAACGCGGCGCAGCCCTGTGCATCAAGGTCGGTGGAGAAACCGTCCTCGACCTCTGGTCCGGTACCGCCGACAAGGACGGCAGCGAAGCCTGGCACAGCGACACCATCGCCAACCTGTTCTCCTGCACCAAGACCTTCACCGCCGTTACCGCGCTGCAACTGGTGGCCGAAGGCAAGTTGCAACTCGACGCCCCGGTTGCCCGCTACTGGCCGGAATTCGCCGCCGCCGGCAAAGAGTCCGTCACCCTGCGCCAATTGCTTTGCCATCAGGCCGGCCTGCCGGCGCTGCGCGAACTACTCGCGCCTGAAGCCCTTTACGACTGGCAAACCATGGTCGACGCCCTCGCGGCCGAAGCCCCATGGTGGACGCCCGGCACCGGTCACGGTTATGCCGCGATCACCTACGGCTGGCTGGTCGGCGAATTGCTGCGCCGCGCCGACGGTCGTGGGCCGGGCGAGTCGATCGTCGCTCGGGTCGCCAAACCGTTGGGCCTGGATTTCCATGTGGGCCTGGCCGACGAAGAATTTCATCGCGTGGCGCATATCGCCCGTGGCAAGGGCAACGCCGGCGACGCTGCGGCCCAGCTTCTGCTGCAAGTGACCATGCGCGAACCGACGGCGATGACCACCCGCGCCTTCACCAATCCGCCGTCCGTGCTGACCAGCACCAACAAGCCGGAATGGCGACGCATGCAGCAGCCTGCGGCCAACGGCCACGGCAACGCGCGCAGTCTCGCCGGGTTCTATGCCGGCCTGCTCGACGGCAGCCTGCTCGAAAGCGAGATGCTCGAAGAGCTGACCCGCGAGCACAGCCTCGGCGACGACAAGACCTTGCTCACGCGCACCCGTTTCGGCCTCGGCTGCATGCTCGATCAACCGGACGTGCCCAACGCCACCTACGGCCTCGGCCCACGCGCGTTCGGCCATCCGGGAGCGGGCGGCTCGATCGGTTTTGCTGATCCTGAGCACGATGTGGCTTTCGGTTTCGTGACAAATACCCTGGGGCCTTACGTTTTGATGGATCCGCGCGCGCAAAAGCTGGCGCGGGTGCTTGCCACTTGTCTGTAAAGCTTCAACAGAGGTTCCAGGGTCGGAACCTCGAAGGGATTTTCGTTTCAAAACGGCTGTTTATCCGGGCGAAAGTGCTCTGATTTTTCATTACTTCACCTTGTGGATTTTTAATGTCATCTAAAAAGACCCTCGCCCTGGCCCTGTGTGTAGCGATCACCGGTTGCGCACAGACCCCGAAAAACGATGCGGACGGCAGCAGTTGGTGGCCGTTCGGTTCTTCCGACAAAGTCGCGGCCAAAGACCCGGCCCCAGCCCCAGCCCCGTTGAAACCGGCGTCGACTGCGCCAGTGGCCAAGGCCGAAAGCAGCAACCCGTGGTACTGGCCGTTCGGTTCCAGCGACGAAGCGGTCAAGGCTGATCTGAAAGCCGAGGTCAAACCCGAAGCCAAACCGGTCGAAGTGGCCAAAGCCGAGGCGCAGTCCAATGGCAAATGGTGGTGGCCGTTCGGCGGCAAGGATCAACCGACCGCCAAAGCCGTGCCGATGCCCGATCCGAAGGTGACTCAAGCCTGGCTCGATGACTACGAACCGCGTCTGCGTGAAGCGGTGAAGGACAGCAACTTGCAACTCGAACGTCGCGACAACGTACTGGTGGTGACGGCGCCGGTGGAAGGTTCGTTCAACCCGGACCGCCCGGCGATGCTGCTGCCGGTCACTCTTGGCCCGTTCACTCGCGTAGCGAAAATCCTTGAAGCCGACCCGAAAACCGCAGTGCTGGTGCTCGGTCACAGCGATACCAGCGGTGCTGCGCCGGCCAACGTCAAACTGAGCCAGGAGCGTGCGCAATCGGTGGCGGCGATCTTCCGCCTTAGCGGCTTGCAGCGCGATCGCCTGATGCTGCGCGGGATGGGTTCCGAAGCGCCGCGTGCGGCCAACGACAGCGTTGAAGGCCGTGCCTTGAACCGTCGTGTCGAACTTCTGGTGACGCCGCAAAACACCATGGTTGCGCTGCTGAGCAAATACAACATGCCGGCGCCGAAACCTGTAACGATGGTCGCCGCGCAAGACGTCAAGCCAGTGGCCAAACCGGTTACCCCGGCGCCTGCGGCGAAAAAAGCCGCTGTGCCGGCGGCGAAAAAGGCGCCAGCCAAGAAAACCGCCGCCAAGGCTCCGGCGAAGAAGGCCCCGGCCAAGGCTCCAGCGAAAAAGACTGCACCAGCCAAAGCCGCCGCGACCGACAAGAAAGTCGCCGCAGCCGACGCTGCCAAGAAGTGATCCGCTAACGAAAAGGAATCCGCCATGACCCAGGCTCTGGCCGATATGCGTCGCGACTACACCCGTGACGGTTTGACCGAGGCGCAAGCCCCGGCCGAGCCGTTTGCGCTGTTTCACCAGTGGTTCGCCGATGCGGTGAAAACCGAGCAGGCGCCGGTAGAAGCCAATGCCATGACCCTGGCCACGGTCGATGCCGACGGTCGTCCGCATTGTCGCATTCTGTTGCTCAAGGGCCTGGACGAGCAGGGCTTCACCTTCTTCACCAACTACGACAGCGCCAAGGGCCAGCATCTGGCGGCCAACCCGTTTGCCGCCATGACCTTCTTCTGGCCAACCCTGGAGCGCCAGGTGCGCATCGAAGGGCGGGTGGTCAAGGTCACGGCGCAAGAGTCCGATGCCTATTATCAAGTGCGTCCCTTGGGCAGCCGCCTCGGGGCATGGGCTTCGCCGCAGAGCCGGGTCATCAACGGTCGTGGCGAACTGGAAGATTTGCTCAAGGCCACCGAGCAACGCTTCAGCGACAGCCAGCCGCACTGCCCGGAACACTGGGGCGGTTACCGCTTGTTGCCCGAGCGCATCGAGTTCTGGCAGGGCAGGCCGAGCCGCCTGCACGATCGCCTCAACTACCGCCTCCAGGGCACCGAGTGGATTCTGGAACGACTGGCACCCTGAGCAGTCTACCGAGCGAGATAAACGCGGATGGCGCAGGATCGCTGATTTGACGCTACCTTGAGTGGACGCTTGCGGGCATCTGTACCAGGCCTGAATGGAAGCCAATTTAATCCGGATGGTGTCGTGACAGGCGCCAGGCCACGGGGTTTAATGAACACATGTTCTTTTGGAGTTGATGCTATGCGTAAGTCTGTTCTGCTGGTTGCTTCCTTTTCGACGATGGCGATGTTGCTGACCGGCTGCCAATCGAGCCTCACCGGCGACTCCTACTCCCGTGACGAAGCGCGTCGTGTGCAGACGATTCGCATGGGCACCATCGAATCCCTGCGACCGGTAAAAATCGAAGGCACCAAGACCCCGATCGGTGGCGCAGCAGGCGCCGTGGTCGGCGGCGTCGGCGGCAGCGCCATCGGCGGCGGCAAGGGCAGCATCGTCGCTGCGGTCATCGGCGCAGTGGCCGGCGGCCTGCTTGGCTCGGCCACCGAAGAAGGCCTGACCCGCACCCAGGGCGTGGAAATCACCGTCCGCGAAGACGACGGCAGCATGCGCGCCTATGTGCAGCAGGTTCAGGAGAATGAAGTATTCCGCGTTGGCGAGCGGGTACGGATCTCCACCGTTGGCGGAACCAGCCGCGTTTCGCACTAAGCGGGAAGCTGGGTAAAAGAAAACCCCGATCAGGTGACTGGTCGGGGTTTTTCTTTGTTTGTGAATTGCTCATTCAGTATGTGGCGCAGGTGCCCATGAAGTATTCGAGGCCCTTTGGAAAACTGACGTTGAGCAGGGTTTCCAATGCGGTTACCTGATCCTGAGTCAACAACAGCTCGCCGGGTTCCACCTCATCCAAGGGCTTGGATTCAATGAGCTGGGCCACTTTTTCATTCATCTCGCTGCCTGTGATATCCAGCTCGAATTGCAAGGAGTCATCTTGAACTTCGTCAGGGAAGAATCCGGTGATGGAAAGGAAGTTTATTAGGTGAAAAACTTCCTGTCTGTCGGTGTTAACTGTAGTCAAACGAGATTTGGTAGTCGTTTTTTGGGAGAGCAATCTGATGTTGAAAATATGGCTGAATTACATCGAGCCACTGTTCCACAACATTGAAACTACCGTTATTTATGGTGCCTTCCACCGGGATGCTCAAAGCATTCAACACCGATTCATCATCTCCCAGATCTTTTGACGACTCCTCACCCTGAAATTCCAAGGTTTTCGTGTCGTACCACTCCAGTCTCAATTGCAGTCCCATAGTTACCTCACAAATATCTTTTTTTGATGCTTCTTTCTTTTATCGGACCTTCGCGTTGTTCGCCTGTGTAGGGATCAAAGGCTCCCAGGTGAGCTCCATCGTCTCTGTACATTTCTAACTCTCCATGTCTCGAATCCCATTCGTAAATTCTCCTTCCCTTAGCATCAGTCCAACGCTTACGAAGTCCACCACCGCCTTGAACCGGATTTTTGTCTTTGACTTTTTTCAAGTCTGGAAAAGCGGTTATTTGCTCTGTTGTCGGTGGTTGATGGTAGCTATGTCCTACAGGCGCCAACCCTTTCCGTGTTGTGTTCAATACAGCATATAAAGGTTTTACTCCCGAACTCGCGGGAAACACCAAAATAAAATCCCGATACTCCGGCGGATAAACCGGATTCACCAGTATCCCGTCCGCCGCCTTCGTCGGTGGATACACCCAGATATGCGGTGCCTGCGGTGCGGCCTCCAGTGCTGGAATGCCGAGAATGTCCGAGCCATCCACCGCCGGGGTCCAGAGCAGTTCGACGCCTTCACCCAGATCCGCAACGAACCGGTCGCCGCGTGCAATGAACTGCACGACATTGACCATTTCCCAATCGCGGTTCTTGCCGGTGTAGAAGCCGTATCCCTTGAGGCTGCCATCGGCCTGTTGCTCGACGCGCAGGCGCACGCGGGTTCGGGCTTGTTTGAGTGTGCTCAGTTGCTCATCGGTGTAGAGCGCGCTGTCGCCCAGGCTGGATGGCATCAAAAGCGCAACCAGCCCCACCAAAGACGCCGCCGCCGCAGGGGAGGCGAGCGCCGGTAGCACTTCAAAAGCCGAGCCTGCCAGGGCCAGACTGCCGAACCCGACCGGGATGGCGTTGGCGCTGATTTTCTTGAGAGGAATGCCGCCGCTTGCGTCGGCTTCGCGAGCGCCGAGCAGAATCAGCTCGCCGTAATCCTTCAGGCTGTCGGTCGGCACCATGCCGGAAGGATTGCTGTAATCGATAATCGCATCCGGCAACTTGCAGGACTTGGCGAATACACAGCCGGCACGCACGGCTTCAGGTTTTTTCGCAGCCACGTCACGGCTGCGCTCGAACGCCTCCTGCCGCGCCAGCATCGCGTCGTAAGCGTTTTGCCCGGCTTCGCGCTCGGCCAGTTCGGCGGCCGTCATATACCGCCAGGTAACGTGATGTCCGTCGCCCTCCGGCGGGTTTTGCACCCGGGGAATGTCCTTGTTCCGCGCCACTGATCGTCCCTTCGTTCATCATCGACAGCCCCTCGGAAAGGGGCTGCACGACGTTATCGAAGCGGGGAAAGTGTGGCTGTAGGACGGGTCGCTAATGACGTGGGGATTGTTCGACTTGAACGAGGTCTGCCGCAGAGACGTGGAGCAGTCTGCTACGCAAACTCATCGTTACCAATTGGCAATGTGAATTTCGAAATGAATCTAAAGCAATTTATCCAGCACGAACTGCTTGAACCACGGCGGTTGAGTGTCTGATTTGATTTCGATCAGTTCTCCATCCGTAATTTCAGCTATCTGCGTCAGGTCTTCACTGCCTTCATCAGAGTTATCGAAAATATACGCCCGATTGGAGGCCAGAATAGCTTCGGATAAAAGCTCGAGAGATCGCCAGTATCGAGCTTCAATTTTTTCAGCAGGAACGTTATGCCCGCCTCGGGAAACGCGGTATGCAACTCTCGCAATATTTATCTGCGGATCCGCTGTCGCCACGTAATAGACGTAGACCCTATAGCCGGATTTACTCGCTTCAGCGAGGAGGCTGACTTTGTCCGCGGAGGACATGACGGTTTCGAACGTAAAGCTGATGCGTTCTTTTATCAACGATCTACGGATGAAGTCGCAGAGTGCCGACGCAACGTACGAGTCGATTTCAGTATTCGAAAAGTTGAGCCGGATTCCATCAATTGCGAGGTCATCAAGCTTTGCCTGCGAACGAGGCGATTTTTTCAGCAGGGGGTGAGCACGGAGAAAGTCGAAAAGCTCCGCCTTATGTGCTTCGATGCGATAAGAACCGAAATCAAAGTAACCGGTATCTTTGATTGAGCGCTCGATGTCGTCAGGATTTATGTAGTTGCCCAGCAGGTGCGCAGGGACAAGTCGATTGAATGTGCTTTTCCCGGATCCGTTCGGTCCCGCAAATATCCGTATTCTCGGTGTGCTCAAGAAGTAACCTGTTTTGAAGATTTATTGATGTGCAGACGCGTTCCGCTTTTCAGATTGCCGTAGGCGCCAATCGACCGCAAAACGATGGAAGTCTTCTCGGTCACTTCAAGCAGTTGACCATCTTTAGCGACAAGCACCGCTGCGCCGTTTGCGAGCGCCATTTTGTAGGCATTGCTGAAGGCCTTTAAAGCGATGTCAGGAATTCGTGACTCCTGAACAGCAATCTGATCATCAGTCATTGGGCGTTTTTCGGCTTTGCGCGACATGAATGACTCCAAAAGGGTGTAAAGAGTAGATGGCTGTTTCTTGCGCAAGATATAGCACATTTGCAAGGTTTACAGCCAAGCCCCTCGTCTGTTGAAGGGCTGTGCCATTCGCCGGAACAAACTTCAGGAAGCTTGTATCGTACCCCTGCGACTCGCCGCCGCCGTCACCGCATAACCAATCACCGCCGCGAGGATCGAGCCGGTGAGGATGCCCATGCGATCCATGCCGGCATAATCACTCACGCCGGGTTCGAAGGCCAGCGAGCCGACGAACAGGCTCATGGTGAAGCCTATGCCGCAGAGGATCGCGACGCCGAGGACCTGGCCCCAGTTGGCGCCTTGGGGCAGGGCGGCGATGCCGATCTTGACCGCCAGCCAAGTCAGGCCGAACACGCCGATGGTCTTGCCCAGCAGCAGGCCGATGGCGATGCCCATCGGTACGTCGTGGGTGAAGCTTTCGACGGTGACGCCGCTCAGTGACAGGCCGGCGTTGGCGAAGGCGAACAGCGGCAGGATGCCGTAGGCGACCCACGGGTGCAGCGCGTGTTCGAGGGTCAGCAGCGGCGACGATTCAGCGTTTTTCGTGCGCAGGGGAATGCAGAACGCCAGAGTCACACCGGCAAGTGTCGCGTGGACACCGCTCTTGAGCACGCAGACCCAGAGGATCAGGCCGATGATCATGTACGGCCCGAGCTTGACCACGCCGAGCCGGTTCATCGCCACCAGCGCGGCAATGCACGCAGCCGCCAGGCCAAGGGACAGGGTCGAGAGTTCGCCGGAATAGAAGATTGCGATGATGACGATGGCGCCGAGGTCATCGATGATCGCCAGGGTCATCAGGAACAGTTTCAGCGACACCGGCACGCGCTTGCCGAGCAGCGCCAGTACGCCGAGGGCGAAGGCGATATCGGTGGCGGTGGGAATGGCCCAGCCACTCAGGGCGGCGGGGTTGTCGCGGTTGAGGAACCAGTAGATCAGCGCCGGCACCAGCATGCCGCCGATCGCCGCTGCGCCGGGCAGGACGATCTGCGAAGGCTTGGACAATTGGCCGTCGAGCACTTCGCGTTTCACTTCCAGACCGATCAGCAGGAAGAACATCGCCATCAGGCCGTCGTTGATCCACAGCAGCAGGGGTTTGGCGATTTTCAACGCGCCGATCTGCGCCACCACAGGAGTGTCGAGCAGGCCGGTGTACAGCCACGACAGCGGTGAGTTGTTGATGATCAGCGCGAGAACGGCTGCGGCGATCAATAGCAGACCGCTGGCGGCTTCCAACTGAAAGAAACGCGTGAAAGTGCTACGCAGAGGCAAGGTCGCTCTCCATCGAATCAAGAAAAAGGTGAAACACCCTAACCCGTACCGTTAGTTGTTAAAACAAAAGTTATATTCTTTTTTGTTATATGTCGTTACAGGCTGTCTGGTACGGGCAGCACTGAGCCTAGCAGTTGCCTGACACATTGAGACTCAGCTGTATCTTTGCCGCCTGCGGGATTTTTCCTAAGCTTGCGGCAGACCTTTTTCAGAAGACCGATTTTCTGGCTGATTCAACGAGAACCGAAACCATGAGCGACAACCGACAGTGGGCCCGCGAAGCCATCCGCATCATTGAGGCGGACTTCCAGCGCAGCGCCGACACCCACCTGATCCCTTTGCCGCTGCCCGGTTTTGCCGGCATCGAGTTGTATTTCAAGGACGAATCCAGCCACCCGACCGGCAGCCTCAAGCATCGCCTGGCCCGTTCGCTGTTCCTCTACGCGCTGTGTAACGGCTGGCTGAAACCCGGCGCGCCAGTGATCGAAGCGTCCAGCGGCTCGACGGCGATTTCCGAAGCGTATTTCGCGCGCATGCTCGGTTTGCCGTTTATCGCGGTGATGCCGGCGACCACCTCGAAAGAGAAGATTGCCCAGATTGCCTTCTACGGCGGGCAGAGCCATCTGGTGCAGGATCCGACGCAGATCTACGCCGAATCCGAGCGCCTGGCCCGCGAGCATGGCGGTCACTTCATCGATCAGTTCACTTACGCTGAACGCGCCACCGACTGGCGAGCGAACAACAACATCGCCGAGTCGATCTTCCAGCAGATGCGCTTCGAAAAACACCCTGAGCCGACCTGGCTGATTTCCAGCCCCGGCACCGGCGGCACCACCGCGACCCTCGGCCGTTACGTGCGCTATCGCCAGCATTGCACCCGCGTGTTGTGTGCCGATGCCGAGCGTTCGGTGTTCTTCGATTTTTACCAGACCGGAGATGCCAGCCTGCGCCTGGACTGCGGCTCGCGCATAGAAGGCATTGGCCGGCCTCGGGTCGAAGCGTCGTTCCTGCCCAAGGTGATCGATGCGATGGTCAAGGTGCCGGACGCCCTGTCGCTGGCGGCCATGCATTATCTGGCGCAGCGTTTGGGGCGGCATGTCGGCGGGTCGAGCGGGACCAATCTGATCGGTGCGCTGATGGCAGCGCAGCAGATGAAAGCGGCGGGGCAGTCGGGGTCGATCGTGGCGATCCTGTGCGATGGCGGCGAGCGTTATGCCGACACCTATTACGACCAGAACTGGTTGAAAGCGCAGGGTTACGAACTGGGTGATTTGATTGCAGCGGTGGCCGCGAGTGCCGAGCGCGGAGAGGCGTTGCCGACCTCGGTGCTGCGCGCGAATATCTAAAGCCAAAAGCAGAAACCACTGTGGGAGCGAGGCTGCTCGCGAAGGCGGAGTCACATTCTACAACTTCGTTGAGTGACAGACCGCTTTCGCGAGCAGGCTCGCTCCCACAGGGTTTTGCGTTGTTGCGAACTTAGCGGATCAGGCGTCGAGGCCGAGGATATCCCGCGCTACCGCCTCGGCAATGCGAATCCCGTCGACACCCGCCGAGAGAATCCCGCCGGCATAGCCCGCGCCTTCACCGGCCGGGAACAGGCCTTTGACGTTCATGCTCTGCAGCGACTCGTTGCGGGTGATGCGCAGCGGCGATGAAGTGCGCGTCTCGATCCCGGTCAGCACGGCGTCGTGCAGCGAATACCCGCGAATCTGCTTCTCGAACGCCGGCAAGGCTTCACGGATCGCCTCAATGGCAAACTCCGGGAGCGCCAAGGCCAGATCGCCCAGCGCCACGCCTGGTTTGTACGACGGCTCGACTTCGCCCAGTTCGGTCGATGGAATGTCGTTGATAAAGTCGCCGACGAGTTGCGCCGGGGCCTTGTAGTCGCTGCCGCCAAGGATGAACGCGTGGGATTCCAGGCGTTCCTGCAACTCGATACCGGCGAGCGGGCCGCCCGGATAATCGACTTCCGGGGTGATGCCGACGACGATGCCGGAGTTGGCATTGCGCTCGTTACGCGAGTACTGGCTCATGCCATTGGTGACTACGCGATTGGGCTCGGACGTCGCCGCGACCACAGTGCCGCCCGGGCACATGCAGAAGCTGTAGACCGAGCGCCCGTTCTTGGCGTGGTGCACCAGTTTGTAATCGGCAGCGCCGAGTTTCGGGTGGCCGGCGTATTTGCCCAGGCGCGCGCGGTCGATCAGCGATTGCGGATGTTCGATGCGGAAACCCACCGAGAACGGCTTGGCTTCCATGAACACGCCACGGCTGTGGAGCATGCGGAAGGTGTCGCGGGCACTGTGGCCGAGGGCCAGAACCACATGCTTCGAATGCAGGGTTTCGCCGCTGGCCAGTTGCACGCCCACCAGTTGGCCGTCTTCGATCAGCACGTCGCTGACGCGCTCCTGGAAGCGCACTTCACCGCCCAGCTCACGGATCTGCTCGCGCATGTTTTCGACCATGCCGGTCAGGCGGAACGTACCGATGTGCGGCTTGCTGACGTAGAGGATTTCTTCCGGCGCGCCGGCCTTGACGAACTCGTGCAGGACTTTGCGGCCGAGGAATTTCGGGTCCTTGATCTGGCTGTACAGCTTGCCGTCGGAGAACGTGCCCGCGCCGCCTTCGCCAAACTGTACGTTGGACTCGGGATTGAGCACGCTTTTGCGCCACAGGCCCCAGGTGTCCTTGGTGCGCTGACGGACTTCGGTGCCGCGTTCGAGAATGATCGGTTTGAAACCCATCTGCGCCAGCAGCAGGCCGGCGAAGATGCCGCACGGGCCGAAACCGACGACGATCGGCCGTTGGCCGAGATCGCTCGGTGCCTGGCCGACGAATTTGTAGCTGACATCCGGCGCCACGTTGACGTTACGGTCGTCGGCGAACTTGCCCAACACTCTGGCCTCGTCGCGTACGTTGAGGTCGATGGTGTAGATGAAGCACAGTTCGGAGGACTTTTTGCGCGCGTCATAGCTGCGCTTGAACAAGGTGAAATCGAGCAGATCATCGCTGGCGATGCCCAGGCGTTGCACGATGGCGACGCGCAGGTCTTCTTCGGGATGGTCGATTGGCAGCTTGAGTTCGGTGATTCGTAACATGGCGGGGATCCGGATTCGCGGGGCGCACAACTGCGCCAGGGCGTTTGAAGGCGGCGATTATAAGCCGCCGCGAGCGGATCCGTGGGGGAAAAACGATCAGTCGTTACGCGCGCCGCCGAAATAGCCGCAGCCGCGCTGCACCTGACCGTCGATACGCAATTCGGCGCTCATGTGCTGCACGCTGCCGGTGCTGCTGTCGATGCAGCGCTGTGGCGCGACCCACAATTCGATGCGCTGGTTGTTGGCTTCGCTGCTGAGATTGAAGCGGCCGTCGCCCAGTTGCTCTTCCACATACGGCACGGCCAGCGGCGGCTGGCCGTCGCGCTCGATGACCATGCCTTTGCCGCTGACCTTGACGTTCCATTCCGGGCCATGGCCGCCAGCACGCAGGATCAACAGTTTGAAATTGGGGTCATCACAGGCCGTGCCAGAGCGTTCGACGCGATACAACTGGCCGAGGTCGAGGCGGTCGCCGGAGACCTTGCCGCGCACATCGGCAAACAGCTTGCCCTGCTCGTCGGCGAGGGTGGCGGCCTCTTGCAGGACGCTGGTGCCGCCGATGTCGTTGACCACCAGTCGCCGCTGCTCCTGGCACGGCTGGAACACCAGTTTGCCGTCGGCGGCGGTCAGTTGCCCCTGCATCCGCGTTTGCCCGGCATGGGACACACTTTCACGCTGGCCGTCGAACAACTGGCAGGCCGCAAACAACGGAAGCAGGGCAACGAGGACGATCGAACGGGCAACACGCATCTTTGGCTCTCCAGACAAGTGCTGCCACGTTACGCAGCCTGACCGTTCATCACAAGGGCCTTAACCCACGTGAAACGTCTGACCGGTCTGCAGGCCTTCGACACTTTTCGCGTAGGCCAAAGCCACTTCTGCAGCAGGAACCGGCTTGAAGCCACGGAAGTAGGGCGCGTATTTGCCCAGGGCTTCGGTCAGCACGGTCGGGCTCACCGAGTTCACCCGCAGGCCACGCGGCAGTTCGATGGCGGCGGCGCGGACGAAGCTGTCGAGGGCGCCGTTGACCAGCGCTGCCGAAGCGCCGCTGCGAATCGGATCGTGGCTGAGCACGCCGGTGGTAAAGGTGAACGAGGCGCCGTCATTGGCGTACTCGCGGCCGATCAGCAGCAGGTTGACCTGGCCCATCAGCTTGTCTTTCAGGCCGAGGGCGAAGCTGTCCCCAGTCATCTCGTCCAGCGCTGCAAACGTCACGTTGCCCGCCGAGCAGATTAAGGCATCGAACTTGCCGGTTTGTTCGAACAGCTTGCGGATCGACGCGCTGTCGCTGATATCCACCTGCAAGTCACCGCTGTTGCGACCGATACGAATGACCTCGTGGCGTTGCGACAACTCTTTGTCCACCGCCGAACCGATGGTGCCGCCTGCGCCTATCAACAGAATTTTCATCGAGCTGTACCCCATGTGTGTGAATGAAGTTTCAGTCTAGAGTGGTTTTTTCTGCGGATAAGCGCACTAATAGGCAACCTTTGGTTTTCAAATGGAAACAATCCATGAGCGAAATGGACGACCTTGCCGCTTTCGCCGTGCTGATCGAGGCCGGCAGTTTTACCTTGGCGGCGCAGCAGTTGGGCTGCAGCAAGGGCCAATTGTCCAAGCGCATCAGCCAGCTCGAAGCGCAATTCAGCGTGGTGCTGCTGCAACGCACGACCCGGCGCTTGAGCCTGACGGCAGCGGGGGCGGCGCTGCTGCCGCAGGCTCAGGCGCTGGTGGTCCAGGTCGAACGCGCACGGCAGGCTTTGGCGCGGTTGAAGGACGACATGGCCGGCCCGGTGCGCATGACGGTTCCGGTGTCGCTCGGCGAGACATTTTTCGATGGCTTGTTGCTGGAGTTTTCCGGGCAATATCCGGAGGTGCAGATCGAGCTGGAGCTGGACAACAGCTATCGCGATCTGGCCCGCGATGGCTTTGATCTGGCGATTCGCGCCGAAGTGGCCAATGACGATCGGCTGGTGGCCAGGCCGCTGTTGGCGTGGCATGAAATGACCTGCGCCAGCCCGGCCTACCTGGAGCGCTTCGGCGAGCCGGCGACGCCGCATGCCTTGGCCGAGCATCGTTGCCTGCTCAACAGCCATTACAGCGGTCGCGAAGAATGGCTGTATCACCAGCAGCACGAGTTGTTGCGGGTGCGGGTATCCGGTCCGTTCGCCAGCAATCACTACAGTCTGTTGAAAAAAGCTGCGCTGTCCGGTGCCGGCATCGCTCGCTTGCCGTCGTACCTGCTGCAAACCGAACTGGCTGACGGCCGCTTGCGCTGGCTGCTGCGCGATTACCAGACCCGACGCATGCCGATGTATCTGGTGCACCCGTATCAGGGTGGATTGCCGAAACGCACGCAGGTGCTCGCGGATTATCTGATGGGCTGGTTCAAGCGCAGTGGCGAAGCGCTGGATCGACTCCAGCGCTGATGTGATTTCCCTGTGGGAGCGAGCCTGCTCGCGAATGCGTCAGTTCAGTCGATACCGATGTTGAATGACACACCGCTTTCGCGAGCAGGCTCGCTCCTACAGGGGGGATCTTACTTTGCGAAACGGCGGGCGATCATCTGATCGATCGACAATTTGCCCGGCCCGGTCGCCATCAGGTACAGCAACACCGCCGCCCAAGTGCCATGGGTCGGGTAGGCATCCGGGTAGACAAGCAGTTGGATAGTCAGGGTCATGCCCAGCAGTGCCAGCGCGGAAAACCGCGTCGCTAGGCCGAGCAGGATCAGTAGCGGAAACACATGCTCGGCAAACGCCGCCAGATGCGCGGCAATTTCCGGCGACAACAGCGGCAGGTCGTACTCGCTCTGAAACAGCGGAATCGTCGAATCGGCCAAGCGTGGCCAGCCCAGTTCAAAAGTGCCGTCAATCAAGTCGATGGCCAGTCCTTCGACCTTGGTTTGCCCGGATTTCCAGAACACCGCAGCGATGGAAAAACGCCCGATGAAGGCAATCAGGCTGTGCGGGATTTTTTCCAACAGCGCGATGGCGCGCAAGACCAAAGCGTTCATGGCAACTCCTTGTAATTCAGCTGGGTGATCGCGTTATGCGCAATCAGTAAGGCGAGGGTTTGGGCGAGATCGAACGGCGGGCTGTTTTCTGCCGCCGCGAGCAGTGGCGAGCCCTGGAGCAGATGACGAAGGAACACGCTCGCACCCGGTTCAAGAGCGAACATCTCAACGTCGAGACCATTGCGCAGCACCAGGGCGTGCTGGCCTTGATTGAGGCCAATGCCCGCGAGAGTTGGCTCCTGCTGATGCGCGGCCCAGATCGCCACGACCGCAAAAGCAGAGTCGAGCAGGTGCAGCGAGGGATGCAGTTCGAAACACAGTTCACTCAGCGACTGCGGATCGGCCAGCGCGGCACTGACTTGTTCAGGCCGGATCGGCTGCGCATCGGCGGCGTGGTAGGCGACAGTGCGCAGGTGCTCAAGGCGCGCGACATCAGCCACATAAGGCACGCCGGCAATGGGTTCGAATTGTGCGATGAAGTCGGCGAAGTGCTCGCCATAGCGGCTCATCAACGGACTGTGTGGCGGCTGACTCTGGACGAAAATCGCCGCCATGGCGCGGAAGAATTCCTCGCCGACCAACTGCTGCACCACCGGATAGCTGTCGGCCAGGGCATTGATCAGCGAGCTCTGCACGTTGTTGCGATAGACCGCGAAACGCCGCGACGGATCGGCGCCATTGCGGCTGCACAGGCCCTTGGGATACGGCAGTTGCGCATTGAGCAGGGCGGCGGCGAAGTCCGCTTGCGTGCTCATGCCGCACGCTCTGCGCGGCGCAACAGCGTCTCGGCTTGCTGCGCTTCGGCGAGCAAAACGTCGAAGGCCGGCACCTGATTATCACGTTCGATCAGCGTCGCCACCGGGCCGATACGTTGCAGCACTTGCCGGTACAGATCCCAGACGGCCTGATCAATCGGCGCGCCGTGATCGTCGATCAGCAAGCGGTCGCCTAGGTTGTCGCAATCTTCAGCGAAGCCGGCCAGATGAATCTCGCCGACCGCGTGCAGCGGTAACGCATCGAGGTAGGCCAAAGGATCGCGCTGATGATTGATGCACGACACGTAGACATTGTTGACGTCGAGCAACAAGCCGCAGCCGCTGCGGCGGATCACTTCGGCAATGAACTCGGCCTCGTCGATCGTCGAGTGCTCAAATCCCAGATAGGTCGCCGGGTTCTCCAGCAGCATCGGTCGTTTCAGAGTGTTCTGCACCTGGTCGATGTGCGCACAGACGCGGTTCAGCGTCGGCGTGTCGTAAGCCAGTGGCAGCAGGTCATTGAGGAACACCGGGCCGTGGCTCGACCATGCCAGATGTTCGGAAAAGGCTTGCGGTTGATAGCGCTCGATCAGCTCGGCGAGGCGTTTGAGGTGCTGGCTGTCCAGCGGGCCTTCGCCACCGATCGACAGGCCCACGCCGTGCAATGACAGCGGGTACTGTTCGCGAATCAGACCGAGAAAATGATGAAACGGGCCGCCGGCCACCATGTAGTTTTCGGCGTGGACTTCGAAGAAACCGAGGTCCGGTAAGGAGCCGAGCACTTCGAGGAAGTGCCCGGTCTTGAGCCCCAGCCCGGCGCGGGCAGGGAGCTCGGTGCGAGCTGCCTGAGTGCGCGGCAGGGACGGTTCGTGATGACTGAACATGGGCGTCACTCAGGCAGGCCGTGGATCAGGACTTGGCTTTGAAGGCTTCGAGCTGACCGAAACCGGTCGGCGAGGTTTTGCTTTCGGTGGTGGCGCAGGTGCCTTTCGGAACGAGCTTCCAGGCGTTGGCCTGATAGTCCATTTTCGCCGTGCCGGCGCAGGTAGTCCCGGCACCTGCGGCGCAATCGTTCTTGCCCTTCATGGCCACGCCGAAGCATTTTTCCATGTTGGCATCGGCGGCCTGGGCGGTGGAGACAGTGGCGATGCTCAGAGCGGAACCGAGGGCCAGAACCAGGGCGGTGGCGGACAGGGTACGGGTAGTCGCAGTCATGATGTTTCTCCAGTTTTTTATCAGGGTTTCTGCAAGCGGTTTGCGCTTGCTTGTCCCTCTAGAGAACGGGTGGGGGGATGCGTTACAGGCGGGGCGAGAAATTTATAAAAAATTTCGGATTCAGCTGTATCCCTGTGGGAGCGAGCCTGCTCGCGAAGGCGGTGTGTCAAGCACCCATAATGTTGAATGACAGACCGCTTTCGCGAGCAGGCTCGCTCCCACAGGGTTACCTTGGTGGTGCTCAGGAAACAAAAAACGGCCCGAAGGCCGTTTTTTTGTGCAGCGATAACACTCAACCGCCGAGGTACGCCTCGCGTACTTTCGGATCGGTCAGCAGCGCTTCACCGGTGCCTTGCATGACCACGCGGCCGTTCTCCAGAACGTAGGCGCGGTCAGCAATTTTCAGCGCCTGGTTGGCGTTCTGCTCGACCAGGAACACCGTCACACCGTCCTTGCGCAGCTGTTCGATGATGTCGAAGATCTGCTGGATGATGATCGGCGCCAGACCCAGCGACGGCTCGTCGAGCAGCAGTAGCTTGGGCTTGCTCATCAGCGCGCGGCCGATGGCGAGCATCTGCTGTTCACCGCCGGACATGGTGCCGCCGCGCTGGTTGAAGCGCTCTTTCAGGCGTGGGAAAAGTCCGAGAACCTTGTCCATCTGTTCCTGATAGTCGCCCTTGTCGGTGAAAAATCCGCCCATCGACAGGTTTTCTTCCACGGTCAGACGGGCAAACACCCGACGCCCTTCCGGGACCACGGCGATGCTCTTGCGCATGATCTGCGACGAGTCCTGGCCGACCAGTTCCTCACCCATGTAGCGGATGCTGCCGCTGTGCGCCTGCGGCGAACCGCACAGCGTCATCAGCAGCGTGGATTTGCCGGCACCGTTGGCGCCGATCAGCGTCACGATTTCGCCCTGACGGACTTCGACGTTGACGCTGTGCAGGGCCTGGATCTTGCCGTAGAAGGTGGAAACGTTTTCGAACTGCAGCATTTACGCTTCCCCCAGGTAGGCTTTGATCACTTCAGGATTGTCGCGGATCTGTTCCGGCGTGCCGTCGGCCAACGGTGTGCCCTGGTTGATCACGACGATGTGGTCGGAAATGCTCATGACCAGTTTCATGTCGTGTTCGATCAGCAGCACGGTGACGTTGTGCTCTTCGCGCAACACACCGATCAGCGCCTTGAGGTCTTCGGTTTCCTTCGGGTTCAGGCCGGCGGCCGGTTCGTCGAGCATGAGAATCCGTGGGCGGGTCATCATGCAGCGGGCGATTTCCAGACGCCGTTGCTGGCCGTAGGCGAGGGTGCCGGCGGTGCGGTTGGCGAACTCTTTAAGGTTGACCTTTTCCAGCCAGTACTCGGCAAATTCCATGGCCTCGCGCTCGCTTTTGCGGAACGCCGGGGTCTTGAACAGGCCGGACAGGAAGTTGGTGTTCAAGTGACGGTGCTGGGCGATCAACAGGTTCTCGACCGCAGTCATGTCCTTGAACAAACGCACGTTCTGGAACGTCCGCACCACGCCTTTGAGGGCGATCTTGTGGCCCGGCAGGCCCTGGATCGGCTCGCCGTCGAGCAGGATGCTGCCGCCGGTAGGCTGATAGAAGCCGGTCAGGCAGTTGAACACGGTGGTCTTGCCGGCGCCGTTCGGGCCGATCAGTGCAACCACCTGCTTTTCCTTCACGGTCAGCGCCACGCCGTTGACCGCGAGCAAGCCGCCGAAGCGCATGCTCAGATTTTCGACTTTAAGGATCTCGCGGCTCATTTGCGCAACTCCATGTGTGGGCGTTGCATCGGCAGCAGACCTTGTGGACGCCAGATCATCATCAGCACCATCAGCGCACCGAACATCAACATGCGGTATTCGCTGAACTCACGCATCATTTCCGGCAACAGGATCATCACGATCGCCGCCAGAATCACACCCAGTTGCGAGCCCATGCCACCCAATACGACGATGGCGAGGATGATCGCCGACTCGATGAAGGTGAACGACTCGGGCGTCACCAGGCCCTGACGCGCGGCGAAGAAGCTGCCGGCGAAACCGGCGAACGCAGCACCCAGAGTGAACGCGGAGAGCTTGATCACGGTCGGGTTCAGGCCCAGCGCACGGCAGGCAATTTCGTCTTCACGCAACGCTTCCCACGCACGGCCGATCGGCATGCGCAGCAGACGGTTGATCACGAACAGCGCGGCCAGTGCGAGCAACAGCGCAACCAGGTAAAGGAAGATCACCTTGTTGATCGAGTTGTATTGCAGACCGAAATACTCGTGGAACGTCTGCAGGCCTTCGGCGGCCTTGCGCTCGAAGGTCAGACCGAAGAACGTCGGTTTCTCGATGTTGCTGATGCCGTTCGGGCCACCGGTGATGTCGGTCAGGTTACGCAGGAACAGACGGATGATCTCGCCGAAACCCAAGGTAACGATCGCCAGATAGTCGCCACGCAGACGCAACACCGGGAAGCCCAGCAGGAAGCCGAACGTCGCCGCCATCAGGCCGGCAATCGGCAGGCAGATCCAGAAGCTCAAGCCGTAGTAGTGCGACAGCAGCGCGTAGCTGTAGGCGCCGACGGCGTAGAAACCGACGTAGCCCAGGTCAAGCAGACCGGCCAGACCGACGACGATGTTCAGGCCCAGGCCAAGCATCACGTAGATCAGGATCAGCGTTGCGATATCTACCGCGCCACGGGAGCCGAAGAACGGCCAGACCAGGGCGATCAGAATCAGCGCAATGATGAAATAGCGCTGGGTGGTCGGCAGGGTCAGGAAGTTGCTGGCCTTGGCCGGGATCAGCGGCATGCCCGGCGAGGAGCGCCAGGCCTTGCTGATCTGCTGGTTGAACAGCACGCGCAGGAACATCAGCACCGAGCAGATCGCGATGGTCGCAAGTACCGCAGGGCTGGTGTTGTGCACTTCCAGATTGATGCCGACGATGGTCAGTTTCAGACCGAGTACCGGGTAAGCCACCGCCCACACCAGCAAGGCACTGAACAGTGCCTGTTTAAGATTCCTAGTCATACTTTCTCAACCTCCGGACGGCCCAGAATGCCGGTCGGACGGAACAACAGCACCAGAACCAGCAGGCCGAACGCAACGACGTCCTTGTACTGGTCGCCGAAGATATCGGCACCGAACGCTTCCGCTACACCGAGCACCAGGCCGCCGAGCATGGCCCCGGGGATGCTGCCGATGCCGCCCAGTACCGCAGCGGTGAAGGCCTTGAGGCCGACGAGGAAACCGGCGTTGGGGTTGATCACGCCGTATTGCATGCTCAGCAGCACTGCTGCAACAGCTGCCAGCGCAGCACCGATGACGAAGGTCAGGGCGATGATGTTGTTGGTGTTGATGCCGAGCAGGTTGGCCATCTTGATGTCCTCGGCACAGGCGCGGCAGGCGCGGCCCAGGCGGGAACGGGAGATGAACAGGGTCAGGCCGAGCATGGCGATCAGGGTCACCACGAACACCACGATCTGCATGTAGGAAATCAGCACTTCTTGTGCGCCGCCCGGACCGAAGGCGAAGTTGCCCGGGATCAGGTTGGGGATAGCTTTGTCCTTGGAGTCTTGCGCCAGCAGAACGGTGTTCTGCAGGAAGATCGACATACCGATGGCAGAAATCAGCGGGATCAGACGGTTGCTGCCGCGCAGGGGGCGGTAGGCGATCCGTTCGATGCTGTAACCGTAGGAACTGGTGACGACGATGCTGGCGATGAACGCCGCGGTCATCAACAGCGGGACACTGTCGAGTCCCATCATGGTCAGCCCGGCGATGGCGATGAAGGCCACGTAGGAACCGATCATGTACACCTCGCCGTGGGCGAAGTTGATCATTCCAATGATGCCGTAGACCATCGTGTAGCCGATGGCGATCAGGGCATACATGCTGCCAACGTTGAGGCCGTTAACCAGCTGTTGGAAGAAGTGATAGAGGTCAGGCATTACAGCGCTCCTAAAAACCTGTACGCATTTCACTGGTGGAGTCATTTTCCCGCCCGGCCCCGTGGATCTCTATCCACTTCGAATCCGGGTTTTGCCAGCGAACCGCTGATGACGGTTTTGAGATTTTCAGGTGGGTCGACTGGCGGATCACGCCAGCGCGGCCCATACATTCGCAAAACAAAGCCCACGGCACGCCGTGGGCTTTATTGGCAGTCAGTCGGGCAAGGCCTTACTGAGGCGAAACTTCGGTTTTAGGTTTGCCGTTGTGCCACTCGTACACGACAAATTTGAAGTCCTTCAGGTCGCCCTTGTCGTCGAAGCTCAGGTCGCCGGTCGGGGTCTTGAACGAACCGGCGTGGATGGCTTCAGCCACTTCGGTAGCGTCTTCGGACTTGGCCGCCTTGATGCCTTCGGCAATCACGGTCACTGCCGAGTAGGACGGGAACACGAACGGACCGCTCGGATCTTCCTTCTTGGCTTTGAACGCGTCAGCCAGGGCAACGTTGGCCGGATCCTGGTCGAAGGATTTCGGCAGGGTCACCAGCAGGCCTTCGGACGCGTCCTTGGCGATCTGGGTGATCGAGTCGTTACCCACGCCTTCCGGACCCATGAAGCGGGCTTTCAGGCCTTTTTCCTGAGCCTGACGCAGAATCAGACCCAGCTCCGGGTGGTAGCCACCGTAGTAGACGAAGTCGACGCCGGCTTGCTTGAGCTTGGCGATGATGGCGGAGAAGTCTTTGTCGCCAGCGTTGACGCCTTCGAAGACGGCAACCTTGGTGCCTTTCTTCTCAAGGGTCGATTTCACCGCGGTGGCGATGCCTTCACCGTACTGCTGTTTGTCGTGCAGCACGCCAACCACTTTCGGTTTCACGTGATCGGCGATGTAGTTGCCGGCGGCAGGGCCCTGGGCGCTGTCGAGACCGATGGTGCGGAAGATCATTTTGTAGCCACGGGCGGTGATGTCCGGGCTGGTGGCAGCCGGGGTGATCATGATCACGCCTTCGTCTTCGTAGATGTCCGAAGCAGGCTGGGTGGAGCTGGAGCACAGGTGACCGACCACGAACTTGACGCCGTCGTTGACGACCTTGTTCGCTACCGCTACCGCTTGTTTCGGATCGCAGGCATCGTCGTATTCAACGGCTTCGAGTTTCTTGCCGTCGACGCCGCCCTTGGCGTTGATCTGCTCGATGGCCATTTTCGCGCCACTGAACTGCATGTCGCCGTACTGGGCTACTGGACCGGTTTTAGGACCGGCGATACCGATTTTGATGGTGTCAGCTGCGAACGAATGGCTGGCAACCCCGGCCAGAACCATAGCGGCAAACAGTTTGGAAATCTGCTTAGTAGCCTTAGTCATAGTGCTCCACTCTTACTGTTGTATTTTTTAGAGTTCTGGCGCCGTAGCAGCAGAACCGGGTCAGATATCTTTGCGATACCCTCCGGAAAATGCCCCGGCAACTGTACCGGTACAGTGTAGAGCGCCGCTTGATCAACTGGGAAGCGGGCGCCACGGGGCAAAACTTGGGGGTGTCGCATTTTTGAATGAAAGAGACAGAATTGCGGCGGGGCAATCGAGGGCATATATCCCAAAAGGCAGCATTCCCTGGCGTTCCTGCTCTTTTCGTTCGGTGCAGCGATTTGCAACCGGGTTTTTCTGCCGGACCACCGACGTTATCATTCGCGTCGATTTCTTTTCCGGACAGCTCCCATGAATCAAGAACCTAGCACCCTCTATGCCAAGCTGCTTGGTGAAACGGCATCTATTACCTGGAAAGAGCTGGAGCCGTTCTTCGCCAAGGGTGCCCTATTGTGGGTCGACCCTGACCTGGATTTGATCGCCGCCGCCGAGGCCGTGGCTTCGGATGAAGGCGAGAAAGTCGCGGCCTGGCTGGCCGAGGACAAGGTCGCCAAGCTGTCTGAAACGCGGGCACTGGATATTTTCGAACGTGATCCGCAGCTGTGGGCCGTGGTGGTTTCGCCGTGGATTCTGATCCAGGAAAGGGCGGCCGTTTAATTGCCTGCACCCTTTTGGTGCCTCGATTGCCGCACCGCAAGTGTGTAGCGGAGTAGCGTGATGGCACCTTGCCGTGGAGAAACACCACGCCTCACGGTGACGTAAACGTAACGGGAACAGTTTATGGAGCTGCCTGAGGGTTGCTTAATTGTTTCTGGATGTTCGTAAAGCTGAATTTGTCGGTGAATTCGAGGGCGCCTTCGCGAGCAGGCTCGCTCCCACATTGAAATACATTTCCCTGTGGGAGCAAGCCTGCTCGCGAATGGGGTCATCTCGTTTCTGGATCAGACCGAGTAAGTCTTGCCGGTATGGTTATTCAGCGAAATGACCTTGGTCTTGCCAATCCGGTGGCGGTAGATCTCGCGCAGGTACTTGATCGACTTCTTCACGCAATCACGCGACAGGCGAATGTCATTGATCGAGACGAACTTGTCCTTGTCGTTGATCAACTCACGGTATTTCTTTTCGTACATCGGTTTGATCGCGTACCAGTTGGTGTCGAGGATCTTCGCCGGGTTTTCGAATTCGTTGAGCAGGTCGTCGATCCGCTCTTCGTCGAAGTCTTCCTGAATGATGAAGTCGAGAATCGAGTTATCCAGCGTCTCGTCGAAACGGTACGGATTCTTCGCGAAGCAGCGCTTGATGAACGCCACGATCAGTGTGAGGAAGTCGTCCGACAGGCACGGGCTCTTGGCGATGAGGGTGGTCAGCGACAGGTTGGCCGAAGCGCCGATCACCAGCGCGTAGCGCTTGAGGGTGGTGTTGGGGAACAGGCTGTTGAGATGGGTCTTCAACCGGTTCAGGTCCATGTACGACAGTTTGTAGTCTTTCGGCAGCGAGACGATCGAGACCACCGACGAGCAATTCTTGAAGAAGTGCAGGTCGTGCAGCGCGGCGGCGTCGTAGCCGGAATTCTTGTACTGCTCAAGCGAAGCGCGATAACGCTTGGATTCGATCGGCAGCAGGCTGATGCCTTCGATGGCCTGAGTGACCTTGTTGAAGTGCGGCAGGTCGATCGAACGGAAGAACAGGTCGTCGATGTTCAGGCGCTGCGGCTCTTTGTCGAAGACCTTGAACTTGTCGCTGCTCGGCGGCGGGGTTTCCGGGACTACCGATTCGGCGTAGGCAATCGCCACCGGCCCGGCCAGACTCATGAACAGGTCGTTGGCGTCCAGGCGGATGGTTTCGCCGATGTCGATGCCGGCGCGGCGGAAGTAGTTCTGGTCGTAGTCAGTGGTGACTGCCTGCGCCGTCAGAATATTGAAGATCTGCTGCGAGATGTACTGGTTGGCGTGCTTCTCCATGGCATTGACATCAATGTTCTGGATATTGCCGTCATCGCTTTCTTCGGCGTAACGCATGATGTCGTTGGAGATCAGCATCATCGCGTTCCACGGGCGGATACGCCCCATCACGCTGGCTTCACTGCTGTCTTCGTTGGCGAAGTTGTAGGAGAAATCCCATTCCTCCGACAGGTATTTGCACAGCAGGCGCCCGGCGTTGATGTGCAGCGCCTCGGACATTTCGCTGCGGTGGTCGGAAATGTTCGGCAGCACGCAGATGCCGCTGGTGAAGATCGGCTCAAAGACAAACGAATGGCCGCTCTTGCCGTCATGCTCGTCCATCGGCTTGGTGTCGAAGGTCTTGTTCATGTACGAGTGCTGCTGCGCCAGACCGAACTCCGAGGCCATGCCCGAACCGGTACCGCCGCCGGCACTGAAAATCGAGAAATACAGGCGCGACTGGTTGGCCTTGATCCCGCAGCTGTCGATCAGGTACGAGTGGATCATTTTCCAGTCGGGGCTGGAGAAGCGCTGGGTGTCCTTGTTGAGGATGATCTTCGCCAGGTACTGGCCGAGGATCGGCGCGTTACCGGCGCCACCGGCGTGGACTTCGGACAAGTCCATGATCTTCATTTTGCTGTAGTCACGCAGGAAGCCGCTTTTCTCGCCCTTGCGCGAGAAACGGATGCGCCCGGCAATGTCCTTGTCGAGGTCGCCGAGCATCACCAGCGGTTCGACCAGAAACACCGGTTTGGTCGATTTGCTGGTACCGATGCGCAGGTTGTTCTTGATCCACTGCGCCGGGCTGTAGCCCTTGTCGGCCAGACGCCGGTCGCTCGGGCGGTCTTCGTTGTTGAATTCGTTGAGGTAGAACTTGCGCGCGTTGTACACCAGCTCCGCCACGTCGAGGGCGATGTTGGAGCCGCAGCGACCGAGGCCGATCAGGCACACCGAGGGGAATTCCTGGTCGTTGTGCTGCTCGTTGTCGCCTTCCTGATGCGGCGGGCGCGGGAACACCGAATCGCGCAGGCCGTCGAGGTTATCGAGGATGCGGTCGGTGTTGGTTTCGGTGAAGTACAGGTATTGCTGAGTCGACAGCGGTCGCGAGGGCGGCGTCGGTCTGGATGAAGACGCGCTGTTCGCGGCGGGGCTCAGGGTCAGATCGGCTGTTGCACTGGCGGGGTTGTTTTTAGAGGTCATGGTGCGCCATTTACCTGGACTGGGTTGGCCCGCCGAACAGTGCCGGCGAACCTCACGGAATAAGATCTCGCGTCTTGTGTGCGCGAATACGGCCCGGGCGTCGTAGTGCTGGCTGGTCTGATCGCCGGGCGGAATCCTTTCCTGATCGTTGATGAATCGGCCATGATTCGGTGATCTTTAATCGAAAAGAGGCGAAATGATGTCAACGCTACCTTCGTTGGGGTTTGCCGGAATCGGCCTGATGGGCCTGCCCATGTGCCGGCGTCTGCTGGCGGCGGGTTACCCGTTGACGGTGTGGAACCGCAACCCGGACAAGTGTGCACCGCTGGTTGCGGCCGGCGCCCGCCAGGTATCGAGCCCGGCCGAACTGTGCGCGCACGCCGCCATCGTCATGCTGTGTCTGGCCGATACCGCTGTGGTTCGCGAAGTGGTGTTTGGCGTTGGTGGCATCGCCGAAGGTGCGAAAAACGGCCAGCTGTTGGTGGATTTCTCCAGTCTTGAACCGACCGCGACTCGCGAAATGGCCGCAGCGCTGGCCGAGAAAACCGGCATGGGCTGGCTTGACTCCCCGGTGTCCGGCGGCGTGGTCGGCGCCGAGGCTGGCAGTCTGGCGATCATGGTCGGTGGTGCAGCGGCAGATCTTCAGCGCGTGCGCCCGGTGCTACTCAGCCTCGGTCAGCGCGTCACACATATGGGCGGCGTCGGTGCCGGCCAGGTCACCAAGGCGTGCAACCAGATGATTGTCGCCTGCAATGCGCTGGTGATTGCCGAAGTGGTGGCGTTGGCCGAGCAGGCCGGGGTCGATGCCCGTCTGATCGCCGAGGCTTTGGCCGGTGGTTTTGCCGATTCCAAGCCGTTGCAGATCCTTGCCCCGCAAATGGCCGAGAGCCGTTTCGAACCGATCAAGTGGCACGTGCGCACGCTGCTCAAGGATCTCGACACGGCGGTGAAATTTTCCCGCGAGCAGGGCTCGGCGACGCCAATCAGCGGATTGGCCGCACAATTGATGCGCCTGCATGGGGCGCAAGGCTTTTTAGCGAAGGATCCAGCGACGCTGGTGCAAATGTATCGCGCGCCAGACTCAACGGATTGACCCCGAGGACGGGTTTGCGCTGGTTGATTTCATCGAGCACCGCGCGCAATTCGTCCAGCGGCACCGGGCGGCTGAGCAGATAACCCTGAATGAAGTCGCAGCCCGAACGCTCGAGAAACTCGTATTGCTCCAGGCTCTCGACGCCCTCGGTGACCACTTGCAGATGCAGGGTGTGGGCCATGACGATGATCGCCTGCACGATCTCCATATCCGCAGTGGCGGTAGGGATGTCGAGGATGAACGAGCGGTCGATCTTCAGAGTGTTGAGCGGCAGGCGCTTGAGGTAGGCCAGCGACGAATAGCCGGTGCCGAAATCATCGATCGACAGCGACACACCGAGGGCGCGGATCTGCCGCAACAGCACCAGAGTGTTGGCGATGTTGCCCATCAAGGCGTTTTCGGTGACCTCCAGTTCCAGGCGTTCCGGGGCCACGCCTGCTGTGTGCAAGGCGTGCTCGATCTCCTCGGCCAGCTCTTCGCGCGCCAGATTCAGCGGCGAGCAGTTCCAGGCGATTTTCAATTCTGCACAACCATGCCGCGACAGCTCGCCGAGATCCTTGCAGGCGCGGCGCAGCACCCAGTTGTCCAGTTCGGCAATCAAACCGTTGTTCTCGGCGATACCGATGAAGCGATCCGGTGTAAGCAAACCGTGAACCGGATGCTGCCAGCGAATCAGCGCTTCGAGCTTGGTTACGCGTCCGGTTTTCACTTCGAAGATCGGCTGGTAGTAGAGCATCAGCGCGTGGTCTTGCCGTAGCGCACTGCGCAGTTCCTCTTCCAGTTGCAGCTCGAAACTGGCGCGGGTCTTCAGGCTGGAATTGAAGAAGTGCAGACCGTTGCGCCCGGCGCCTTTGGATTGGTACAAGGCCAGGTCGGCGTGTTTGAGCAGCTCTTCGCAAGTGATGCCGTCTTCGGGGAACAGGCTGATGCCGATGCTGGTGGTCATCACCATGCGCCGGCCGGCCAGTTCGATCGGCTCTTTCATCTTGTGCATGATGCGCTGCGCCATACCACGCGCCTCTTCGCGGTCACGCAGGCTGATGAGGATGCAGAACTCGTCGCCGCCGAATCGCGCGACCACGTCTTCATGGCTGCGTACCGAGCTCTTGATGTGCTGGGCGATGACTTTGAGCAGCGCGTCACCGGCATCATGGCCGAGGCTGTCGTTGATGCGCTTGAAGTGGTCGATGTCGAGAAACATCACCGCGAGCATGCCGCCCTCGCTGGTTTTCTGGCTGAGTTTTTCGGCGAACATCTGATTGAAACCACGGCGGTTGATCAGATTGGTCAGCGCGTCGTAATTGGCCGCTTGCTGCAAAGACATGCGCGCCTGATCAAGTTGGCTGAGCAGGGCGTTGAGCCGGCGCAGGTCGTTTTCCTTGTTCTGCAGCTTTTTGTCGGCGAGGGCGGCGCTGATCGCACTGCCGAGGATCAGCAGAATGATCAGCGCTACGGTCAGGCCCAGTTGCAGATGACTGGTTTCGCTGCCGCTCGCTGCCAGAGCGCCTTCGGGAAGCACCAGATCCAGCGCAGCCATGCCGGTGAAGTGCATGCTGATGATGCCGGCGCCGAGAATCAGCGCCGCGCTGTACTTGAGCAACTGATGTGCCACGCCGCTGCCTTCGCTCAAATAGCGGGCTACCCAAAGCGCGGCGAAACTGGCGCCGATGGCAATCAGCACCGACAGCGCGAACAGCCCCGGCTGGTAGTAGGCGGTGGCGCTCGACTTCATCGCGGCCATGCCGACGTAATGCATGCCAGCGATGCCCAAACCGATGACACACGCGGTCTTCAGGCAATGCAACGCGCTCGGCTGCACCTCACTGAGGGTATGCATGGCCAGCCACGAGGCGAGCAGGGCGATCAGCAACGACAAGAGGGTGATGCCGAGGTCGTACTGAATATTGATGGGTGTCTGGAAAGCCAGCATGCCGATGAAGTGCATGGCCCAGATGCCGCCGGCCAGGCAGGTCGCGCCGATCCAGCGCCAGATTCGCCGCGACCCCGGGTCTTCGGCATGCACCAGGCGCTCTGCCATGTCCAGGGTGGCGAAACTCGCCGCGCAGGCGACCAGATAGGCCACCATCACCAGCAAAGGGTTGTGGCTGCAATCGAGGAGAATCTGCCCGCTCGCCGGCAGCTCGGCAACAAACTGCAAACCAAGCCACTCCATAGCATGCCCCGTCTCGGATTCATCTGGCCCGTGCGTCAATCAACGCAGGCGAATGAAAGCAGTATAGAGGCGGTTTTCCGGCTGCAAGCCGTAGTGGCACATTGGTGGTAATGATTTTGCCATTAGCCTCATAGCGATTCGCGCTAAGGCTCAGGCAATGCGCTCCAGCGGCAGGTCGTTCCAGTGTGGCGGCAAGGGTGGCAAGCCGTGGGCGGCGCGGGCCTTGTCGCAGTCGGGATTGTGCTCGCCGTTCTCCCATGACGCCTCGAACTCGCGGCAGGTGCTCGAGCGCTTGTCGTAGATCGTGCAGGCCACAGCGCTGCCGACCTCACCCGCCAGAGACGTGCAACGCGTGGGCTTGCGATCGGTGCCGATCATCGCTACCCGGCTCGGAGTGATCTGCGCGACCAGTTCATCGGGCACCGTCCCGCCAGAGGATGAGCACTCACCCCAGAAAAAAGACACGCGAAAATGGGCACAGCAGGCACCGCAATTCAGACACGGACTGGCTTCGGACATGGGCGGGGGTATCAAAGGGATTGATCGGAAGATCCGGACGGATCCGGCGGCCATTCTAGGCTTTGCCATGGCGTTGGGAAGGGGGGCGCGAAACTATTTTTTTGTCGCTGGATTTTGCCGCGAAAGCCCCGTATGGCGGGGGATTCCAGACTTATCAAGGGCTTACGTTTCGTTACAGTGCGATGGGTCGATATCAGGCTGACGAATGATGACAGACAGCCCCGGCGCAGCTGACTAGATTGCAGGTTCCGGGCTCGACGCGCTGGCAGTGAAGCCCTCATAACAATAAAGAGACGGACCCATGCAGAACTCGACCCAAGCGGCGAATGCCTGGCGCATTCTGTTCCTGCTGTTCCTCGCCAACCTGTTCAATTTCTTCGACCGCACCATCCCGGCGATCATCATCGAACCGATCCGCATGGAATGGCACCTCAGCGACTTTCAGCTGGGCATCATCGGCACTGCGTTCACCATCGTTTACGCGATTGCCGGCCTGCCACTCGGACGCATGGCCGACACCGGTTCACGCAGCAAACTGATGGGCTGGGGCCTGGCGACCTGGAGTGCGCTGACTGCGGTCAACGGTATGGTCGGCAGTTTCTGGAGTTTCCTCATCGTGCGCATGGGCATCGGCATCGGCGAAGCCAGTTATGCACCAGCGGCCAACTCGCTGATCGGCGATCTGTTTCCGGCGCACCGCCGGGCGCGGGCGATGGGTATTTTCATGCTTGGCCTGCCGCTGGGGCTGCTGCTGGCGTTCTTCACCATCGGCGCGATGGTCAAGGCGTTCGACAGCTGGCGCGCGCCGTTCTTCATCGCTGCCGTGCCGGGGCTGATCCTCGCGGTGTTCATGTTCTTCATCAAAGAGCCGAAACGCGGCGCAGCTGAAACCGTGCAGGTCTCGCAAGAGAAAGTCGATAAACCGATCCGCCGCGTCCTCGCCGTTCCGACCTTCCTGTGGCTGGTGATGGCCGGGCTGTGCTTCAACTTCGCGACCTATGCCTGCAACTCATTCCTGGTGCCGATGCTGCAGCGCTATTTCCTTATGCCGTTGCAGGAGGCGGCGGTGGCAACCGGGTTGATCGTTGGCGTGACGGGATTGGTCGGGCTGACCCTTGGCGGCTGGATCGCCGACAAGATCCACCAGCGCTTCGCCAGTGGGCGGCTGTTGTTTGCCGCGTTCAGTCTGATCATTTCGACCCTGTGTACGGCGTGGGCGCTGCATGCCGGGCGCATCGAGATCGGTGTGTTCGTCGCGGTGTTCAGTGTCGGCTGGCTATTCGCCTACAACTTCTATACCTGCGTGTACACGGCGATTCAGGACGTCGTCGAACCGCGCCTGCGGGCGACGGCGATGGCGTTGTTCTTCGCCGGTCTGTATCTGCTCGGTGGCGGGTTGGGTCCGGTGGTCGTGGGTGGGCTGTCGGATCACTTCGCGCACACGGCGATGCTGGCCGCAGGGGCTGAGCAGATGACCGAAGCGTTCAAGGCTGTCGGCCTGCATGACGCGATGTACCTGATCCCGGTGGCGCTGTTCCTGACCATGGTCTTTCTGTTTCTGGCATCGCGGTGTTTTGTCCGGGATGCGCAGCGGATGAAGGAGGGGTTGGTGGCGGTGGTTGAGCCAGAAATTTCTGCGGCGACTGCCTGACCGTTTTCGCGAGCAGGCTCGCTCCCACAGTTTGGAATGCATTTCATTGTGGGAGCGAGCCTGCTCGCGAAGGGGCCATCTGCATCACCTGACAAATAACAGGCAAACAAAAAGGCCCGCATCACTGCGGGCCTCTTGGTTTTCAGCGGTGGAGCGGGACGGTTAGCCCGCCACCAGCACCCGAATCGCTTCCAGGCGCAACGCCGCTTTGTCGAGCATTGCCAGACCTTGCTCACGCTGAGTGCGCAACGCCTCCAGTTCGCTGTCGCGCACGGTCGGGTTGACCGCTTGCAAAGCGGTCAGGCGCGCCAGCTCTTCGTCGGTGTCGGCGGCCAGGCGACGGCGCGCTTCGGCCACACGCTCGGCGTGACGCGGGGCGATTTTTTCTTCGCCGGCATTGATCCGTGGCGTCAGCTGATCGCGCTGGGCCTGGATGAACTTGTTGGCGCTGGCGCGCGGCACGCTTTCCAGCTGATCGTTGAGGGTTTCGAACGACACCCGTGGCGACAGGTCATTGCCATTGGCGTCGAGCAGGCAACGCAGCGCTGCCGGTGGCAGGTAGCGACCCAGTTGCAGCGAGCGCGGTGCGACCACTTCGCTGACGTAGAGCAATTCCAGCAACACGGTGCCCGGCTTCAGCGCCTTGTTCTTGATCAGCGCGACGGCGGTGTTGCCCATCGAGCCGGACAGCACCAGATCCATGCCGCCCTGCACCATCGGGTGTTCCCAGGTGATGAACTGCATGTCTTCGCGCGACAGCGCCTGGTTGCGATCGTAGGTGATGGTCACGCCTTCGTCGTCGCCCAGCGGGAAGCTGGCGTCGAGCATCTTCTCGCTCGGCTTGAGGATCAGGGCGTTTTCCGAGTGGTCTTCGCTGTCGATGCCGAACGCGTCGAACAGGGTTTCCATGTAGATCGGCAGGGCGAACTGGTCGTCCTGCTCGAGGATCGCTTCTACCAGTGCTTCACCTTCGCCAGCGCCGCCGGAATTCAATTCCAGCAGACGGTCGCGGCCAGTGTGCAGCTCGGCTTCGAGACGCTCACGCTCGGCGCGTGCTTCGTCGATCAGCGCTTGCCACTCGCCGTCATCGGCTTCTTCGAGCAGCGGCAGCAGGCGCGGGCCGAACTGATGCTGCAAGGCGTTGCCGGTCGGGCAGGTGTTGAGGAACGCATTGAGCGCTTCGTGGTACCACTGGAACAGGCGCTCTTGCGGGCTGGTTTCCAGGTACGGCACGTGCAGTTCGATGATGTGCTTCTGGCCGATCCGGTCGAGACGGCCGATGCGCTGCTCGAGCAGGTCCGGGTGCGACGGCAGATCGAACAGCACCAGGTGGTGAGCGAACTGGAAGTTGCGACCCTCACTGCCGATCTCCGAGCAGATCAGCACCTGCGCGCCGAATTCTTCGTCGGCGAAGTAGGCGGCGGCGCGATCACGCTCGAGGATGTTCATGCCTTCGTGGAACACCGTGGCCGGGATGCCGGAACGCACGCGTAGGGCGTCTTCCAGGTCCATCGCGGTTTCGGCGTGGGCGCAGATCACCAGCACTTTGGTGCGCTTGAGCATTTTCAGCTGATCGATCAGCCACTCCACGCGCGGATCGAATTTCCACCAGCGCTGTTCTTCGTCGGCGTCCGGTTGCGCCTGGAAGCTGACTTCCGGGTACAGCTCGGCGTGTTCGCCCAACGGCAGCTCGAGGTATTCGTCGGGGCACGGCAGCGGGTACGGGTGTAGTTTGCGCTCCGGGAAACCCTGCACAGCGGCGCGGGTGTTGCGGAACAGCACGCGGCCGGTGCCGTGGCGATCGAGCAGTTCACGCACGAGGCGGGCGCTGGCTTCAGTATCGCCATCGTTGACGGCGGTGAGCAGGGCTTCGCCTTCGTTGCCGAGGAAACCGTGAATGGTCTTGTGCGCTTCGGCCGAGAGGCGGCCCTTGTCGAGCAGTTCCTGCACCGCTTCGGCGACCGGGCGATAGTTGTCGCTCTCGGCGCGGAACGCGGCCAGGTCGTGGAAACGGTTCGGGTCGAGCAGGCGCAGACGGGCGAAGTGGCTGTCCTGACCGAGTTGTTCCGGGGTGGCGGTGAGCAGCAGCACGCCGGGAATCACTTCGGCCAGTTGCTCGACCAGCGAGTATTCCGCGCTGGCCTTGTCTTCGTGCCAGACCAGGTGGTGCGCTTCGTCGACCACCATCAGGTCCCAACCCGCAGCGAACAAGGCGTCCTGTGCCTTCTCGTCATCGACCAGCCACTCCAGCGCGACCAGCGCCAGTTGCGTGTCTTCGAACGGGTTGGTGGCATCGCTTTCGATAAAGCGTTCTTCGTCGAACAGCGCGACCTGCAGATTGAAACGGCGGCGCATCTCCACCAGCCACTGATGCTGGAGGTTTTCCGGGACCAGGATCAGCACGCGATTGGCGCGGCCCGAGAGCAGTTGGCGGTGGATGACCAGACCGGCTTCGATGGTCTTACCCAGACCCACTTCGTCCGCCAGCAATACGCGCGGGGCGATACGGTCGGCGACTTCGCGGGCGATGTGCAGCTGGTGCGCGATCGGTTGCGCACGCACGCCACCCAGGCCCCACAGCGAGGACTGCAACTGGCGGCTGGTGTGTTCAAGGGTGTTGTAGCGCAGGGAGAACCACGGCAGCGGGTCGATCTGCCCGGCGAACAGGCGGTCGCTGGCGAGGCGGAACTGAATGAAGTTCGACAGCTGGGTTTCCGGCAGCGTGACGACTTCGTTCTGCCCGTTGAGGCCGTGATAGACCATCAGCCCGTCGACGTCGTCGACCTGCTGCACGGTCATCTTCCAGCCTTCGAAATGGGTGATGGAGTCGCCCGGCGAGAACCGCACGCGGGTCAGGGGCGCATTCCGTAGCGCGTACTGGCGGGTTTCGCCAGTGGCCGGGTAAAGCACGGTCAGCAAGCGGCCGTCCTGTGCCAGAACGGTGCCTAAACCAAGCTCTGCTTCGCTGTCACTGATCCAGCGTTGCCCCGGTTGATACTGCTGCGCCATGCTGCCTGACTCCCACCTTGAAAAAGCGGGCTATCTTAACGGAATGACGGCTTCAGGGCCAAAGGAATAGGAGCAGCGGCAAGCTTTTAGCTTCGAGCTGCAAGCCGAAGCCGAGGCGTCATGTATCGCTTTTTTAAAGCGGCAGGGCACCAGTCAGTATCTACCGGGTCACAAGTTTGCGACAGGCGGCTCAAGGCGCCTGCACCCCAGCCGATAGCCTGCAGACAGGAGACCTTTATATGTTGCCACCGATGCTCCCCTTGAGCGCCGTGCCGATCACTTCCCAGCAGGATCCGATCCGCCAGCGGCCGGACATCCCGCCGGTGGTGCCGGTGCAGGAAAGCTCCAACGAAAGCACGATCGATCTGCAGAAGCGTGATCCGGAAGAGGATCGTCTGCTGGCGCGCGAAGAACAGCGTCGTCAGCAGGAACGTGACCGCCGACGCCGCGAGGCGGATGAAGATCCTGAAGAGCATCTGGCCGTGCCGGGTACCGAGTTGAACGCCGACAACACCGTGCCGGTGGTGCCGTTGATAGACGATCAGCCGCGTCAGGGGCTGTGGGTCGATATCGAGATTTGAGCAGTGACTGGTCAGCGCCTGCGCCAGGCGGCATGATTGGCGCAATCCTGCCGGTGACGGCAGCTGTGATCTCCTCTGCGATGTGCCGGACGCCATGAGCCAAGACGACAAACTGATCGACCTCAGCACTGAACGCGCCAAGCGTGTGCATGACCTCAACGAAAAGCGCCTGAACGAAGTGCGCCAGGCTTTCGAGCAGGCGATGCCGTTGGGAAAAGCCAAGAAAAAGTCGAAGAACAAGCCGAAAAAGCGTTGATCTCCCGCTGCATTGGTTGATGCAGATCAGTTATTTCCCCTCCTTTATTTCTCAACGTTGCGGATATTGATCCTGGTCAATATGTGCGCCTGTGTGTTTGTTAATTTGAGTCCATCGCAGCAAAGCAAAGCAAAGCAAAGCAAAGCAAAGCAAAGCAAAGCAAAGCAAAGCAAAGCAAAGCAAAGCAAAGCAGGGCCGGGAGGTCAGTCATGTTTTTCGATAACGTGGTGTTTGCCGGGGTTCTCACGGTGGGGCTCATGGTGCTGTTTTTTGCAGGGTTTGGATTTTTTATCTGGAAGGATGCGCATAAGCGGCGCAAGTGAGTTCTTCTGGATTTGATGGGCACGCAAGGCATTTTGGGGCGACTTCGGTTGCCCCTTTTTTTTGTGCCTTGGCGGCCTTGGCGGCCTCTGGGCCGACCAGGCTGTTGGGGTTTTGGGTGAATATCCGTTGCTTTCCGCCCTTACGGCGGGTCACCTTTTTCAAACGCCAAAAAGGTAACCCAAAAGGCTTGCTCCTACGTTCGGCCCTCGCAGGCTCGGGTTCCTTCGCTGCGGGATCGATCCGGGCGCAGCGGCTCCGGTTTGCTTCGCTGCACCTCCTTCCGCTGTGTCTGGCTGCGCCAGACGGTCGCTGCGCTCCCACGCCCGGATCAATCCCTCCGCTCAGCCTTCCGACGTCGCCGGTGGATCAAGATCAAGAGCAGGCGAGCTGACACTCGGCCTATTGAGTGGTGAAAAGCGTGGGTGTTCGGCTTTTGATTTGCGTTGTTGCTGCCCCTCACCCCAGCCCTCTCCCGAGGGAGAGGGGGCCGATTTATGTGGTGTTCAAAACCTGCATTCGACTCGGTATCGCAAGTCGGCATATTTCGCCTAAACACCTCGGTCAGTCCCCTCTCCCTCCGGGAGAGGGCTAGGGTGAGGGGCTCTTGATCTGGCTTTTGCTTTGGCTTTTGATCTTTTACCCCTTCGGCAGACTTGTTACCCCCAATAACAAAAAAGGCGTGATCCTCACGAATCACGCCTTTTCCAATCAACAGTTAACGATCAACTACCCAAAGCCTTCGAAGCCAACCAGAACAACCCGGCCGACAGCGCCACAGTCGCTGGCAAGGTCAGTACCCAGGCCAGCAAAATGGTCTTGACCGTGCCACCCTGCAGGCCGCTCTTGTTGGCAACCATGGTCCCGGCCACACCCGAAGACAAAACATGAGTGGTCGACACCGGCAGGCTGAAAATATTGGCCATGCCAATCAGACTGGCCGTGGTGATCTGTGCCGACATGCCCTGCGAATAGGTCATGCCTTGCTTGCCGATCTTCTCGCCAATGGTCAGCACCACACGCTTCCAGCCGACCATGGTGCCCAGGCCCAGTGCCAGGGCGACCGCCAGAATCACCCAGAATGGCGCGTATTCAGTGGTGGTGGTCAGGTCTTTGCGCAGCTTGTCGAGGTCAGCCTTTTCACGAGCTTCGAGGCCTGGCAGCTTGCCGACTTTCTTCGCCGTGTCGTCCAGGCAGAGCAGGTAGCGACGCACTTCGATGCGGCTGTCCGACGACAGCGAATGGTAGTCCGCTACACCTTTAAGGGTGTGCAGCAGGGCGGTGATGGTCGGTTCGGTCTGCTGCGGGTTGCAGCGGAATTTCTCCGGCAGGTCGCCTTCCACGCTCTTGCCCAGGGCCAGGAACTCACCCAGCGAATCGGCGTTGCGCTGGTAGAACTGGCTCAGGTGCAAGGTTGCGTCGCGGGTGCGTTCGATCTGGTAGGTGGTGCTGTTCAGATCGAGTACGAACTGCGCCGGGACGATACCGATCAGCACCAGCATGATCAGGCCGATGCCTTTCTGGCCGTCGTTGGAACCGTGCACGAAGCTCACGGCCATGGCCGAGATCACCAGGACCAGACGGTTCCAGAACGGTGGGTGCTTTTTGTCGTCGATCTTGCGGCGCTGTTCCGGTGTCTTGTGCATCTTCGACAGCGGGCGCCACCATTTCAGGCCGATCAGCACCAGCGCGGCGATCAGGAAGCCGGCCATCGGCGAGAACACCAGCGAGGCGCCGATGTCGATCGCTTTCTGCCAGTTCACGCCATCTCTCAACGGAATGTCGTTGATCAGCGCGTTGGCCAGGCCGACACCGAGGATCGAGCCGATCAGGGTGTGCGAGCTGGAAGCCGGGATACCGAAGTACCAGGTGCCCAGGTTCCAGGCGATTGCCGCGGCGAGCAACGAGAACACCATCGCCAGGCCATGGCCGGTGTTCACATTGATCAGCAGCTCAACCGGCAGCAAGTGGACGATGGCATACGCCACGCCAACGCCGCCCAGCAGCACGCCGAGGAAATTGAACACACCGGAAAAGAACACCGCCAGGTGTGGCGGCATGGCTTTGGTGTAGATAACAGTGGCTACCGCGTTAGCGGTGTCATGAAATCCATTGATGAACTCGAAGGCGAGGACAAACGTCAGGGCGAGCAAGAGGCTCACAAGCACCCAAGCATCCAGTCCGCTGAATAAATCGATCATGAAGGTTTTCTGACCCGGTCGTAAGGGGGCGCGATTATGCCAGAAAAGACAGGAAATCGATGCCCCGTCTGCTCACTGGTCACACCCTTCTTCGATTTAATTTGTTGCAGGGCGTGAAAACCAAGCAGCACGCAGGGTTTTTCAACTCTTTGATTTTATTGAATAAACTATATTTTTGAGCCGTTTTTTCAGACATCGCAAAGGCTCAAACGCTTGTCTGAAATATCTCTGAAACCTGTGGGACGCTCGTTCATAAGCCGCAGAACAGCGATGCAGCCGCTGCCCGCGGTTAGCGGGCGCGCGAGGTGTCGTCTTCCACCGCGCTGTGGCTCAGGCGGACGTCGACTTTCGAATGCTCAACCGCCGTGGCTCATGGCTCTTCGGCTTTGAGTTCCTTTTCGATCTTTTCGATTTCCTGCTTGAACACCTGATCCTGAACGGTAGGGCGCTTGCGCCATGCCTTGCGTTCCGGTTCCGGCTGAGCGGCGTAGGTGGTGACTTCCCCGCCGTAAACTTCCTTGTAACGTTGTTCCTGGCGCTCTAGTTCCGCGCGCAGTTCGTCTTTTGTCACGGTGCTACCTGTATGAGTTGAATTGAATATCCGGTGAAACACACTGCAACGAGTCAATTGCGCGCCCCCGCCAGTCATCCACAGCCCGATCGGGCGCGGAGACATTGCAGAGGCGATCAAGACTTCCGTGTTACAGGCGGCTACGGCACCAGATAAAAACTGACGCAGCATCAGTTTCCTGTTTCAGCGAGCGCTGGCGTTGCATGTGTGATGGGCGCCGGGCGCTGGCCGGAGCTGAGACGAAGGACCTCGTTTCAGCAAGTCGCAGGCTTTTGATTAAAGCGCCGCGACTAGGGTGCATTATAGCGGCCGATTCGGGAATGACTATCTTTGCCAAGTTAAAAACGGTTCTGAATGTGTGATGGTTTTGTTGCTGGCAACTTTTGCCGCTAGTTAAGTGTAAAGACAGCGTTATAGAACAGGCGTTCTGTTTTTGGCGCCATTAACTAGAACAACTAAGTTGCGAGCAGAATCGCTAAAGCTGCCTCAAGGATGAAGATGAGGGCGGGAGTCTGGATTGCGATTATCGGTCGGCGGTTCGATAATCGCCCAATGTTGGCGCCCCGGTGCTTGTGCATCGCGCGGCGAGCCGTTTGACTAGGCATCGATGCGTGCCGGACAAGGACAAGAAATGAACGATCAAATGCGCAACTCCTTCACGTCGGTGGCGCCGCCCATCGTCGCCTCGCCGGCCAAGCGCATTCAGGCGCTGACCGGTGATCCGGATTTCATGACGTCTCTGGCCCGTGGTCTGGCTGTGGTGCAGGCGTTTCAGGAACGCAAACGCCACCTGACCATCGCGCAGATAAGTCATCGCACGGAAATCCCTCGCGCCGCCGTGCGCCGTTGCCTGCACACGCTGATCAAGCTCGGCTACGCCACCACCGACGGCCGCACCTATTCGCTGCTGCCGAAAGTGCTGACCCTCGGCCACGCCTATCTGTCCTCGACACCGCTGGCGGTCTCCGCCCAACCGTATCTGGATCGCATGAGCGAGCAACTGCACGAGGCCTGCAACATGGCGACGCTGGAGGGCGATGACATTCTCTATATCGCGCGTTCGGCGACCACTCAGCGATTGATCTCGGTCGACCTTTCCGTCGGAGGACGGCTGCCGGCGTATTGCACGTCGATGGGGCGCATACTGTTGGCCGCGCTGGACGACACCTCCCTGGGCGAATACCTGGATCACGCCGAACTGGTGGCCAAGACCAGCCGCACCATTCATACGCCCGACGCATTGCTTGAATGTTTGCAACAGGTGCGGCAGCAGGGCTGGTGCATTGTCGATCAGGAACTGGAACAGGGCCTGCGCTCTATCGCCGTGCCGGTGTACGACGCCTCGGGGCAAGTGGTCGCCGCGCTGAATGTCAGCACCCACGCCGGGCGGGTCAGTCGCGCCGAGCTGGAGCAGCGCTTCTTGCCCGGCCTGCTCAGCGCCAGTCGCGACCTCAGTGCGCAGTTGTTCGCCTGAGGAAGCTGTTCGATAAACGCACAGTGTTGCGTTTATCGAATTGACGCTAAAACCCTCGGATCATTAATGTCGCGGCAGCGTCATCCGGCGCTGATGTGAATGAGCTCGCCGGACTGTCGACCCCATAATAATGACAAGAGGCAACTCACCATGCGCTCGCTCCCCGACTGTCTGTATCCCGCCCGTTGTTGCCGGGTTCACCGCAACGCCTGATTACAACCTTCTATTCTTGTGACCGTGCCTTCCTTTGGCCGGCCGCCGTTCGACTGCGTTTTTTGCGTGGAATAAAAATAATGAACCAGCCTCAGTCCGCTGTGGGTAACTGCCTCGATGTGCAGACCTTCATCAACGCCCAACCGATCTCGCGCTATCAGTGGCGGGTGGTGATCCTGTGTTTCCTGATCGTATTTCTCGACGGCCTCGACACCGCCGCCATGGGCTTCATCGCCCCGGCGCTGTCGCAAGACTGGGGTATCGACCGCGCGAGCCTCGGCCCGGTGATGAGTGCCGCGCTGATCGGCATGGTCTTCGGTGCACTCGGCTCCGGCCCTTTAGCTGACCGCTTCGGGCGCAAAGTCGTGCTCGTCGGTGCGGTGATTCTGTTCGGCGGCTTCAGCCTGGCCTCGGCGTACAGCACCAACGTCGAGCAACTGCTGGTGTTGCGCTTCCTCACCGGCCTCGGTCTCGGCGCGGGTATGCCCAACGCGACGACGCTGCTCTCGGAATACACCCCGGAGCGCAAGAAGTCGCTGCTGGTGACCAGCATGTTCTGCGGCTTCAACCTCGGCATGGCCGGCGGCGGTTTCATCTCGGCAAAACTGATCCCGGCGTTCGGCTGGCATGCTCTGCTGATGATCGGCGGAATCCTGCCGCTGATCCTCGCCGTGGTATTGGTGTTCTGGCTGCCGGAATCGGCGCGCTATCTGGTGGTGCGCAACCGTGGCAACGACAAAGTACGCAAAACCCTCGCGCCGATCGACCCGGTTACCGTCGCCCAGGCCGCGAGCTTCAGCGTTCCGGAACAGAAAACCGTCAAGGCACGCAATGTCTTTGCGGTGATCTTCTCCGGCACTTACAGCACCGGCACGCTGCTGTTGTGGCTGACTTATTTCATGGGCCTGGTGATCGTATACCTGCTGACCAGTTGGCTGCCGACGCTGATGCGCGACAGCGGCGCGAGCATGGAACAGGCTGCGTTCATCGGCGCGTTGTTCCAGTTTGGTGGGGTGTTGAGCGCGGTCGGGGTGGGCTGGGCGATGGACCGCTTCAATCCGCACAAGGTCATCGGCATTTTCTACCTGCTGGCCGGGGTGTTTGCCTACGCCGTGGGGCAGAGCCTGGGCAACATCACCTTGCTGGCGACGCTGGTACTGGTGGCGGGCATGTGCGTTAACGGCGCGCAATCGGCGATGCCGTCATTGGCCGCGCGCTTCTACCCGACTCAAGGCCGCGCGACCGGTGTGTCGTGGATGCTCGGCATCGGCCGCTTCGGCGCGATTCTTGGCGCGTGGATGGGCGCAACCTTGCTCGGCCTGGGCTGGAATTTCGAGCAAGTGCTGACCGCACTGGTGATTCCGGCGGGGTTGGCGACGGCGGCGGTGCTGATCAAGGGCATGGTCAGTCATGCGGATGCGACCTGAGTCGGGCGCAGATCGTTATTGAACAGGCTGGCCCCTTCGCGAGCAGGCTCGCTCGCACATTCTGGAATGCATTCCAAGGTGGGAGCGAGCCTGCTCGCGAAGCTTTTGATCTGATTGTTAGCTGAACAACAATCCGTTCGATAAACGAACACTCAGTCGATTATCGGATTGTTTGGCGAATTTCCCGAGCTTAATCTTCAGTGACTCCGGCGCTGAACCTCGCGCCTTTTTATCACTGGCGATTCCTTACAAGAACAGGAGCCCGCTCCATGGCTGAGATCCTTTCGCTGCACGACGCGGTGAAGCAATTCGTCAACGACGGCGATACCGTCGCCCTCGAAGGCTTCACTCACCTGATCCCTACGGCAGCGGGTCATGAAATCATTCGTCAAGGCAAGAAAGATCTGACGCTGGTGCGGATGACGCCTGACCTGATCTACGACCAACTGATCGGCGCCGGTTGCGCGCGCAAACTGATTTTCTCCTGGGGCGGCAACCCGGGTGTTGGTTCGCTGCACCGTTTGCGTGACGCGGTCGAAAAGCAGTGGCCGCACGCGCTGGAAATTGAAGAACACAGCCACGCCGACCTCGCCAACGCCTACGTCGCCGGCGCGTCCGGCCTGCCGTTCGCGGTGCTGCGTGCCTACGCCGGCTCCGACCTGCCGAAGGTCAATCCGCTGATCAAAACCGTGACCTGTCCGTTCACCGGCGAAGTGCTGGCGGCAGTGCCATCGGTACGGCCGGACGTCACCGTGATTCACGCGCAGAAAGCCGACCGCAAAGGCAACGTGTTGCTCTGGGGCATTCTCGGTGTGCAGAAAGAAGCCGCGCTGGCGGCCAAGCGTTGCATCGTCACCGTGGAAGAAATCGTCGACGACCTCAACGCACCGATGAACGCTTGCGTACTGCCGACCTGGGCCTTGAGCGCGGTGTGCCATGTACCCGGCGGCGCGCACCCGTCCTACGCCCACGGTTACACCGAGCGTGACAATCGTTTCTATCAGGCGTGGGACCCGATCGCTCGCGACCGTGAGACGTTTACCGCGTGGATCAACGAATACATCCATGGCTGCGCTGACTTCAGCGAATTCCAGGCCAAATTGGCCGCTGCTTCGGAGGCCAAGTAATGACTTACACCACCAATGAAATGATGACCGTCGCGGCGGCCCGGCGCCTGAAGAACGGCTCGGTATGCTTCGTCGGCATCGGCCTGCCATCGAAAGCCGCCAACCTCGCGCGCCTGACTTCATCGCCGGACGTAGTGCTGATCTACGAATCCGGCCCGATTGGCGCCAAGCCGAGCGTACTGCCGCTGTCCATCGGTGACGGCGAGTTGGCCGAGACCGCCGACACGGTGGTGCCGACCGGTGAGATTTTTCGCTACTGGCTGCAGGGCGGGCGCATCGACGTCGGTTTTCTCGGCGCCGCGCAGGTCGACCGTTTCGGCAACATCAACACCACCGTGGTCGGCGACTACCACGCGCCAAAAGTGCGTCTGCCGGGTGCCGGTGGCGCGCCGGAGATCGCCGGTTCGGCGAAAAGCGTGTTGATCATCCTTAAACAGTCGGCGCGTTCGTTTGTCGACAAGCTCGACTTCATCACCTCGGTCGGTCACGGCGAAGGTGGCGATTCGCGTAAACGTCTGGGCCTGCCGGGCGCTGGGCCGGTGGGCATCATCACCGACCTGTGCATCATGGAACCGGAGGAGGGCACCCACGAATTCGTGGTCACCGCGCTGCATCCGGGCGTGACCCGCGAGCAAGTGGTCGCCGCCACCGGTTGGGCGATTCGTTTTGCCGACTCCGTTGAAACCACCGCTGAGCCGACCGAAGTCGAGCTGACGGCGCTGCGTGATCTGGAAGCGCGCACCGCTGCCGCCCATGGCCAGGCGCCGGGAGAAGCATGATGCGTGACGTGTATATCTGCGACGCGATTCGCACCCCCATTGGCCGCTTCGGTGGCGCATTGTCCGCCGTGCGCGCCGATGACCTCGCCGCGGTGCCGATCAAGGCTCTGATGGAGCGCAATCCATCGGTGGATTGGAACGCCGTCGATGAGGTGTTTCTCGGCTGCGCCAACCAGGCCGGCGAAGACAACCGCAATGTTGCGCGCATGGCATTGCTGCTCGCCGGTCTGCCGGACAGCGTGCCCGGCGTTACGCTCAATCGCCTCTGCGCTTCGGGCATGGACGCGATCGGCACCGCATTCCGTGCGATTGCCAGCGGCGAGATGGAGCTGGCGATTGCCGGCGGCGTCGAGTCGATGTCCCGCGCGCCGTTCGTGATGGGCAAGGCCGACGCGGCGTTCTCGCGCAACATGAAACTGGAAGACACCACCATCGGCTGGCGTTTCATCAACCCGCTGATGAAGGCGCAGTACGGCGTCGATGCCATGCCGCAGACCGCTGACAACGTCGCCGACGACTATAAAGTCTCGCGCGCTGATCAGGACGCCTTTGCCTTGCGCAGTCAGCAACGTACCGCCGCCGCTCAAGCGGCCGGATACTTCGCTGAAGAAATCGTCGAAGTGCGCATCGCCCACAAAAAGGGCGAAACCGTGGTCAGCCAGGACGAACATCCGCGCGCCGACACTACGATTGAAGCGCTGGCCAAACTGAAACCGGTCAACGGCGCTGACAAAACCGTCACCGCCGGCAATGCCTCAGGCGTAAACGATGGTGCTGCTGCGCTGATTCTGGCGTCAGCCGAAGCGGTGAAAAAACACGGCCTGACCGCCCGCGCAAAAGTGCTCGGCATGGCCAGCGCCGGCGTCGCACCACGGGTGATGGGCATCGGCCCGGTGCCGGCGGTGCGCAAACTCGCCGAGCGCCTTGGCGTCGCGGTCAGCGATTTCGACGTGATCGAACTCAACGAAGCGTTTGCCAGCCAAGGCTTGGCGGTGCTGCGCGAGTTGGGCCTGGCCGACGATGCGCCGCAGGTCAACCCGAATGGCGGCGCGATTGCCCTCGGTCACCCGTTGGGCATGAGCGGTGCGCGGCTGGTGCTGACCGCCCTGCATCATCTGGAAAAGACTGGCGGCAAGAAAGGTCTGGCGACCATGTGCGTCGGTGTTGGCCAGGGTCTGGCCCTGGCCATCGAACGTGTCTGACGCACTGCGGCACTTACAAGAACTGAGGAAAGCGAAATGACTGACAAGCCTGGTTACCGTCGCCCACAGGCAGGCACTCAGCCTGACTACCTGCACCCGACGTATCAATCCACCAACCTGCGCTCGCCGTCCAAGCCGTTGGTGCACCTGCCGCACTCGCTGTCGGAAATCACCGGGCCGACCATCGGCGCCGAACACGTTGCCGAGAAGGACAATGACCTGACCGCACAGCACGACGGCGAGCCGTTGGGCGAGCGCATCATCATTCACGGCCGCGTGCTCGACGAAGACGGCCTGCCGGTGCCGGGGATTCTGGTGGAGATCTGGCAGGCCAATGCCGCCGGCCGCTACAACCATGCCCGCGACCTGCACGACGCGCCGCTGGACCCGAACTTCACCGGCACTGGCCGCACCGTCACCGATGCCGATGGCTGGTACCAGTTCCAGACCATCAAGCCCGGCGCCTATCCGTGGGGCAACCACCACAACGCCTGGCGCCCGGCGCACATCCATTTTTCCCTGTTTGGGCCGAGCATCCTTACGCGTCTGGTCACGCAAATGTATTTCCCAGGCGACCCGCTGCTGGCGTATGACCCGATCTACAACTGCGTGCCGGACACTTCGGCCAAGGAACGCCTGATCGCTGCTTTCGATCTGGAAAAAACCATTCCGTCCTACGCCCTCGGTTACCGCTGGGACATCGTGCTGCGCGGCCGTGAAGCCACGCCGATGGAGAAATAAGATGACGCTCTATGCGACCACGTCCCACACCGTCGGGCCGTATTACCACATCGGCCTGACCTGGCTGAACCGCGAAACCCTGGCCAACGAGCTGACCCTCGGCGAGCGCGTGGCAATCACCGGCCAAGTGGTGGACGGCAATGGCGATGTCGTCAACGACGCCATGCTCGAAGTCTGGCAGGCCAACGCCGCCGGCAAGTACGACCACCCGGAAGATCAGCAGGACAAGCCACTCGACCCGAATTTTGAAGGTTTCGGTCGGGTGCCGGTCGACGCCGAAGGGCGCTTCCGTTTCACCACGATCAAACCGGGCTCTGTGCCGGGGTTGAAAGGCTCGACCCAGGCGCCGCATCTGGTGGTGCTGGTGTTTGCCCGTGGTCTGGTCAAGCATTTGCTGACGCGGATCTATTTCGAGGGCGAACCGGCAAACGTTGCTGACCCGTTGCTCGAGTGCGTGCCGGCGGAGCGTCGCCAGACCTTGCTGGCCAAGGCGGATGCGTCGGGTGTGTACCAGTGGAATGTAGTTCTGCAGGGCACCGATGCCGAGACGGTGTTCTTCGATTATTGAGAGAACACCCCAAATCCCCTGCAGGACAGAGTCCCTGTGGTGAGGGGATTTATCCCCGCTGGCCTGCGAAGCAGCCCCAAAAACCAGTCGGCGCGGTATTCAGATGAACCGCGTGTATCTGATTTGCGAGTGCTTTGCACTCGAGCGGGGATAAATCTCCTCGCCACAAAGGCTGATCCATACGTGGGTGATGATCCGATGCGGAACGGGACTGTTGCAAAGTATGTCTAGACTGTGACTGTCCCTATCGAGTGAAAAACAATGACAACCACCACCTCCCACTACACCGGCGAAGAGCGCAGCAAGCGCATCTTTGCCATCGTCGGCGCTTCGTCCGGCAACCTCGTCGAATGGTTCGACTTCTACGTCTACGCCTTCTGCGCGATCTATTTCGCCCCGGCGTTTTTCCCCTCCGATAACCCGACTGTGCAACTGGTCAACACCGCTGGCGTGTTCGCTGCCGGGTTCCTGATGCGGCCGATTGGTGGCTGGATCTTCGGCCGGGTCGCTGACAAGCACGGGCGCAAGAACTCGATGCTCATCTCGATTCTGATGATGTGCTTCGGCTCGTTGCTGATCGCCTGCCTGCCGACCTACAAGGACATCGGCGTCTGGGCGCCGGTGCTGTTGCTGTTCGCGCGTTTGCTGCAAGGTCTGTCGGTGGGCGGCGAATACGGCACCACTGCGACCTACATGAGTGAAGTTGCGCTCAAGGGCCAGCGCGGTTTCTTCGCCTCGTTCCAGTACGTGACGCTGATTGGCGGACAACTGCTGGCGGTGTCGCTGGTGGTGGTGCTGCAACAGTTCCTCACTGAAGAGGACCTGCGTGCCTACGGCTGGCGGATTCCGTTCGTGGTCGGTGCGGTTGCGGCGCTGATTTCGCTGTTCCTGCGTCGTTCGCTGAAGGAAACCACCAATAAGGAAACCCGTGGGCATAAAGACGCCGGCAGCATCACTGCACTGTTTCGCGATCACAAAGCGGCGTTCATCACCGTCCTCGGTTACACCGCCGGCGGCTCGCTGATTTTCTACACCTTCACCACCTACATGCAGAAATACCTGGTGAACACCGCCGGGATGCACGCCAAGACCGCCAGCTACATCATGACCGGCGCGCTGTTCCTGTATATGTGCATGCAGCCGTTGTTCGGCATGCTCGCCGACAAGATCGGCCGGCGTAATTCGATGCTCTGGTTCGGCGCCCTCGGCACGTTGTTCACCGTGCCGATTCTGCTCAGCCTGAAAAGCATCAGCAGCCCGTTCCTCGCCTTCGTGCTGATCACCCTGGCGCTGGCGATTGTGAGCTTCTACACCTCGATCAGCGGTCTGGTAAAAGCCGAGATGTTCCCGCCGGAAGTGCGCGCCCTCGGTGTCGGCCTGGCTTACGCGGTGGCCAATGCAATCTTCGGTGGCTCGGCAGAGTTTGTGGCCCTGAGCCTCAAGGCCGGCGGCATGGAAAACGCCTTCTACTGGTACGTCACGGCGATGATGGCGGTGGCTTTCCTGTTCAGCCTGCGTTTGCCCAAGCAGGCGAAGTATTTGCACCACGATCTGTAAACCCATGTGCGCGGGCTGCGAGGCCCGCGCCGGCAAGGACTGTTTATGACTCAGCGACCGGGCAATCAATTGTTCGATGCCTACTTCACCGCCCGCGATATGCGCGAAGTGTTCTGCGATCAGGGCCGGGTGCAGGCGATGCTTGATTTCGAAGCGGCGCTGGCCCGGGCCGAGGCGCGGGTCGGGCTGATTCCTTCATCGGCCGTGGCACCGATTGCCACAGCGTGCGACGCGGGCCTGTATGACTTCGCGGCGCTGGGCGAGGCGATTGCCACGGCCGGCAATTCGGCGATTCCACTGGTCAAGGCCTTGGGCAAGCAGATCGCTTCGAGCGATGCCGAAGCCGAGCGCTATGTGCATCTGGGCGCGACCAGTCAGGACGTGATGGACTCCGGGTTGGTCCTGCAATTTCGCCAGGCGCTGGCGCTGATCGAAGACCAACTGGCGCAACTGGCCGACTCGCTCGCTGCTCAGGCACAACGTTTCGCTACCACGCCACTGGCCGGGCGCACCTGGCTGCAACACGCGACGCCAGTGACCCTCGGTATGAAAATCGCTGGATGGCTCGGCGCCGTCACGCGCAGCCGTCAGCGTCTACAGGAGCTGAAACCGCGTCTGCTGGTGCTGCAATTCGGTGGCGCCTCCGGCACGCTCGCGGCGCTGGGTGAACAGGCGTTGCCGATCGCCAAAGCATTGGCCGAAGAGCTGCAACTGACCCTGCCCGAGCAACCGTGGCACACCCAGCGTGATCGCATCGTTGAATTCGGCGCGGTGCTTGGCCTGATCGCCGGCAGCCTCGGCAAATTCGGCCGCGACATCAGCCTGTTGATGCAGACCGAAGCAGCGGAGGTTTTTGAGCCTGCGGCACCGGGCAAGGGTGGTTCGTCGACCATGCCGCACAAACGCAATCCGGTCGGCGCGGCGGTGCTGATCGGCGCGGCCACGCGGGTGCCGGGGCTGGTGTCGACGTTGTTCAGTGCGATGCCGCAGGAGCACGAACGCAGCCTCGGTTTGTGGCATGCCGAATGGGAAACCCTGCCGGAAATCTGCTGCCTGGTGTCCGGTTCGCTGCAACAGGCGCGCTTGCTGGCCGAGGGTCTGGAAGTCGACGCGGCGCGCATGACCCGCAACCTCGAATTGACCCAAGGCCTGGTGCTGGCCGAAGCGGTGAGCATCGTCCTCGCCCAACGCGTCGGCCGCGACACCGCGCATCATCTGCTCGAGCAATGCTGCAAACGTGCAGTGGCCGAGCAACGCCATTTGCGTGCGGTGCTCGCTGACGAGCCGCAAGTCACCGCCGAACTCAGTGGCGCTGAACTCGATGATCTTCTGAACCCCGCGCATTACCTCGGCCAGGCGCAAGTCTGGGTCGAGCGCGCGGTGGCTGAACACAACGCTTTGACTGTCTGAAGGAGAGGGCTGTGGCTTTCGTTCAACTCGCCGATGGCGAACTGCACTATGAAATTGAGGGCCCGGCGGAGGCGCCGGTGCTGGTGCTGTCCAACTCGCTGGGCACCGACCTGCACATGTGGGACGGGCAGATGCCGGCGTTCGCCGAGCATTTCCGCGTGCTGCGTTTCGACACGCGCGGCCATGGGCAATCGCTGGTCACCGAGGGGCCGTACAGCATCGAACAACTCGGTCGCGACGTGCTCGGTCTGCTCGATGCGCTGCATATCGAGCGCGCGCATTTCTGCGGACTGTCGATGGGCGGGCTGATCGGTCAGTGGCTGGGGATCAACGCAGGCCATCGTCTGCACAAACTGATCGTGTGCAACACGGCGGCGAAAATCGGCGATCCGTCGGTATGGAATCCACGCATCGAAACCGTGTTGCGCGACGGCCCGGCGGCGATGGTCGCGCTGCGTGATGCCTCGATTGCGCGCTGGTTTACCCCGGACTTTTCCGCAGCGCATCCCGAGGCGGCGAAGAAGATTACCGACATGCTTGCCGCAACCAATCCACAAGGCTATGCGGCCAACTGCGCGGCCGTGCGCGATGCTGATTTTCGTGAACAACTGGCTTCGATCAACGTGCCGTTGCTGGTCATTGCCGGCAGCGAAGATGCGGTGACGCCGCCGTCCGGCGGGCACTTCATTCGCGACCACGTGCGCGGTGCCGAGTACGCCGAGTTCCATGCGGCGCATTTGTCCAACGTGCAGGCCGGTGCCGCTTTCAGCGACCGTGTGCTGGCGTTTTTGCAGGCTCAGTGAGGAAGAATTTGTGGACGAGAAACAACGTTACGACGAAGGCATGCAGGTACGCCGCGCGGTGCTGGGCGATGCCCACGTCGATCGCAGCCTGACCGCGCTGACCGAGTTCAACTCGGAATTCCAGGAGATGATCACCCGCCACGCCTGGGGCGACATCTGGACCCGCCCGGGCCTGCCCCGTCATACCCGCAGCCTGATCACCATCGCCATGCTGATCGGCATGAACCGCGAGGGCGAACTGAAACTGCACCTGCGCGCGGCAGCCAACAACGGCGTCAGCCGTGGCGAAATCAAGGAAGTGATCATGCAGAGCGCGATCTACTGCGGCATCCCGGCGGCGAACGCGACGTTTCATTTGGCCGAATCGGTGTGGGATGAACTAGGAGTCGAATCCCGCGATTGATGTTGCCTGAGCCATCGCCTTCGCGAGCAGGCTCGCTCCCACATTGGAATGCATATCCCTGTGGGAGCGAGCCTGCTCGCGAAAGCGGTAGCGGCCGTAACGAATCAAACCCTGGCGACAATAAATATCCGCTTGAACGCAAACAACGTATGCCCATCCGCCTCCTGCGGGTAATGCGCCTGCACCCGCATCAGGTAGTGATAGATGAATCGCGCCTGCTGCGCTGAATCCAGCGCCTGCATCACTGGCCTTAGCGCCGAAACCTTGACCCAGTCATACACCGGCGATTTGCCGTTGACCACTTGCAGTTGTTCGGTCTCCCAAATGTCCAGCGACGCGGTCATTGGCGCGAGCAGACGGTAGTAGTCCTCCAGCGTCAGTAGCGGCCGCGCGGCCATGCGCCGGCGCAGTTCCGGCGTGCCCAACGGTGCGCCCCCGGGGCCGGCGTCATCCAACGTTTGCAGCATCAACCGATACCACAACGCATCGTGCCAATCCGGCATGTGCGCTGCGAGGCAGCCGCCAGGATTCAAATAACCAAGCAGGCGCGGCAGCAAGGTTTCGTGGTGATCGAGAAAATGCAGCACAGCGGCGGCGAACAGCAGATCCGCCGGTTGCTCAGGCTGCCAGTCCAGCAGATCAGATTGTTTCCACAGGGCCTTGATCGGCAGGCTTCGGGCCTCGTTGAGCATCTGCGCCGAGCTGTCGATGCCCTGCAATCGCGCACGCGGCCAACGCTTGGCCAGCAACTGCGTAGCGATGCCGGTGCCGCAGCCCAGATCGTAAATGCGTTGGGGATTTTGCAGTTCGATACGGTCGAGCAATTCGTTGACCGGACGTTGTCTGAGACGGGAAAACTGTTGGTACGCCTTGGCGTCCCAATCGGATGCAGTGGTGCGGCGCGTGATCATGAGGTGATCCTCCGGTGATCAAATGGTGTCTTCCGATGACAACCTGGTGCACAGCTGGAGACCGACTACGAAACGGAAGCGTGAAGGGTTGGAGCACCTGAGTCCTTCAGGTTTGCTCACTGTAACTGTCGCCCGCAAAAGCGCTACATGGCCTGACCAATGGCATGCATCTGTGATGGGAATCAAATGTGGGAGCGAGCCTGCTCGCGAAGGCCATTTCATATTCGACAGAGATGTCGACTGAAGCAGCGCTTTCGCGAGCAGGCTCGCTCCCACAGTGGGGCATGTGTGGTTAGAGAAGGCTGATCGGGTAGCTGACGATCAGGCGATTTTCATCGAACTCGTTGTTGCTGAAGTCGCGGCGCATGGTCGAGTTGCGCCATCTGACGTTCAGATCCTTCAAAGTGCCGCTCTGCACCGTGTAACCCAGTTCCGATTCGCGACCCCATTCCTTGCCGTCGGTGATCGTCCCGGTGTGCACGTTATCGCCGCTGATGTAGCGGTTCATCAGGGTCAGACCGGGGATGCCCATGGCGGCGAAGTTGTAGTCGTGGCGCAACTGCCAGGAGCGTTCCTGAGCGTTGTCATAACTGGCGTTGTAGCTGTCGTTGGCCAGCGTGCCGCCACTGGTGCCGTTGACCCGCATCCAGGCGCTGTCGCCGGTCAATTTTTGCAAGCCGAGGTAGAACGTGTTGCCGCCGTACTTGGCCGAAAACATGCCGTACCAGGTCTTGTTGTCCAGATCGCCGGCACGCGCGCTGCCATCTTCCTTGCCGTAGAAAAAGCCGAGGTTGGCGCCCAGCGTCCAGTCGCCGAGCGGCTGGCTGTGCAGCACGTTCAGGTACTGCTGGCTGTAGATGTCCTTGAGCTGCGCGTTCCACAGGCCGATCTGCGTGCGCTTGTCGTTGAACAGATATTCGCCGCCCTGGAAGTTGAAACGATCAGATGTGAACGCGGCTTTGCCGGTCATCGACATGTCACTCATGCTGCTGTCGTCGCGCGGGCTGTTGGCGCGGAACTGGCCGCCATAGAGGGTCAGGCCGGCGATTTCCTTGGAGGTTATCTGGCCGCCACGGAAGGTTTGCGGCAGCGAGCGACCGTCGTCCGAACGCAGAATCGGCAGCACTGGCATCCACTCGCCGACCTTGACTTCGGTCTGCGAAAGTCTGGCCTTGAATGCGACGTTGGTGCGGCCGAAGTTGTCCGCCGGGCGCCCGTCATGGTCCAGCGGCAACAACTGCGTACCGCCCGTGCCTTTACCGCCATCGAGCTTGATCGAATACAGCCCGAGTACGTCCATGCCGAAACCGACGGTGCCTTGGGTGAAGCCGGATTTGGCGTCGAGGATGAAGCTCTGTGTCCACTCTTCAGCTTTGCCCTGAGTCTTGGTCGGGTTGGTGAAGTTGCGGTTGATATAGAAGTTGCGCAGGTTGAGGTTGACCTTGGCGCCTTCGATGAAGCCGGCTTCTTCGGCGCTGGCTGGCAGTGCCAGACCGGCGATGGCCAGGGCGATCACAGCGGGCAATGCGTAGGGCACAGGGAAAACTGTCATGGACTTGGGTCTCTCTTGTTTTTTTAGGGCGAACGGCGGCGCTGTCGCGGCGGATGCGGCGCAGGCAACGTGATGCAGATCGGAGATGCAGCGGTGGCGGTCAGCCGGGCGGGGCAGGGCGCTGGAGCATGGTGTCGAACCTTGTTGTTATTGGTTTTCTGGTTCGAATGGTGAAGGGCCTGTGTGTTCGGGTTCAATTGCTGAAAGCGGGTTTTGGGCGGTTATCGAACGCAAGATTCATGCGGATTTGTGGTGAGTGTGAGGTCCTCTTCGCGAGCAGGCTCGCTCCCACAACTGGAATGCGTTCCCCTGTGGGAGCGAGCCTGCTCGCGAAGAGGCCAGTTCGGCCGCGAAACCTTTGCGACAGGCAACAAAAAGCCCACCGAAATGGTGGGCTTGATGTAGTCAGCCGATGATCAGAACAGCTTCATCTTCGGCGCTTCTTCTTTCAGCGCTTCGTTCTGCGCGGTCTGCGCATTCCAGCCACCGCCCAAGGCCTTGTACAGGTTGACCGCACTGGTCAGCTGCGCGAGGCGGTCGGTGATCAGCGCTTGTTGTGCGCTGAACAACTGACGCTGGGCATCGAGGAAGGTCAGGTTGCTGTCGACGCCGATGCGGTAGCGACGTTCGGCCAGGCGGTAGTAATCCTGGTTGGCCTGAACGAAGTCACGCTGCGCTTGCAGCTGCTCGGTGTAGGTCTGGCGGGCGGCGAGGCCGTCGGCGACTTCCTGGAAGGCCGTTTGAATCGACTTTTCGTAGTTCGCCACGCCAATGTCCTTCTGGATCTTGGCGTAGTCGAGGCTGGCGCGCAGGCTGCCGGCGTTGAAGATCGGCAGGTTGATCTGCGGCTGGAACAGCCACGTCCCCGAGCCACCCTTGAACAGACCGGACAGATCCGGGCTCAGGCTGCCCGCGTTGGCGGTCAGGCTGATGCTCGGGAAGAACGCTGCACGGGCCGCACCGATGTTGGCGTTGGCCGCCTTCAGGTTGTACTCGGCCTGGAGGATGTCCGGACGACGTTGCAGCAGGTCCGAAGGCAGACCGGCCGGCACGTCGCTGAGCAGATCATCGGACAGCGGTTTGGCCGTTTGCAGGTTGGCCGGAATACCGGTGCCGAGCAGCAGGGTCAGGCTGTTTTCGTCCTGCGCGACCTGGCGGGTATAACGCGCCAGTTGTGCCCGGGCGTTTTCCACGGAAGTGCGCGACTGCGCCAGATCCAGTGCCGAAGCCACACCGACTTCGTTGCTGCGGCTGGTCAATTTGTAGCTTTCTTCGAAGGCACCGAGGGTGTCCTGCGTCAGCTTGAGCAGTTCCTTGTCCGCCTGCCAGGTCAGGTAGGCATTGGCGACGTTGGCGACCAGACTGATCTGCGTACTGCGGCGTGCTTCTTCAGTAGCGAAGTACTGTTGCAGCGCTTGCTCGCTCAGGCTGCGCACCCGACCGAACAAGTCGAGTTCGTAGGCGCTGACGCCGACGGTGGCGGAATACGAACTGCTGATCATCGACTCGCCGGTCTGCGAGGCACGGGCCGGCAGACGCTGGCGGCTGCCGGCGGCATTGGCCGACACCGCCGGGAACAGGTCGGCGCGCTGGATGCGGTACTGCGCCGCGTAAGCGTCGATGTTCAGCGCCGCGACACGCAGGTCGCGGTTGTTTTCCAGGGCGACCTGGATCAGCTGTTGCAGGGCCGGGTCATGGAAAAACTGCTTCCAGCCCTGTTCGGCAGCGGCTTGCGCCGGAGCCTGGGCCGGCGAATATGCCGGCCCCTGCGGGTACTGACCTGCGACCGGAGCCTCAGGCTGCTGATAGTCAGGTATCAGCGAGCAACCGCTCAGCACGAAGGCGGCGACTGCGATGGAGAGTAGCGACTTGCTCATTGGCCAGCCTCTTTAGGAGTTTCAGTAGTCTCATCCGGGTCGGTCTTTTTGCGCTGACCGATGGACGACACAGTAACGAAGAACAGTGGGACCCAGAAGATCGCCAGGATCGTGGCCGTGAGCATACCGCCAATCACGCCGGTACCGATCGCATGTTGACTGCCTGAACCGGCGCCGGTGGAGATCGCCAGCGGTACCACACCGAGGACGAAGGCCAGCGAGGTCATGATGATCGGGCGCAGACGCATGCGGCAGGCTTCGATTGCCGCTTCACGCAGGCTGCGTCCCTGTTCATGCAGTTCCTTGGCGAATTCGACGATCAGAATGGCGTTTTTAGCCGCCAGACCGATGGTCGTCAACAGACCCACCTGGAAGTACACGTCGTTGGACAGACCGCGCAGGCTGGTGGCCATCAGCGCACCGATGATCCCTAGCGGTACCACGAGCATGACCGCGATCGGAATCGACCAGCTTTCATACAGCGCCGCCAGACACAGGAACACCATCAGCAGCGACAGGGCATAAAGCGCCGGTGCTTGCGAGCCGGACAGACGTTCCTCGTAGGACAGACCGGTCCAGGAGATACCGACACCGGACGGCAGCTTCTTGGCAATCGCTTCGACTTCAGCCATCGCTTCGCCGGTGGAGTAGCCCGGCGCCGGAGCCCCGAGGACCTCGACCGCTTCCACACCGTTGTAGCGCGCCAGCTTCGGCGAACCGTAGACCCACTCGCCCTTGGCGAAGGCGGAGAACGGAACCATGGTGCCTTCGGCGTTGCGCACGTACCACTTCTTCAGGTCTTCCGGGCTCATGCGCGAGTCCGGCTGGCCCTGCACGTAGACTTTCTTCACCCGACCACGGTCGATGAAGTCGTTGACGTAGCTACTGCCCAGCGCGATCGACAGGGTGTTGTTGATGTCGCTGATGGTGATGCCGAGGGCACTGGCCTTCTCGTCGTCGATTTCCAGCTGGAACTGCGGCTCGTCGTTCAGGCCGTTCGGACGCACCTGGGTCAGCACCTTGCTTTGCGCCGCCATGCCGAGGAACTGGTTGCGCGCTTCCATCAGTTTTTCGTGACCGATACCGGCGCGGTCCTGCAGGAACACGTCGAAACCGGTGGCGTTACCCAATTCCAGAACCGCTGGCGGGGCGAAGGCAAACACCATCGCGTCGCGGAAGCTGAAGAAGTGTTGCTGGGCCCGCGCAGCGAGATTGAACACGCTGTTGTCGGCGTTACGTTCGCCCCACGGCTTGAGCATGATGAACGCCATACCCGAGCTCTGGCCACGGCCGGCGAAGTTGAAGCCGGTCACGGTAAACACCGAAGCCACCGCGTCCGCCTCACCGCCGTCCTTGTTCGGACGCAGCAGGTACTCACGCATTTCGTCCACGACCACTTGCGTACGCTGGGCACTGGAACCGGCCGGGGTCTGCACCTGGGCGAACAGAACGCCCTGGTCTTCTTCCGGGAGGAACGCGGTCGGAATGCGGGTGAACAGCCAGATCATGCCCACGACGATCAGCAGATACGCCAGCAGATACGGCGCCTTGCGGGTCAGCATGTTGCCGACGCCGCGCTCGTAGCTGCGTACGCCACGGTCGAAATTGCGGTTGAACCAGCCGAAGAAACCTTTCTTCGGGGTACCGTGCTCGCCTTTCGGAATCGGCTTGAGCATGGTCGCGCACAGCGCCGGGGTGAAGATCAGGGCAACCAGTACCGACAGGGCCATGGCCGACACGATGGTGATCGAGAACTGCTTGTAGATCACACCGGTGGAGCCGCTGAAGAATGCCATCGGCAGCAGTACCGCCGAGAGCACGAGGGCGATACCGACCAGTGCGCCCTGGATCTGGCCCATGGATTTCTTTGTCGCTTCCTTCGGTGACAAGCCTTCTTCGCTCATCACCCGCTCGACGTTTTCCACCACGACGATGGCGTCGTCCACCAGCAGACCGATGGCCAGCACCATGCCGAACATGGTCAGGGTGTTGATGCTGAAACCGGCGGCGGCGAGGATGCCGAATGTACCGAGCAGTACCACTGGCACAGTCATCGTGGTGATGACGGTGGCGCGGAAGTTCTGCAGGAACAGGAACATCACCAGGAACACCAGTGCGATCGCTTCGACCAGGGTGTGCACCACGCCTTTGATCGATTCGGTCACCACCGGAGTGGTGTCGTACGGGAACACCACTTCCATGCCTTGCGGGAAGAACGGCTTGAGGCTGTCGATGGTGTTGCGCAGCGCTTTGGCCGTATCGAGGGCATTGGCACCGTTGGCCAGTTTCACCGCCAGACCGGACGCCGGGCTGCCGTTGAACTGGGCACTGATCGCGTAGTTCTCACCGCCGAGGCCGACTTCAGCCACGTCTTTGAGGCGAACCTGCGATCCGTCCTTGTTGACCTTGAGCAGGATTTCCTTGAACTGCTCAGCAGTCTGCAGACGGGTCTTGCCGATGATCGTCGCGTTCAGTTGCTGGCCCTGCACGGCAGGCAAGCCACCGAGCTGACCGGACGACACCTGGACGTTCTGCGCGGCAATCGCATTCTTCACGTCGACCGGGGTCAGGTTGAAGTTGTTCAACTTGGCCGGGTCGAGCCAGATCCGCATCGCGTACTGCGCACCGAAGACCTGGAAGTCACCGACACCGGCGGTCCGCGAGATCGGGTCCTGCATGTTCGACACGATGTAGTTGGACAGGTCGTCCTTGGTCATGCTGCCGTCACGCGACACCACGCCGATTACCAGCAGGAAGTTCTTCACTGCCTTGGTCACGCGGATACCCTGTTGCTGCACTTCCTGCGGCAGCAGCGGGGTGGCCAGGTTCAGCTTGTTCTGGACCTGGACCTGCGCGGTGTCGGAGTTGGTGCCTTGCTCGAAGGTCGCGGTGATGGTCATGCTGCCGTCGGAGTTACTTTCCGACGACACATAACGCAGGTTGTCGATACCGTTGAGCTGTTGCTCGATGACCTGTACCACGGTGTCCTGCACGGTTTGTGCGGACGCGCCCGGGTAGGTCACCTGGATCGCAATGGCCGGTGGCGCAATGCTCGGGTATTGGTTGATCGGCAATTTCAGGATCGAAAGTGCCCCGACCAGCATGATCACCAGGGCAATTACCCAGGCGAAAATCGGACGGTCGATGAAGAATTTTGACATGGGTTACTCCCCTTTGCCGCCGGCGGCTTTGTCAGCTGCCTGTGCGGGGGCCGGGTTCTTGGTGCCGACGTTAGTCGCTTCGGTCGCTTTGACCTCGACGCCCGGTTTGACGTACTGCAGCCCTTCGGTGATCAGACGATCGCCGGCCCTCAGGCCGTCTTCGATCAGCCACTGGCTGCCGACAGTGCGGCTGGCCTTGAGCTGACGCAGCTCGACCTTGTTGTCGGCGCCGACGACCAGTGCGGTCGGGGTGCCTTTGAGGTCGCGGGTCACGCCCTGCTGTGGCGCGAGGATCGCTGCGCTGTTGACGCCGGCCTGCAACTGGGCGTGAACGAACATGCCTGGCAGCAGGGTGTGATCGGGGTTCGGGAACACTGCGCGCAGGGTCACCGAGCCGGTGGTCTGGTCAACCGAGACTTCGGAGAATTCCAGCTTGCCGTCGAGCTTGTACTGGCTGCCGTCTTCCAGGGTCAGCTTGACCGCAGCGGCGTTGTCGCCGGCCTTCTGCAGACGGCCGCTTTCCAGCTCGCGGCGCAGCTCCAGCAGTTCCACCGACGACTGGGTCACGTCGACGTAGATCGGGTCGAGCTGCTGAATCACTGCCATTGCATCGGCCTGGCCATTGCTGACCAGTGCGCCTTCGGTGACCGAAGAACGGCCGATACGGCCGGAAATCGGCGCGTAGACCTTGGTGTAGCGCACGTTGATCTGCGCGCTCTGCAACGATGCTTCCGATTGCAGGCGGTTGGCCAGTGCGGTGTCGTATTCCTGACGGCTCACGGCTTGTTCGTCGACCAGTTGCTTGTAGCGGTCGGAAATCGACTTGGTCGAACGCAGCTCGGCTTCGGCGCTTTTCAGCGTAGCTTCATAGACCGACGGATCGATCTGATACAGCTGCTGGCCGGCTTTGACGTCGGCACCTTCCTTGAACAGGCGCTTGAGAATGATGCCGTTGACCTGCGGGCGAACTTCCGCGATGCGGAACGCACTGGTGCGGCCCGGAAGTTCCGAGGTCAGGGTAAAGGCTTGTGGTTGCAGGGTGACGACGCCGACCTGAGGAGGCGGAGCGGCTGGGGCCGCTTCTTCCTTTTTACATCCGCTGAGCAGCGATGCCAGGGCGACGGCAGTGACCAGAGCGGTAACAGCTGGCTTGAATTGCATGAAGATCCTCGGGTCAGGCGCGCAAGAAGCGCACAAGAAGTGTGAAAGAGTAAAAATCGGGCACCGGGTGGATAAGTAGCTTGCTAAGTAATATACTTACGTTCATGGTTGTTTGTAAACACCTGCGCCGCGTACCCACCCTGATACAAAAGTCGTCGCAAGGTTTGAAATTGTAGGCCGGGGAGCCGATTCACGAGAGATCGCCCCCTCTTTATTCAGCGGATATTCAGCCATCCCTGAAACATCCTGTTTGAGGTTTTACTGCCATGGTCCGTCGTACCAAAGAGGAAGCTCAGGAAACCCGCAGCCAGATCCTGGAAGCGGCCGAGAAAGCCTTCTATGAAAGGGGGGTTGCCCGCACCACCCTGGCGGACATCGCGACCCTCGCCGGCGTGACGCGTGGCGCCATCTACTGGCATTTCAGCAACAAGGCCGATCTGGTCCAGGCGATGCTCGACAGCCTGCACGAACCGCTGGATGAACTGGCCAAGGCCAGCGAAAGCGAAGACGAACCGGACCCGCTGGGCTGCATGCGACAGTTGCTGATTCATTTGTTTCATCAAGTTGCACTGGACCCGAAAACCCGGCGCATCAACGAAATTCTGTTTCATAAGTGCGAGTTCACCGATGAAATGTGCGATCTGCGCCAGCAGCGCCGGACGGCCAGTCTCGATTGCAATCTGCGCATCGGCCTGACCTTGCGTAATGCGGTGAATCGCGGCCAGTTGCCGGAAGATCTCGACACGGCCCGCGCGGCGATCAGCATTCATGCCTACATCGACGGCCTGCTGTACGGCTGGCTGCTGGCCCCGGACAGCTTCGAATTGCACGCCGAGGCTGAACGCTGGGTTGACACCGGGCTGGACATGCTGCGCCTGAGCCCAAGCCTGCGCAAATGAAACAAAATGCGCAATTGCCCGGCAGGATGTCAATCAGCCGCTATGGCCGATTATTGCGGCGGGGAGTTTAAACCTAGCGAGCCACGCATTTTGTAGGGAAATTGTGTAGCTCTTGTGAATCCGTATTTCTCCGCTTGCCCCTCACCCTAGCCCTCTCCCAGAGGGAGAGGGGACCGACCGAGCTGATCTTTCGAGTGACGCCGACCTGAAATTTCCCGCCGAACTCGGGTTCTGAAAGCTCTGCAAATCGGCTCCCTCTCCCTCGGGAGAGGGCTGGGGTGAGGGGCTACGTCGGGTGCCACGCAACAAGTCTGAAGCCGAACAACAAAAAGCCCCGGACTCTCACAAGTCCGGGGCTTTTTCATTTCTGCGCTACAGCGTGATTACAAGGTCGGATAGTCGATATAACCGACCGGACCCTTGCCGTAGAAAGTCTCCGGATGCGGTTCGTTCAACGGCGCATCGGCCTGCAAACGTGCCGGCAGGTCTGGGTTGGCAATGAACGGCACGCCGAAAGCGACCGCGTCTGCCTTGCCGCTGGCCAGCCACTCGTTGGCGCTTTCCTTGGTGAACTTCTCGTTGGCAATGTATGGGCCACCGAACGCTTCTTTCAGTCGCGGACCGAGGCTGTCTGCGCCTTCTTTTTCGCGCGAGCAGATGAACGCGATGCCACGCTTGCCCAGTTCACGGGCGACGTAGGTGAAGGTTTCGGCGAGGTTGTCATCACCCATGTCGTGGGAATCGGCACGCGGTGCCAGGTGCACACCAACGCGACCAGCGCCCCAGACTTCGATCGCGGCGTCGGTCACTTCCAGCAGCAGGCGCGCACGGTTTTCCAGCGAGCCGCCGTACTGGTCGGTGCGCTGGTTGGTGCTGCTTTGCAGGAACTGGTCGAGCAGGTAACCGTTGGCGCCGTGGATTTCCACGCCGTCGAAACCGGCGGCCTTGGCGTTCTCGGCGCCGGTGCGGTAGGCGTCGACGATGTCGGCGATTTCAGCGGTTTCCAGGGCGCGCGGGGTTGGGTAGTCGGCCAGTGGGCGCACCAGGCTGACGTGGCCCTTTGGCTGAATGGCGCTTGGCGCAACCGGTGCTTCACCGTTCAGGTACGAAGGGTGAGAAATGCGGCCAACGTGCCACAGTTGCAGGAAGATCTTGCCGCCGGCGCCGTGAATCGCCTTGGTCACGTTGGCCCAGCCACGCACCTGATCGTTGGACCAGATGCCCGGGGTGTCCGGGTAGCCGACGCCCATCGGAGTTACCGAAGTGGCTTCGCTGAGGATCAGGCCGGCCGAGGCGCGTTGTACGTAGTATTCGGCCATCAGCGCGTTCGGCACACGACCTTCGTCGGCGCGGCAGCGGGTCAGCGGGGCCATGATGATGCGGTTGTTCAGCTCGATGTCGCCGAGTTTGATCGGGTCAAAAATAGTCGCCATGTCTAAAAGTCTCTCTTTAATTAAGGAAGTTGATCAGTTGGATGCAGGTGCCAGCTCGGCGTTGCCGTTCTGGCGGAAAGTAATCAGGGTCACCAGCAGGGCAAGCACGGCCAACGCGGCGGCAGCCAGTGGCACGCTGGTCAGGCCGTAGCCGTGGGCGATGACGCTGCCGCCGACCCAGGCGCCGAGGGCGTTGCCAACGTTGAAGGCGCCGATGTTCAGGGTCGAAACCAGGTTCGGCGCAGCCTTGCCGAAGGTCACCACGTTGACTTGCAGCGCCGGCACAGCGGCGAAACACGCGGTGGCCCAGAGGAACAGAGTGATTTCAGTCGGGATCAGCGCGACGCTGGTCCAGCTCAGCACCGTGGACACCACGGCCATGGCGATGAACACGCCGATCAGCGTGGCGGCCATGCCTTTGTCGGCGAGTTTGCCGCCGATGATGTTGCCGACCGTCAGACCGAGGCCGATGAGCATCAGTGTCCAGGTCACCCCACGCGGCGACACACCGGTGACTTCACCGAGCAGTGGGGCGACGTAGGTGAACAGGGTGAAAACCGAGGCGGCGAACAGCGCGGTCATGCTCAGCGACAGCCAGATGCCGGCACCTTTGAGGGCGGCCAGTTCGGCGCGCATGTCGAGTTTCTCTTCGTCACGCTTGGCCGGCAGGAAGCGGATCAGGCCGATCAGCGCGATCACACCGATGACGGTCACCGCCCAGAAGGTCGAACGCCAGCCGGCTTCCTGACCCAATGCGGTGCCCAGCGGTACGCCGAGCACGTTGGCCAGGGTCAGACCGGTGAACATCAGGGCGACCGCCGAGGCACGTTTGTTCGGCGCGACCAGATTGGCCGCCACCACCGAACCGATGCCGAAGAATGCACCGTGGCACAAAGCGGTGACTACCCGGGCAAACATCAGCACGTTGTAGTCGCTGGCGATGGCGCAGAGCAGGTTGCCGACAATAAAGATGCCCATCAACGCCACCAGCGCGGCCTTGCGCGGCAGCTTCGCGGTGGCCAGTGCCATGAACGGTGCACCGATGGCCACGCCCAGGGCGTAACCGGTGACCAGCCAGCCGGCGCCGGGAATCGACACACCGAGATCCGCCGCCACGTCGGGCAGCAGGCCCATGATGACGAACTCGGTGGTGCCGATGGCGAAGGCGCTCAGGGCGAGGATGAGAAGCGAAAGGGGCATGCAGGTTTCCTTGTCGGCTGGCTGACGTTAAGGGTCAGAGCTCTTTACTGAGGGTGCTGAGAAACGCCTGGATGACGTCCTCGTTACGTTTGAAGAAATGCCACTGCCCGGCCTTCTGGCTGCTGATCAGCCCGGCCCGTTGCAACGTCGCCAGGTGTGCCGACACGGTCGATTGCGACAGGCCGCAACGCTGATCGATCTGCCCGGCGCAAATACCGTATTCATGGTTGTGCAACTGCTCGGGGAATTCGCCTTTCGGGTCTTTCAGCCAGTTGAGGATGTCTCGCCGTACTGGGTGCGCCAGGGCTTTTATTATTTCGTCGAGGTCGAGGTTCATGGCTTGGGCTCGTGGTGGCAGTAGCGATATATCGCGATGGAGCGAACTTTAAATCGTTGGATCGCGATATACCAATATGAATTCGGTCTGACGAACGCGTAAATCGCTATATCGGGTTATAACGATACGAGGGTGCTGGAGGAGCGAGCGCGGTGCTAAGCTGCGCCCATGAACTATCTCGCGCATTTGCATCTCGGCGGCCAGCGCCCCGGTCAGTTACTCGGCAGCCTGTATGGCGACTTCGTCAAAGGTCGGCTGCAAGGCCAGTTCGACCCGGAAGTGGAGGCGGCGATTGCGCTGCATCGGCGCATCGACGTCTTCACCGATCGCCATCCACTGGTCGACATTGCTTTGGGCCGCTTCAGCGAAACGCGGCGGCGCTATGCCGGAATCGTCCTCGATGTGTTTTTCGACCATTGCCTGGCGCGGGACTGGACGCTGTATGCCGACCGACCGCTGGAGCAGTTCACCGCAGACGTCTATCACGTGCTGTCCCGCGAACGGCAACTGCCGGAACGGCTGGCGAAGATCGCCCCGCACATGGTCGCTAACGACTGGCTGGGCTCGTATCGCGAATTCGAGGTGCTGGAGCAGGTGCTGCGCGGGATCTCGCGGCGGCTGACCAGACCCGAGGAATTGGCCGGGGCGATGGCGGAGTTGCGGCGGTTGTATGAGCCGCTGAGTGAAGACTTCAGCCTGTTTTATCCGCAACTGCAGGATTTTGCGCAAAACTCTGATCCGCTGAAGATCTGAATGTGGGAGCGAGCCTGCTCGCGAAGGCGGTGCCTCAGCCAATATAGATGCTGAATGACACGGCGCCTTCGCGAGCAGGCTCGCTCCCACAGGGGATAAGTGTTTTTTCAGGCCGCGATTAGTTCGCCTGCGCGACGCGGTTCGGGTTTCGCCACCTCACCAAACAACACCTTCTGCACCGCCTGCTGCGCTTCGAACGCCAGCGCCGCGCGCTCGCGGCCCTGACAGGCAATCGGCTTGAGCAGATGCACCTCGACATCGCCGCAGTCGTTGCTGAACAGGCGCATCAGGTGCGAGAGCAGGTCATCGTCACCAATGAACGGTGCGAGCGTGTCGATTTCGCCGTCACGCAGATAACGGATCGCCACCGGTTGCAGCATCACCTCGGAATCGATCGCCGCCGACAGCAGGCGACCATGAAAGGTGCGCAGCGAACGGCCATCGGTGGTGGTGCCTTCGGGGAACATCAGCAGCGCGTGTTCGGTTTGCAGATGGCGGGTCATCTGCTTGCGGATCAACTGGCTGTCGCCCGAACCACGGCGGATGAACAGGCTGCCGGCCTTGGCCGCGAGCCAGCCGGCCACCGGCCAGGTGCGCACTTCGGCCTTGGACAGAAACGACAGCGGCGTGAGCATGCCCAGCAGCGGAATGTCGGTCCACGACACGTGATTGCTGACCCACAGCATTGGCTGTTTTGGCAGCTCGCCATGCACGCTCACGCGAAACGGCAGGGCATTGCTCAGCCGCGCCATGAAGAAGCGCGACCAGCGCTGCCGCCGCTCCATCGAGTGCGCCAGACCGATGCGTTCGAACACGCCGAACACGCTGGCCATGGTCAGCCCCAGCGTCACCACCAGCAGCACTCGCGCGATTCGCGCGTACACCCGCAGCCGGCTCATCACACCGCCGCCTTGAAGTGTTTGGCGTAGCGCGGGCAGAGTTCGTCGCGCTTGAGCAGGATGAACACGTCGGCCACCTGGAAGTCTTCGTCCCAGCACGGCTCGCCGCAGATCTTCGCCCCGAGGCGCATGTAGGCCTTGAGCAGCGGCGGCATTTCGGCGATGACGTTGGACGGGATATCCAGCGTCGGCAGCGGATTTTTCGGCTCGGCGCGCAGGTGTTCGGTGCACAGGTAACGCTCGCGCAGACGCTGCATGATCGCGTGGGCCTGAATGCCGCCGTCCTGCATCGGAATGCTCGCGCAACCCATCAGATAGCTGTAGCCGCCCTGATTGAGCACTTCGGCCAATTCGCCCCAGAGCACGGCGATGGTGCCGCCGTTGCGGTACGCCGGATCGACGCAGGTGCGGCCGATTTCCAGGATCGGGCCTTGCAGGTGGGCGAGGCCGTGCAGGCTGAATTCTTCTTCACTGTAGAACTTGCCGAGGCTGCTGGCGGCGGTGTGATCGAGCAGACGCGTGGTGGCGACCAGGCGCCCGGTGTTCAGATCACGCACGCCGATGTGGCTGCAGTGAACATCATAATCATCCATGTCCAGACCCAGTTCGGCGCCTTTCAGTTTGGCGTTGAATTCGCCGCTGAAGACGGCGAAGCGCAGGGCCTGGGCTTGCTGCAAGGCTTCGGCGCCGATCAGGCGTTCGGCTTGCAGGCGGCGTTCATTGCCGGTGTCGCTGATGCGGGCGATTTGCGTCATGTGAATCTCCGTACGGGCCTTTAACCCGTCGTGGGTTGCAGCCGATCGACTTTCTTTATGCAGCCGTGTTGTGCAAAGTCAGGCTATGTAGCCCCGGTGTCATCGCCATGAACGTTCGGTGATGCTTATATGACAGCCCACAAGGAGGCGCCCATGCCCTGGACAGATCTGTTGCACCGCCGTGAACGCTTGCCCGCTGCTGCTGATCTGGCCGAGGGCTTTGCAACGTTGTTGCAGGCGCTCGGCAACGTCACGCCGTTCGAATTGGCGGTGGCTGGCGGGCGGCGAATGGCGACGCCGGGACTGGCGTTTCTGGTGGGTTATCAGGCGGCGCTGCGCATGTTGTGGCCGAGCGCGCCGCCGAGCCTTGGCGCCTTGTGCGCGACCGAACAACGCAGCCTGCGCCCGGCCGATATGCAAACGCGGCTGAAAGATTTGCGCCTGAGCGGGCGCAAGGATTTCGTCACCGCCGGCGACGCCGCCGACTGGTTATTGGTGGCTGCGCGCAGTGAGGAGCCTGGCGAAACACCGCGCCTGAGTCTGGCGGTGGTGTATCCCGGCGAGCCCGGCGTGAAGGTGGAAAAACTGCCGGCGTTGCCGTTGATGCCGGACATCAGCCACGGCCGCCTGCATCTGGACGGCGCCCTGTGCGAACTGCTCGCCGGCGACGGCTGGGACGCCTACGTCAAACCGTTTCGCAGTCTTGAAGATGTCTACGTGCTCTGCGCCATGACCGCGTGGTTGTACGGCGTCGGCCAGGACAGCGACTGGCCGCAGGCCCTGCAATTGCGTTTGCTGGCGCTGCTGGCCGGGTGCGCCGAGGCCAGCCGGCAAGCGCCGAACAATTCGCCCGGGCATGTAGTGCTGGGCGGATTGTTTGCGCAGTTTGAAGCGCTGGCGGGGGAGGTTGATCAGGCGCTGGCGGATGGCCCGGTGGAATGGGCGCAGATGTGGCAGCGGGACAAGGGCGTGATGCAGTTGGCGGCGGGGGCGAGGGTGAAGCGGTTGGCCAAGGCTCTGGCGGTGACCTGAGCGGCCCCTTCGCGAGCAGGCTCGCTCCCACAGAAAGATCGTGTGTTGTCAGTCGAAACGTGGGAGCGAGCCTGCTCGCGAAAGCGGCCTCAAGAACACCACACATCTGTCATCAACCGCACCTAATCTCAACAGACCGATCCCAGAGCCTCAACCATGTTCAAAGGCCTGTCCCTGTTCCTGCTGCTGATCAGCCTCACCGTCCGAGCCGAACAATGGCCGAATGAGCAATGGCCAATCGGCTCGCCAGTCAGCGGCCCGGCCGTCGAAGCACTGGAAAACTACGCCTTCGCGCCCCGCAACGACGTCACCCGCCAGGGCATCCGCACCGACGCCTTGCTGATCATCCACGACGGCCAGATCATCTACGAACGCTACGCCGCCCCGACCACCGAACAGACCCCGCATCTGACCTGGTCGATCAGCAAAAGCCTGCTGGCGACGGTCCTCGGTGTGGCTCACGGCGAAGGCCGGTTCAAACTCGATGATCCAGCGCTGAAGTTCTACCCGACGCTGGACAAACACCCGGCGATCACCCTCGGCCATCTGCTGAACTGGGCCTCCGGTCTGGATTGGCAGGAGGACTACGAATACGCGCCGCTGAAATCTTCGGTGGTGGCGATGCTCTACACCCGCGGCCATCGCGACATGGCCGCGTTCACCGCCGCACACGACAGTTACGCCCCAGCGGGTCAGGCTTTTCGTTATTCCAGCGGTGACAGCAATCTACTCGCCGCTGCCCTGAAAACCATGGTCGACCCAGCACGTTATGCCGACTATCCGTGGACAGCATTGTTCGAGCCGTTGGGCATTCGTCACGCCGTGTGGGAGAGCGATGCCAGCGGCACCTTTGTCGCCTCGTCCTATGCCTATCTCACCGCGCGGGATCTGGCGCGGGTCGGTCTGTTGATGGCGCGGGGCGGGCGCTGGAACGATCGGCAGTTGCTGCCCGAGGATTGGGTGGCATTCAATCTCAAGCCCTTTGCCGGCTACAAGGCGCAGCAGGACGAAGCCGTGCCCGGCGGCCATTGGTGGCTCAATCGGCCTGTCGATGGTGCGACGTCGCCGTGGCCCGACGCACCACCCGACACCTTCGCCGCCCTCGGCCACTGGGGCCAGGCGCTGTATGTGATGCCCAGCGAGAAACTGGTGATCGTGCGTTACGGCGATGATCGTGATGGCAGCTACCAGCACAACGAGTTGCTCAAACGCGTGTTGCAGGCGGTGCGGCCATGAAGCGCTTTCTATTGTTGCTGTTGGTCGTGCTGCTCGGTTGGGGTTGGTATGAACGGGAAAACCTCTGGGTTTTCCCGGACATCATCAGCGCCTACACCGCCAAGGAATATTGCTCGTGTCGTTATGTGATGAACAACGACGCCGGGTATTGCCGTGGCTATGTCAAGCAATGGCTGCCAACCAGCGGTTTTACCGATGACCCTTCGAGCAAAACCATCACCGTCAGCGGCTTGGGCCGCAGTAACAGCGCGCAATGGCTGAGCGAACGCCAGGGCTGTCGCCTGAATCCCTGAATTATCTGGTCTCCCCGGTGGGAGCGAGCCTGCTCGCGAAATCGTCGCAAGCCGCAATACATGCTGTGCGGCGAGCATTGCATTCGCGAGCAGGCTCGCTCCCACAGGGCTTGCAATAACTTGGCGGGCGGTTAAGGTTCGTGCAGGTTTATCGCCCCCACGAGTGTTCAATGTTCAACCGCTCCCTCTATACAACCTTCGCCAGTCTGCTGTTGACCGCCGCTGCGCTGCCGGCCCAGGCCAATTGGTACCTGGACGGCGAGTCGTCGCGGCTGTCGTTCGTCAGCACCAAAAATGCCAGCGTGTCGGAAGTGCAGCGCTTTCTGGTGCTGCACGGCAAGGTCGACCCCAACGGTCGCGCCGAGGTCGAAGTCGAGCTCGAATCGATCAACAGCGGCATTCCGCTGCGCGATGAGCGCATGCGCAAGGAGCTGTTCCAGATCGAGCAATTCCCTGCAGCCACCATCACCACCCAGATCGACCTGCGCCCGATCAACGATCTGGCCCCCGGCGCGCAGCTGGAGTTGCGCCTGCCGCTGACCGTCAGCCTGCACGGCAAGCAGCACGAATACTCGGCCGAGTTGCTCGCCACGCGTCTGGATGATCGGCGCTTTCAGGTGGTGACACTGGAGCCGCTGGTGATCAACGCCGAGGATTTCGATCTGGCGCCGGGCCTGGAAAACCTGCGCAAACTCGCCGATCTGTCGGCCATCAGTCTGTCGGTGCCGGTGGGTGCGGTGCTGATTTTCACGGCGCGCTGACATGCGCGGTGCGGTGTTCCCCTGGCGTGACGGCAACCGTTTCGAACTGTTGATCGACGGCCCGCAGTTCTTTCCGCGCATGCTCGAGCACATCGCTGGAGCTACAGAGCAGATCGAACTGGAGCTGTACCTGGTCGAGGCCGGCGCCTGCGCCGAAGCCATCGTCCAGGCACTGGTCGCGGCGGCCGAACGCGGCGTGCGCGTGCGTTGCCTGTTCGATGATTACGGCAGCCTCGCGTTTACGCTGCATCTGCGCCAGCGCCTGACTCAGGCCGGGGTCGAGCTGCGTTTCTACAATCGCCTGAGCTGGCGGCGCTGGGTCGGCAATTTCTATCGTGACCACCGCAAATTGCTGCTGGTCGACCAATGCCTGGCCGTGGTCGGCGGCACCGGCGTGACCGATGAATTCTGGACGCCGGGCCATGATGTCAGCGAGTGGCACGAAGTGATGGTCGAGATCAGCGGCCCGTTGGTGATCGATTGGCAATTGCTCTTCGATCGGCAGTGGATCGCCAACCGTTACCGCCGCGCCTGGCGCCCGGCCGCGCATTTCGGTTTGCCACGTTTGCCGCGCGTGCCGGACAAGGGCGAAGGCATGGGCCGCGTAGCCTACGCTGACGCCCGCCAGCACCGCGACATTCTGCAATCGCTGTTTCGCGCGCTGAACAGCGGGCAAAAACGCATCTGGATGGCCACGCCGTACTTTCTGCCGACCTGGAAAATCCGCCGCTCCCTGCGCAAGGCTGCGTCGCGCGGTGTTGATGTGCGGCTGTTGCTGACCGGGCCGCGCACCGATCACCCGTCAGTGCGCTACGCCGGGCATCGCTACTACCCGCGCCTGCTCAAGGCCGGGGTGCAGATCTTCGAGTACCAGCCGTGCTTCCTGCACCTGAAAATGGTACTGGTGGACGAATGGGTAAGCATCGGTTCGTGCAACTTCGATCACTGGAATCTGCGTTTCAATCTGGAGGCGAATCTGGAGGCGCTGGACCCGGCGTTGACGGCAGCGGTGGAGGCGAGCTTTGTGAAGGACTTCGGCTTGAGTCAGCTGGTGAGCCTGGAGGAATGGCAGCGCCGACCGTTGTGGCGGCGGGTCAAGCAGCGGGTGTGGGGCTGGGTGGATCGGTTGGTGGTGAATATTCTCGATAGACGCGGATAACCACGATTTTGAATACCCTGAATCCAATGTGGGAGCGAGCCTGCTCGCGAAAGCGGTGTGTCATTCAGCAATTTTTTGTCTGAATGATCGCTTTCGCGAGCAGGCTCGCTCCCACAGTGTTTTGCAGTGTTGCTGCTGTTACAGCAATTCAAAGCTCTGCTGCGTCACCGCCTGCGAATCCAGGCCGATCTGCACATTGAACTTGCCGGGCTCGGCTGCGTATTTGAGCTGGGCGTTGTAGAACTTCAGGTCTTCCTCGGCGATGGTGAAGTGCACGACTTTCTGTTCGCCGGCCTTGAGCATGATCTTCTGGAAGTTCTTCAGTTCTTTCACCGGGCGGATCATCGAACCGGTGACGTCCTGGATGTACAACTGCACCACGGTTTCGCCGTCACGTTTGCCGGTGTTCTTGACCATGACGCTGGCGTCGAGCTTGCCGCTGGCGTTCAGGGTGGTCGATGACAGCGCCATATCGCTCAGGGCGAAGGTGGTGTAGCTCAGGCCGTAACCGAACGGAAACAGCGGGCCGGTAGTGTCATCGAAATACTGCGAGGTGTAGTTGCCCGGTTTGCCCGGAGTGAACGGCCGGCCGATGCTCAGATGGTTGTAGTAGGTAGGGATCTGGCCCACGGAGCGCGGGAACGTCACCGGCAGTTTGCCCGACGGGTTGTAGTCGCCGAACAGCACGTCGGCGATGGCGTTGCCGCCCTCGGTGCCGCTGAACCAGGTTTCCAGAATCGCATCGGCCGACTGGTTTTCTTCGAGAATCGTCAGCGGACGGCCGTTCATCAACACCAGCACCAACGGCTTGCCAGTGGCTTTCAGCGCGCGGATCAATTCGCGCTGGGTTTGCGGGATGTTCAGGTCAGTGCGGCTCGAGGATTCGTGGGACATGCCACGGGACTCGCCGACTGCCGCGACGATCACGTCAGCATCCTTCGCCGCTTTCACCGCCTCATCGATCAGCACGTTGGCCGGGCGCGGGTCATCGACCACTTCCGGGGCATCGAAGTTGAGGAAGTTCAGGTAGTCGAGGACCTTCTTGTCGCCCGTGATGTTGGCGCCACGGGCGTAGATCAGGTTGGCCTTGTCGCCGATCACGGAATTCATGCCATCGAACAAAGTGACCGATTGCGCCGGGCGCCCGGCGGCGGCCCAGCTGCCCATCATGTCGATCGGCGCTTTCGCCAATGGACCGACCAGCGCGATTTTCGCGTCTTTCTTCAGCGGCAGGGTTTCGTTCTGGTTCTTCAGCAGCACCAGACTGCGACGCGCGACTTCGCGGGCCTCGGCGCGATGCAGGCGGCTCTCGGCGTAGGTGTCGACCGGATCATCCTCGGCCTTGCCGATGCGCAGGTACGGGTCCTTGAACAGGCCCATGTCGTACTTGGCCGCGAGCACTTCGCGCACAGCGTTGTCGATGTCTTTCTGTTCGATCTCACCAGACTTGAGCAACCCCGGCAGTTCTTTGCCGTAGAGGGTGTCGTTCATGCTCATGTCGATGCCGGCCTTGATCGCCAGCTTCGCCGCTTCGCGACCGTCGCGAGCGACACCGTGCTTGATCAGTTCGAAAATCGCGCCGTGATCGCTGACCGCCAGGCCTTTGAAGCCCCAGTCCTTGCGCAGCAGATCATTCATCAGCCAGGTGTTGGCCGTGGCCGGAATGCCGTTGATCGAGTTCAACGCCACCATTACACCGCCAGCGCCGGCATCGATCGCGGCGCGGTAGGGCGGCAGATAATCCTGGTACATCTTCACCGGGCTCATGTCGACGGTGTTGTAGTCGCGACCGCCTTCGACCGCGCCGTACAGGGCGAAGTGCTTGACGCTGGCCATGATGCTGTCGGCGGCGCTCGGGGTCTCGCCCTGATAGGCCTTGACCATGACTTTGGCGATGCGCGAGGTCAGGTAGGTGTCTTCGCCGAAACCTTCGGAACTGCGGCCCCAGCGCGGATCGCGGGAGATATCCACCATCGGCGCGAAGGTGATGTCGAGGCTGTCGGCGGCGGCTTCTTTAGCCGCAACGCGACCGGACTGGCCGATGGCGTCCATGTCCCAGCTCGACGCGAGGGCCAGCGGAATCGGGAAAATCGTACGGTGACCGTGGATCACGTCGTACGCGAAAAACATCGGAATCTTCAGGCGACTGCGCATGGCCGCGTCCTGCATCGGACGGTTTTCCGCGCGGGTGATCGAGTTGAACGTGCCGCCGATGTTGCCGCCGGCAATTTCCTTGCGGATCAGCTCGCGGGGCATTTCCGGGCCGATGCTGATCAGGCGCAACTGGCCGATCTTCTCGTCGAGAGTCATTTGTTTCATCAGGTTGCTGATGAAAGCGTCCTTGTTTTCCAACGGTACCGGGGTCGTGGCGGCCAGTACCTGATGACTGGCCAGGCTGACGAACAGACCCAGCAAACACAGCTTCTTCATGAATTTTTTCTCTAGAGCCCAAACGGTGATGCAACACCGGCCAGCCAAAATGTAGGGAGCGACTATTGTTGTTCGGATACCGGCGCAAAATCCTGAGCCGGGAAACCGCGGCCGACAGCGGCAATGTGAACGCGAAGGGCACTTTTTAGCCGATTAACCCGTCGCATGCCAGTGGCGGCGCCGATTATGCCCCAACCGCTGGCCGGGAATGCCCAGCGCTCGGTTTTTAAATCAAATGTGTCATGGAGCATCACTGCAATGAATATCAGCTCAACCTCCCGTTCACGGCTACAGATCGCCACGTTGCTGGTGTTCGCCACGCTGTTGACCGCGTGCGGCATCAACAATATCCCGACACTCGACGAACAGGCCAAAGCCGCCTGGGGCCAGGTGCAGAACCAGTACCAGCGCCGTGCCGACCTGATTCCCAATCTGGTGGAAACCGTGAAGGGCTACGCGGCCCACGAACAGGAAACCCTGACCGCAGTGATTGAAGCGCGAGCCAAGGCCACCTCGATTCAGGTCGATGCCAGCACCCTCGACAACCCCGAGAAACTCAAGCAGTTCCAGCAGGCACAGGATCAACTGACCGGCGCATTGAGCCGTTTGATGGTGGTCTCCGAGCGCTACCCGGATCTGAAGGCCAACCAGAACTTCCTCGCCCTGCAATCGCAACTCGAAGGCACGGAAAACCGTATCGCCGTGGCGCGCCGCGATTTCATCCTGGCGGTGCAGAAATACAACACCGAGATCCGCACCTTCCCCGGTCGCCTGTGGCACAGCGTGATGTACAGCGATCTGCCGATGCGCGAAACCTTCGAAGCCACCACGCCCGGCGCGGAGAAGGCCCCGGAAGTGAAATTCTGATTCGAGGTTGCCCATGCGTGTGTTGAAACTGGGCCTGGTGCTGATGCTGTGGCTGTTCGCCGTCAGCGCCCGGGCCGAATTGACGTTTCCGCCGCTGAGCGGGCGCGTGGTCGATCAGGCGCAGATGCTCGAGCCATCGATTCGCGCGCAACTGAGCCAGCAATTGCAGGCGCACGAGCAGGCCACCGGCGAGCAATTGGTGGTGGTCACGCTGCCGGATCTGCAGGGCACCACCATCGAGGATTTCGGCGTCCAACTGGGTCGGCACTGGGGCATCGGCCAGAAGGACAAGAACAACGGCGCCTTGCTGATCGTCGCCCGTGACGAGCGCAAACTGCGCATCGAAGTCGGCTATGGCCTGGAGGATCGCCTGACCGATGCGCAGTCGTCGGTGATCATTCATCAGGTCATCACGCCGGCATTCAAGGCCGGCAACTTCAGCAAAGGCATCAGCGATGGCGTTGCGGCGATGTTGGTGGTGCTCGGTGGCAATCCGCTCGATGAGCCGTCCACCGTGTACGAATCCAGCGGCGACCCGGCGGATGATTTCATCTCGCGGCACCCGGCGCTGTTCATGTTTCTGGTGATGTTGTTCATCCTGACGGTGTTTGTCTGCCAGATGCTCGGTATCCTGCCTGCCGGCCGGGGCGGCTCCGGAGGAGGGGGCGGCTTTGGCGGAGGCGGCGGATTCGGCGGCGGTGGCGGCTTCAGCGGTGGCGGGGGCAGTTTCGGCGGCGGCGGTTCGTCCGGCGGCTGGTGAGATCAAAAGAATAATGAGCAGGCACTTTTCGACATGGCACTACTGACTGAACACGAACAACGCAAAGTCGCCGAGGCCATCGCCCGGGTCGAACGCGACACCGACGCCGAACTGGTCACGGTGCTCGCTGCCCGCGCCGACGATTACGCGTACATCCCGCTGCTCTGGGCCAGTCTGCTGGCGCTGGTGTTGCCGGGCATCGTCCACTACCTCACGGGCTGGCTGACCCTGCGCAGCCTGCTGCTGGTGCAATGGGGCATGTTCATCGTCCTGTGCCTGCTGTTTCGTCTGCCGAAAATCACCACTCATCTGGTGCCGCGCCGCGTGCGCCACTGGCGCGCCTCCAACCTGGCGCGGCGGCAGTTTCTCGAACAGAACCTGCACCACACCGTGGGCAGCACCGGCGTGCTGATTTTTGTCTGCGAGGCTGAGCGCTATGTGGAGATTCTGGTGGATGAGGGGATCTCCAAACGGCTGGATAACAGCAACTGGGATGCCATTGTTGCAACGTTTACCGAGCAGGTCAGGCAGGGGCGCACGCTGGAAGGGTTTGTCACGTGCGTGGAGGCGTGTGGCGAGTTGTTGAAGGTGCATGTGCCGGTGACGCAGGTCAGGAACGAGTTGCCGAATCGGTTGGTGGTGTTGGGCTGATATGGCTTTTCACTTGAGCCCCAGACCCTCACCCCAGCCCTCTCCCGGAGGGAGAGGGAGCCGACCGAGGTGTCCTTTGCTCGACACCGACCTGAACGTCCGAGTCGACTATGGATTGAGAACCTGAGTTCGGCTCGTTTTTTCAGGTCGGCGTAGTTCTGGAGAACAGCGCGATCGGCCCCCTCTCCCGCCGGGAGAGGGCTGGGGTGAGGGGCTTCTGAACCGTTGGGTAAATAAGAGGGTGTCCCCAACCCCCATCCCCCCTAAAATACCCGCCATTCCTGATTCCGCCCGTCCGAGGCCGCTTGTCCATGTCCGTTTCCGCTTCTTCCGCGCCGTCCGCCAAACCGGCCGCCGATCACCACGACCAGTTCATCGAGCTGCTGCAAACCAGCCTCGACGACAGCGGTTTCATCAAACTGGTATTGGCCAAATACGTCGGTGATGAGGCGGATCTGCAACGGGTCATCATCAAACCGGTGACGGTCAAGGCGCAGCCGTGCCTGTCATTCGTTTATCGCTACAAGACCCGCGACATCACCAAGAACCTGCCGCTTGACGAGGGCGTGACGCTGATCGGCGGGCTGCTGCCGACCTCGTTCAAAAATGCGCATTTATTGGCGCTGAGCGACGAAGCGCAGCTGGAATACAGCAAAAAGGGCAAGAGTTCGCTGTTCAAGAGCAAGCCCCAGCAATTGCGTGAAGCGCCGTCCGCCGAGCACAACCGCGAGAAAAACCGTTTCCTTGAACTGAGCCGCCCGTTCCTCAAGGATCTGGGCGTGACCAATGCGCAACACGAGCTGATCCCGGCGATGTCGCGCAAGTGGAAGCAGATCAACAAGTTCATCGAAGTGTTCAGCCATGCCCTGACCTCGTCGCCGCTGGCGCTGGACAAACCGGTGCGGGTCGCCGATTTCGGTTCGGGCAAGGGCTACCTGACGTTCGCCATTCACGACTACCTGCGCAATACGCTGAAGGCCGAGGGCGAAGTCACCGGCGTCGAGCTGCGCGAAGAAATGGTCAACCTGTGCAACGCCGCAGCGGCCAAGCTCGAGCATCCGGGGCTGGTATTCAAGTGCGGTGACGTGCGCACAGTGGCGCCAAGTGAGCTGGACGTGATGATCGCCCTGCATGCGTGCGACATCGCCACTGATTACGCGATTCACACCGGCATCCGCTCGGGCGCGTCGATCATCATGTGCTCGCCCTGCTGTCATAAACAGATCCGCCTGCAGATCCAGAGCCCGGCGCTGCTCAAGCCGATGCTGCAATACGGCTTGCACCTCGGCCAACAAGCGGAAATGGTCACCGACAGCTTGCGTGCACTGTTCCTCGAAGCCTGTGGTTACGATACCAAGGTGTTCGAGTTCATCTCGCTGGAACACACCAACAAGAACAAGATGATTCTCGCGGTGAAACGCGCCGAACCGGTCGATCCGACGCAGTTGTTGGCGAAGATCGCAGAGCTCAAGGCGTTCTACCACATCAGCGAACACTGCCTGGAAACACTGCTGCGCGCTGACGGCTATATGCCTTAACAGGCAGCTGCAAGCTTCAAGCGGCAAGCTGCAAGTTGAAGCATGACGCTGGTGTGCCTGATTTGGGTGATCCTGCTTTTTCTTGCAGCTTGCAGCTTGCAGCTTGCAGCTTGCAGCTTGCAGCTTGCAGCTCAATTTGGGTCTACCTTGAATACTCCCCAGACCTTTCCCCGAGGAGTATTCCCATGGCCGCGAAAAAGATTCTGATGCTGGTCGGCGATTACGTCGAAGATTACGAAGTGATGGTGCCGTTCCAGGCCCTGCAGATGGTCGGCCACACGGTCCACGCCGTGTGCCCGGACAAGCCCGCCGGCAGCACCGTGCGCACTGCGATTCATGATTTTGAAGGTGATCAGACTTACAGCGAAAAACCCGGTCACTTGTTCGCACTCAATTTCGACTTCGCCAAGGCCAGCGAAGCCGATTACGACGCGCTGCTGATCCCCGGCGGTCGTGCGCCGGAATACCTGCGGCTGAACGACAAAGTCCTCGAACTGGTGCGCGCGTTCGACAACGCCGGCAAGCCCATCGCAGCGGTCTGCCATGGCGCGCAACTGCTCGCGGCGGCGGGTGTGCTCGAGGGGCGTGAGTGCAGCGCGTATCCGGCCTGCGCCCCGGAAGTACGTCTGGCGGGCGGCACCTACATCGACATTCCGGTCACCGATGGCCATGTTCAGGGCAATCTGGCCAGCGCTCCGGCGTGGCCGGCGCATCCGCAATGGCTGGCCGGTTTCCTCGGTCTGCTCGGTACGAAAATCACCTTGTAGTCGAGGCAGGCGACAGACCGCGGCTGCTGGTCTTTACTCTGAAGCGCGAAATCTCTCAATCGCCCCCAGGAGAAACAGACATGTCCGGATGGTACGAAGTGAGCAAAAGCAGCAACGGCCAATTCAGGTTCGTGTTGAAAGCAGCGAACGCCGAAACGATTCTGACCAGCGAGCTCTACAGCACCCGCGCCGGCGCCGACGGCGGCATCGCCTCGGTGCAGGCCAACAGCCCGCATGACGAGCGTTACGAGAAAAAATCGACCAAGGACGGCCACCCGTACTTCAACCTCAAGGCGGCCAATCACCAGGTCATCGGCAGCAGCGAGTCGTACTCATCGGATGGCGCGTGTGACAAGGGCATCGCCAGCGTCAAGGCCAACGGCCCGACGAAAACCATCAAGGACAAGACCCTGCCTGTCCTCTGAAATCCGACATCAACCTGTGGGAGCGAGCCTGCTCGCGAAAGCGGTGTTCCAGTCACCTTTTGTATTGGCTGACAGGCCGTCTTCGCGAGCAGGCTCGCTCCCACAGGTGACCGCATTCCATTGTGGGAGCGAGCCTGCTCGCGAAGGCGTCAGCCCGGCCAATATCAAACCTCGACCGGTACCGACAACTGCGGATCGCCCAGGGCATGGCTCTTGGCATCAAAAAACCGCAACTCAACTCCGGTACCTTCAAACACCTTGGCGAAGTGACGCTTCTGATGCTGGATGAACGCGGCACTGCGCGGGTAAATCGAGATCGCCACGCACTTCGGTCTGGCCAGGCGCAACGCCCGCACCAGATGCGCATCCTGCTCGCCCAGCGCATGGCCGAAGATGCACAGGCTGTCGCCATGGGCCAGTAACTGCTCGTAGCAGAACGACAGATAATCCGAGCTGCGGATGGTCTTGAGCTTGTCGGCGCTCGGCCCTTCGGTGACGAACAGCGGCACGTCGTCCAGCGTCTTGATCGTGTTGTTGATGGCGAAACTGCCGAGCAGGGTGCCTTCGGTCGAGGTCAGTTTGCGCGCGGTGCCGTCCTGATTGCGCACCAGATGCAGACCACCGTGCAGGTAAAGCAGACGCGGTTTGTCGGTGGCGCTCTGGCTCAGATCGAAACTCCTGTCTGCGCCGTTGAACAGGTCGTCGATGGCCTCGCCCGGGTGCTGCAGCGCCCAGTAATTGAGCAGGTCGTAGTTGGTGGTGAACACCGTGCGATAGCGCGCCAGTTCAGCATTGAGCACCGTCAGTGTCGAAGGCTGCACCAGCCGCCACGGGATGTGCACCGCGTGCACGGTGTTGATCAGCGCTTCCTTGATTGCGTAATAGCGATTGCGCGGCGCCGCCGAACTGACCGCCAGCGCCTTGTTGACCCGGCTGGTGGTTTTCAGGGCGCCCAGCACTTGTTCGAAGCTGCGGGTTTGCAGCGCGTCGAACACCGCCAGTTCCGATGGGCTCAGCGGTTTCTCTTCGACCGTACGGGCGTTCTCGAACAGCGAGTCATAGCCGAAGTCATCCCACACCGCGCGGCTGGCGCCATTGCCCACCAGCAAACCCTGGAAATCGTTCGCGGCGCGCAAGGCATTCCAGTCTTCGAGGGTGGCGTCGACATCGAGAAAATCGGTCATTGCGTGGGCGGTCTCAAAACAAAGGGCAGATGGACGGCGACTTTATCACGAGCGGACATTGAGCCAGATCAACATTGCTTGTGACCGATCGGTCGATCCTGTGTGCACCCGCCGAATCGAGGCAGTCGATCCGGCTTCAGTCAGGAGACACACGATGAGCAGCACCTTCTTCATTCCAGCGGTCAACATCATGGGCAGCGGCTGCCTCGACGAAGCCATGGTCGCGATTCGCAATTATGGTTTTCGCAAGGCGCTGATTGTCACCGACGCCGGGCTGGCCAAGGCGGGCGTGGCCGCAATGATCGCCGAGAAACTGGCGATGCAGGACATCGATTCGGTGATCTTCGATGGCGCCAGACCGAACCCGACCACGGCCAATGTCGAATCGGGTCTGGGGCTGTTGAAGGAAAGCCGTTGCGATTTCGTCGTGTCGCTGGGTGGCGGCTCGCCACACGATTGCGCCAAGGGCATCGCCCTGTGCGCAACCAATGGCGGGCAGATTGGCGATTACGAAGGCGTCGACCGCTCGAGCAAGCCGCAATTGCCTCTGGTCGCTATCAACACCACCGCCGGCACTGCCAGCGAAATGACCCGTTTCTGCATCATCACCGACGAATCGCGCCACGTGAAAATGGCCATCGTCGACCGCAACGTCACGCCCCTGCTGTCAGTCAACGATCCGGAACTGATGGTCGCGATGCCCAAAGGCCTCACCGCCGCCACCGGCATGGACGCGCTGACCCACGCCATCGAAGCCTACGTCTCTACTGCCGCCAACCCGATCACCGATGCTTGCGCGCTTAAAGCGATGAGCCTGATCAGCAGCAACCTGCGTCTGGCCGTGCGCGACGGCAGCGACCTGGCGGCGCGGGAGAACATGGCTTACGCGCAGTTCCTCGCCGGCATGGCGTTCAACAACGCCTCGCTCGGATTTGTCCACGCCATGGCGCATCAGCTGGGCGGCTACTACGACTTGCCCCACGGCGTGTGCAATGCCGTGCTGTTGCCGCATGTGCAGAGCTTCAATGCGCTGGTCTGCGCTGACCGACTCAGGGATGTCGCCCACGCCATGGGCGCGGATATTCGCGGTTTCAGCGCCGAAGAAGGCGCGCAAGCGGCGATCAATGCCATTCGCAACCTTGCCAAAGACGTGGAGATTCCCGGCGGACTGCGTGAGCTGGGCGCGAAACTCAGCGACATCCCGGTGCTCGCCACCAATGCTTTGAAGGATGCGTGCGGACTGACCAATCCACGGGCGGCAGATCAGCGCCAGATCGAGGAAATTTTCCGCAATGCGTTTTGAATGAAGGCGCGTAGGCGAGCGAAGTCGAACAGTCCTTCGCTTGCTTCTGCGACCACGGCAAATGTTCGCACACGGCCCCAATCTGAAACATGGCCGGCGATGTTGTGGACAGCGGATATTCGGTACTGCCCGACCGCCAGGGAGGGTGCAGCCGGGGTTTGCCATTTCCGGTCGCTTCCGACCGCTGCCTTGGCAATCTCCAGGCCAGTGTCCAGATCGAAAATACTGACGAAACCCTCGGCTCGCGTGACATCTCCGGAAAACATCAGAGGCGTATCGACCTGCGCGCCCTCAATCGGTTCGACAACGACCGGGACGTCGATCTCAGGCCGCAGTCGCACCTCATATCCGCGCTCTTCGCTCCATTCGGACGTGATGCCTGCATAGGTCTGGCGGGCGCGAATATTCTGCTGGCCTGGAGCCTGGGCGCCGCTGATGCTGAACGCCCATCGTCCCTTTGCGCTGACCAGCCCTGCACCGAGCGAATGGGTGTTTTCAAGGTTCCAGACCTGTACAAGCGCATCGGGTATGCCGCTGCCGAGCAACAATGTCGCAGGTCCCGTCGTGCTGGCCTCCTTGGGGTAGGTGATGGTCGGGGCCGGGGCAGATTGTGAAATTTGCTCGTCGCGAGTGCTCATCATGCTTCTCGTCCATGGCTGATTTGAATGGCTGAGATTGGCATGACATGCCTGAATTCAAACCTGTAAGAAATACCAGTCATTCAGTCTTTTTTACGCGGTAAATAATTTCGTTTTCTTCTAAAAAACTGTCATTTATGTCAGTTGTCCGGCGCGGCGGCTTCGGGTCGAATGCTCGCTACGAGGGGATCGACGTCGATCTCTTGAGGAGCATACGAGCATGCCGGAATCTACCGCACCACTGCCAGACGCCCAGTCGGCCGGGGAGCTGGACGCGCTCTTTGGTCTGCGAGGGCTCCAATTTCCCGGAGCGAGCGAAACCATTGGTGAAGGCGTGGCGGTGACCCCGTCAGGGCAGATCATGGTCAGTGCCACCGTTGAGCTGGAGGACCGCTCGTACTACGGCCTTGCGCGGCTGGATGCCGATGGAAATGCAGATACCGATTTTGTTAAAACCGGCTATCTGACGGGCCAATTTGGCACACATCTGATCTCGCAAGGCGGACAGCTGATCGTGGGGGCGGACGGGCTGATCTGGATGTGCGGAGTGATTGGCAACATCAAGAAAAAGGTTATCGAATACCAGCAAGTCATCGCCCGGTTTTTGCCCGATGGCTCGCCGGACATTGATTTCGGCGGCAACAGGAATGGCTACCGGATTGTGCCCATGCGTATTCCTTCCCTGTTCGGTGCCACCCATGGGCAACTGCTGCTGGCCAAATCCGATCCGCAGCTTGCGCAGCCGGACAGGCTGCTGTTCGTGACCGCGCAAAAGGGTAGTGGCTTGCTGACGCGATTCCATCTCGATGGCTCGGACGATTTATCGTTCGCCAGCAACGGTTGGCTGCCCCTGTCGCTGCCAGGGGTGGCCATTTCGCTGTCCGGGATCATCCAGCTCGACGATGGGAGGATCCTGCTGCATGGCAAAACGGAAGTAACCAATCAGGGATTGGTCATGGCGTTCGACCACAACGGGAAAGTTGCAGAAGGCTTCGGCGAAAAGGGCCTACTGCTACTGAACCTTCAGCGTAATGGCAAGCCGCTCGAAAGCCACGTGACCGACATCGTTGTGCAAACTGCGCAGCGCCTGCTTCTGCTCGGTTCGGCGGTCGAGTCAACGGACGGCACGAAACTGCAACACGCGTTGATCAGTGGTATTACCTACGCCGGCCAAATGGATGACGCGTTCAACAACCCTGTCCTCAGCCCGACGTTGCATGAACTCGACCTGAGAGGTTGGCAAGCAGGGTTTGCGCTGGATGACATCGCTGGCAAACGTATTGTGGCGGTCGGACAGACCTCGGGCAGCGCACGAGGCTTGTTGACGGCAGGCTTTCTGGTCGATGGCGCAGTGGATGATTCGTTTGATGTCGAGGGCGCGAAGGACATTTCATGGCCAGCCATCAATGCCTGCCTGCAAGGCTCTTCGATCCTGGTGTTGGGTCGCAGGGACGACAGCGCGCAGCTGGTTCGCTTGCTGACCGCGCCTGTCACAAAACAGCGCGCCAGCATGGGCAACTGAGCAGTCAGCGGTAAAACCGGGCTATCCTGCCGGCTCGGATGAACCCTGCCTTCGAGCCCACCATGCTGCAAAAAAGCCTGATCCGCCGTCTCGACCTGATCACTCTGCAACTGTTCGTCGCCGTCCACGAGGAAGGCACGTTGACCCGTGCGGCTGCGCGCGAGGCCATCGCGGTGTCGGCGGCCAGCAAGCGCCTGATGGAGTTGGAGGAGGCGCTGGGCATCGCTTTGTTCGTGCGTCAGGCCAAAGGCATGATCCTTACGCCGGCCGGTGAAACCCTGCTGCACCACGCCCGGCAGATGCTCTTCAATGTGGAAAAGATGGGCCTGGAACTGGGCGAGCACAGCCACGGTGTGCGCGGTTACGTGCGCATGCTGGCCAATCTTTCGGCGATCATTCAGTTCTTGCCTGAAGATTTGCGCGACTTCTCCGCGCGGCATCCGCAGGTCAAGACCGACCTTGAAGAACGGCCCAGCGCCGGGGTGATTCAGGGCGTGCTCGATGGCGTCGCCGACCTCGGCATCTGCTCTGAGGACAGCGACACCAAAGGCCTGCACAGCGTGTTGTACCGTCAGGACAAACTGGTGGTGGTGATGCTCCCGGAGCATCCGTTGGCTACGCGCGCATCGGTGACTTTCGATGAAACTCTGGACAGCGATTACGTCGGCTTGCACGCAGCCAGTTCGATCAACATGCGTACCCATGCAGCGGCGCGGCAGGCCGGCAAAGTCCTGCGCATCCGCATTCATGTGCCGGGATTCGATGCGGTCTGCCGGATGGTCCAGGCGAACATGGGCATCGGCATTCTGCCGCAGCGAGCCTATGAGTTGTTTGGTCAGGCACTGGGCTTGCGCGCGGTGCCGCTGACCGATGCCTGGGCGGATCGCGCGCTGATTGTGGTGGTGCGCGATGAGGCGGGGTTGTCGCCGGTGAGCCGGATGTTGTTTGAGCATTTGCGTGGGCGGTAGATCTTCATTGCGGCTGATGGCCTCTTCGCGAGCAGGCTCGCTCCCACATTGAACTTGTGAACACAGAATCTGAAACCACTACAGAACCTTGTGGGAGCGAGCCTGCTCGCGAAGGCGGCCCTGAATTCACCACCGAATCACAGCGGAGCATTCGCATTTCGCGAACGCCCATTGCCGAGAGACGGCTGGATTCGCCGATCTTCGTTCCTCTAGCCTTGGCGACATATTCCAAGAACAAGAGGTACCCGCGATGACTGCCCCTTTGAGTGCGATCAAAGTGATCGAGATCGGCACCCTGATCGCCGCGCCGTTTGCCGCGCGCATGCTTGCCGAGTTCGGCGCCGAGGTGATCAAGATCGAAGCCATGGGTCAGGGCGACCCGCTGCGCAAATGGCGCAAGCTGCACGAGGGCACTTCGCTGTGGTGGTACCTGCAATCGCGCAACAAGAAATCCCTGGCGCTCAATCTCAAATCCGCTGAAGGCATCGAACTGGTCAAGCAACTGGCCGGCGACGCCGACGTGATCATTGAAAACCTGCGCCCCGGTGCGCTGGAAAAACTCGGTCTGGGCTGGGACGTGCTGCATGCCTTGAATCCGAACCTGACCCTGGTGCGTATCTCCGGCTACGGCCAGACCGGCCCTTACCGCGACCGTCCCGGTTTCGGTGCGATTGGCGAGGCCATGGGCGGCATCCGCTACACCACCGGCAATCCCGATTCGCCACCTGCGCGAGTCGGCGTCAGCCTCGGCGATTCGCTGGCCTCGTTGCACGCGGTGATCGGCGCGCTGATGTCGCTGTTGCGGGTCAAGACCGGGCAGGGCGGTGGGCAAGTTGTCGATGTGTCTCTGGCCGAAAGCGTGTTCAACGTCATGGAAAGTCTGGTGCCGGAATACGACATGCTCGGCCATGTCCGCGAACGCAGCGGCGGCGCCTTGCCGGGCATCGCGCCCTCCAATACCTACCTCACCGCCGACGGCGCTTATGTGGTGATTGCCGGCAACAGCGACCCGATCTACAAGCGTCTGATGCACACCATCGGCCGTGCTGATCTGGCCGAGGCAGAAGAGTTCGCCCACAACGACGGCCGCGCGGCGCAGAGCGGTTTGCTCGATGCGGCCATCACCCACTGGACCAGCAGCCTGCCGATCGATGAGGTACTGGCCGCCCTCGAAGCCGCTGAAGTGCCGGCCGGGCGCATCTACTCGGTGGCTGACATCGTCGCTGATCCGCACTATCAGGCGCGGGACATGCTGCTCGATGCCAAGTTGCCCGGCGGCGCGACGGTGAAGATGCCCGGCATTGTCCCCAAACTCTCGGAGACCCCCGGCGGGGTGAACTGGTCGGGGCCGAAGCTGGGCCAGCACACCGACGATATTCTCGCCAATCTCGGCCTGACTGAACTCGACATCGACCGTCTGAAAGGCCAAGGAGTCGTGCAATGATCACTGACTATTCGCAAACCCTGATCGTCCAGGAAGTCTCGCCCCGCGACGGTTTGCAGATCGAGCCGACGTGGGTGGAAACCGCTGACAAGATCGCCCTGATCAATCAATTGTCACAGGCCGGATTCAGCCGCATCGAGGCCGGCTCGTTCGTTTCGCCCAAAGCCATTCCGGCCCTGCGTGACGGCGAGCAGGTGTTCACGGGCATCCAGCGTCAGCCAGGGGTGATTTACGTGGCGTTGATCCCCAATCTGAAAGGTGCGCAACGGGCACTGGCGGCGAATGCCGATGAGTTGAATCTGGTGATGTCCGCCAGCCAGACCCACAACCTGGCCAATATGCGCATGCGTTGCGAAGAGTCGCTGGCGGCATTCGCTGACATTGTTGCGTTTGTCAGCGGCTCAGGTGTGCGCCTCAACGGCAGCATCGCCACCACGTTCGGTTGTCCGTTCGAAGGCCGGATCGATGAGGATCGCGTGCTGCAAATTGTCGACGCTTATCAAGAGCTCGGCATTCACGGCATCAGCCTCGCCGACACCACCGGCATGGCCAATCCGCGTCAGGTGGATCGCTTGGTGCGGCGCGTTTTGCAGCGGGTTTCGCCGGCCGATCTGACCCTGCATTTCCACAACACCCGCGGCCTCGGTCTGTGCAATGTGCTGGCCGCTTACGAGGCCGGCGCGCGGCGTTTCGATGCGGCGCTGGGTGGCCTCGGTGGCTGTCCGTTTGCGCCGGGTGCGTCGGGCAACATCTGCACCGAAGACCTGGTGAACCTGTGCAATGAAGTCGGCATTCCCACCGGGATCGATTTACCGCTGTTGCTGAAGCTTTCGCGCGGCTTGCCGGCGCTGCTGGGCCACGATGTCCCCGGCCAACTGGCCAAGGCCGGGCGCAATTGCGATCTGCATCCGATGCCCACCTGAATACACAAAACCCTTGTGGGAGATACAAAACCCTTGTGGGAGCGAGCCTGCTCGCGAATGCGTCGGATCAATCGATATCAATGCTGAATGACACACCGCCTTCGCGAGCAGGCTCGCTCCCACAAAAAAAGCTCCACAGTGAGCGTCATCACCAGACAACAAAAACAATCGGACGCCCATCGGCAGTCCGCCTGGAGAAAATCTATGAGCCTCAACGTAATGGAGGCGGGCGTGAATCCGTCCGTCGATCACGACGCCGAAAAAGCCTTGATCAGCAAAGTCGCCTGGCGGTTGATGCCGCTGATCATGGTCTGCTACCTGTTCGCCTTTTTCGATCGCATCAACATCAGCTTCGCCAAATTCCAGTTGCAGACCGACTTGAGCCTGAGCGATACCGCGTATGGCTTGGGCGCCGGGCTGTTCGTGGTCGGTTACGTGCTGTTCGAAGTGCCGAGCAACATGATGCTGTACAAGGTCGGCGCGCGGCGCTGGATCGCGCGGATCATGATGTCGTGGGGCGTGGCGACGGCGGCGATGGTCTTCGTCAACAGCGAATGGCAGTTCTATGCGCTGCGCTTCGTTATCGGCGCGATGGAAGCCGGCTTTGCCCCGGGCGTGCTGTATTACCTGACCCTGTGGTTTCCGCAGCACTTCCGTGGCCGCATCACCTCGATGCTGTTTCTCGCCTCGGCATTCGCCGGGCTGGTTGGCGCGCCGTTTTCCGGGCTGGTGCTGCAACACCTCGACGGCGTGTTGCAGATGCGCGGCTGGCACTGGTTGTTCCTGCTCGGTGGCGTGCCGTGCATCGCCCTCGGTTTCCTGGTGCTGACGCAGCTCAAGGACCGCATCGAGGATGCGCACTGGCTCACCGCTGACGAGAAGAAGTTGCTCTCCAGCCGCATCGCCCATCACGAGCCACACAAGAGCGGCGGCTCATTGCTCGCGGCGCTGAAAATTCCCGGGTTCCTGACGTTGGGTTTGATCTACTTCCTGATTCAGGTCGCGTCCTACGGTTTGAATTTCTGGGCACCGCAATTGATCCGCAGCGCCGGCACTGAAAGCCCGGTGATGATCGGTCTGCTGACCGCCATTCCGTACATCTGCGGGGCGATCAGCATGGTGGTGATCGGGCGCTTGTCAGACGCCACCGGTGAGCGGCGCAAGTTTGTCGCCGGGCTGGTGATCGTCGGCGCGATCGGTTTTTTCAGCGCAGGAATCTTCGCCAGCCACACGACCTTCCTGATCGTCGCGCTCGGCCTGCTTGGCGCCGGCATCATCGCTTCGATTCCGAGCTTCTGGACCCTGCCACCAAAGTTGCTCGCAGGCGCCGGTGCCGGCGCGGCAGGCGGGATCGCGGTGATCAATACCTTGGGGCAGTTCGGCGGGATCGTCAGCCCGGTCATGGTCGGACGCATCAAGGACCTCACCGGCAGCACCACCCCGGCGCTGTACGTCATCGGCATCGCCGCGCTGATCGCCGCAGCGTTGCTGCTGTGGGGCTTGCCGCAGAAGTTGCGTACGCTGGACAAGTACTGAGATTGGCGCGTCTGTGATGACGCCTTCGCGAGCAGGCTCGCTCCCACATTTGGAATGCGGCTTTCCTGTGAGAGCGAGCCTGCTCGCGAATTCCGACTTCAGACACATGAGAAGATTCGCTGGCCAGATCTGTTGAATCCTCCGATGCAGAAAGGGATAGTGCGCGCCTGGAAATATCTTCAAGGAGCGGGAAGTGACAATGAAGTCCGTATGGATCAGCGCTGCAGCGCTATGCGGGTGGTTGATGGCTGGGCAGACGTGGGCCGATTGCACGCCGCCTGCGGTCAGTGGGGAAGCGGACTTTTCTTTGTGCAAGGACTGGCCGGCTTATCCGCCGCTGACGATTACCGCGTTATCGACGTTCGTGCCCGATCCGGTCTATGGCCATGACGGCACGGTGGGCTCGTACGATCTGGATCTGTCCGTCATCACGGCTGGCAGCCACAAACCGCTGGCTACTTATCGTCTGCCGTCGGCATTTCTCTCCGATGCCATCGCACTGGACAGTCTGGAACTCGATACCGCGCGTTATAAACTCACGCCTGACCTGCGTGCCTTCGGCGTCCGTGCCCATTTCAAAGGCTCGTCGCGCGTCAATCCACTGGATGAAACGTTGCTTTCGCTTTATGTGAAAGAGGGCGACAAACTGCGCCCGGTGCTGGATCGCTTGGTCGTCTACAGCTTCAGTGGAGAATGGGATGGCAATTGCGCCGGAGAGCGAGCGGAGACGGTGCGCACGCTTGAGATGGGCAAAACCAGTTCCCATGGTTACGCCGATATCGTTGTCCGCTCAGTCACCACTGGCCTGGTCGGTGAGGGTTCACCCGACACGTGCGAGTCGAAGACCACCCACGAAAAACCAGTGCTGACCACGTTGCGCTATGACGGACAGCAATATTTCGTTCCCGCAAATCTGAGAGGCTATTGAAGGCGCGTCGTTCTACTTCCTCGATCCCGACGGGCACAAGCTGGAAGTCCATGTCGGCGATTTGCAATCGCGGCTGGCTGCGTGTCGGCAGAAACCGTACCCCGGCATGCGTTTCTACGACGAGTCCTGATCCGCTTCAATCGCGGTGATATAGACTCTGCGCCACGTGTTCTGGCACTTGCAGGTTTCTCATGACTCCATCATTGCTGTTGGCCGTTCTGGCTTCGGGTTTCATCTACGGGATCACCCCCGGGCCGGGCGTGCTGGCGGTGTTCGGCATTGGCGCTGCGCATGGGCGACGGGCCGGGGCGGGGTTTCTGTGTGGGCATCTGCTCGGCGACGTGATCTGGTGCAGTACCGCGCTGGTGGCAATTGTCGGTGCGCGGGAGATCGGCAGCACCGCGTTCGATGTGCTCGGCGTGCTCAGCGCGGTGTACCTGTTCTGGCTCGGCTGGCGTGCGGTGCGTGCCCAGCGCCGCAATGGCGACGAAGCGCAAGGCGCGGCGCGGCAGCCGTTCTGGCACGGCATCGTCTTCGGCCTGACCAATCCGAAGGCCTACCCGGTGGCGGTGGCGACCTTCACGGCGCTGCTGTCGAGCCGCGCCGAACTGCTCAACTGGTCGATGCTGCCGGCGCTGATCGCCCTGAGTTTCATCGGCGGCGCGCTGGCTTACGCCATCCTCATCGGCGTGGTCGGCGCGCAGCGAGTGCGCACGGTGTATCAGCGTCATGAACTGCTCATCACCCGTTTATGCGGCGTGATGTTTATCGGTTTTGCCATCAATGCGTTGATGCACGCGCTACCGGGGTTGATGCCGAACAAGGGCTGATACACACGCCGTTCGTCGCGCCTCGGCCGGTTTTTCTAAACCTTTGACTGTTAGAGCATTCCTAACTGAGGCGGACGCTTGTTCGCCGCGAGCATTTTGAGCAGCGGGCGAATCACGGCCCGCTTGAATTTTCAACGAAGGAGGGCGCGACCATGAGCCGGATGGCCACCCGTTTACGTAATGCCAGTTTTGCGACTTTGCTGGGCCTGTGCGCCAGCACTGCGTTCGCCCAGTCGCCTGCCGAATTCATCAACGATGCCTCCGCCAAAGGCATGGCCGACATCGAAGCCAGCCGTCTGGCCCACGGCAAGACCGAATCCAAAGAGGTCAAGGATTACACCATTGTCGTCATCAACGACCGCACCACAGCCAACCAGCACCTGGCGAAAATCGCCAAGAAGCTCGACCTGCCGGTCGCACCTCGCGAAGAGCTCGCCGACAAGGCCAAAGACTTGATGCCAGAAGTAAAGGATGGCGCGACCTTCGATCAGGCTTACGCTGCCAGTCAGGTCAAGGCGACCGAAGAGGCCATCACCCAGATCGAGCAACAGGCACAGACCACCGACGTGCCGGAAATCAAAGCGTTCGCCGATGAGACTTTGCCGAAACTGCAAAGTCATCTGGAGAAGGCCCGCGCGTTGCAGGCCAGTCGCTAACTTCGCCGTATTGTTGCAGTGTGAGAGAAACGTTCAGTTGAAATGCGATGCTTCCTTTGTGGGAGCGAGCCTGCTTGCGAAAGCGGTGTGTCAGCCAATGATGTTTTGACTGACCCTCCGTCTTCGCGAGCAGGCTCGCTCCCACAGGGTGTGTTTACTTGCTCAGCACTCATTCAAATCCTGCTTTGGCTTGCTCTTGTCGCCAAGCCCTTCCAGATCGAACACTTGATTTTCACCCAGCGCGCGGTAATGCCGGCGCAGCGCTTCAAGCTGCTTCAAGTCCAGCGCTTCCAGCCCGAGCATCGCGTTCTGCGCCTCCTTGTTCACGCGCAATAACTCATCGAGTTTCAAATGCAGAATGTCGGTGTCGCGGTTCTGCGTATTCTGAATCAGGAACACCATCAGGAAGGTGATGATCGTCGTCGACGTATTGATGATCAGCTGCCAAGTGTCGTTGTAACCAAAGATCGGCCCGCTCAATCCCCACAAGCCGATCAGAATCAACGCCCCCATGAATGTCTTCGGGCTACCGGCCCACAGGGCAAGTTTCTGGGCAATTTTTGCGAATTTCATGATGCAGGTCCTTGTTTTGGGAGCTTGAAATTCAGACATCGGCGTTGTGCTGAAAATTCTAATTACAAATAACCCGGCCGCACGCTAGAGGCGAGGCGAGCTCATCGGCCTTATCGCTGTATGGTATGCGCAGCTGCACTTCCCGGTTTCAAGCCATGCCCCGACAGGAGAACGCCATGAGTTGGTCTGCCAAGCAATACGTCGCTTTCGAAGATGAACGCACCCGCCCGGCCCGTGATCTGTTGGCGGCAATACCCACAACGCAGGCGAGGGCGGTGGTGGACATTGGTTGCGGGCCGGGCAATTCCACCGAGTTGCTGGTGCAGCGTTTTCGCGACGCGAGCGTCAGCGGCCTCGACAGTTCGGCGGACATGATTGCCGCCGCGCGCAAGCGCTTGCCTGACGTGCAGCTTCAGGTGGCCGAGGTCGACAAATGGGCTGACGAGGGGCCGTTCGATGTGATCTTCGCCAATGCGGTGTTGCAATGGGTGCCTGATCACGCTTCATTGCTGCCAGCCCTGGCGAGCAAGCTTTCAGACGGTGGCAGCCTGGCGATCCAGATGCCGGACAACCTCAATGAACCGTCCCACCGCTTGATGCGTGAAGTCGCCGCCAATGGGCCGTGGGCGAGCAAGCTGGCAGACGCTGCCGGGCAGCGTACCGACATGGCCAGTGCCAGTGAGTATTTTTCAATGCTGCGGCCGCACTGCGCGCGGGTCGATGTGTGGCGCACCACCTATCATCACCAACTTCGGGATGGTGCGGCGGGGGTGGTAGAGTGGTTCAAGGGCAGCGGGTTGATTCCGTTCCTGAGCCCGTTGACCGAGGAAGAGCGGGCGCAGTATCTGCAGCAGTATCTGGCGCAAGTTGCAAAGGCTTATCCAGCATTGGCTGACGGCTCGGTGCTGTTGCCGTTTCCACGGCTGTTTATTGTTGCGACTCGCTGAAACGGTCTCTAAGCGGTCTCGCTTTTATATCCTGAGTTAGACGCATTCTTTTCAGGTCGGCGTAACTCGCAAGAACAACCCGATCGGTCCCCTCTCCCTCGGGAGAGGGTTAGGGTGAGGGGCTCGCTGGCGCTTGAAAACCCGATCACCGCTGCACCGCCAACATCATCGTCCTCTGGCATCCTTTCAACTCGTTCACGCTGAGCTCGTCGGAAATTTCCTTCTGTTTTCCAGGCTTTTACACGTGGTGCGCTATGGCTGTTTAAAGTTGAATCACGTTGCGTCCCGATGCCTACAAATCCTTGCGCCGCTGCCTACCGGTACGCCAGAATCCGCCGGCTTGTGCGCATGGAGGGCGGTCGGTAACTTGGTTCGCGTCACTGATTTCCAGTGATCGGGTTTAGCAGCCCGGCCAGGATTGACCAACGGTTGCACATGTACCTTCCAGTCAGGCATCGCCTGCACTTGATGGTGGCTGTGCGCATGGCACCTTCGGGTGCGCCGGGTTTTGGACTTCCTACCGGTCTGCTAACTTGCGTACAGTTGCCACCCTTTCGTATAGCAGCGGGATGGTTGCAGTTACCACTACAGGAAGATTCCATGTTCAAGGTAACGCCAAATCCACCGGAAACCGATCCGGTCTCTCCGTACGAGTCCCTCGATTCGAAAAAACTCCACGAAGCCGCCGAACGCGCCCTCGACCACTATCTCATCCCACCGCATACCAGCTCACTGCCGTACCAGGCCAGCAGCATGTTCATGGTTAATCCAGGCACCGACACCGAGTCGCTATTGGTCAACGCCAGCGAATCCCTCGGCTCGGCCAGCGTCATGCTCGGCGACTTTTCCGCCTTGCTCGACGGCAGCCAGCGCAAAACCCTGCTCGGCATCGCCCAGGTCGTCATGCTGGGCGAGCTGGCGGTGAATCGGGCGCTGGATAATGTGGTGCCGGTGGGTTAGCCGGCGTTGATTTCCGAGTGAAAAGTAACCGGTCGTTGCGACCGTTTTTTCAGCTAGTGCAGCGTCAAAACCGCTGATCAATACCAGGTTTGTCCTCTTGAAAGGGCTTGGAAGGGGGAATCGGGAATTGCTGCTCCTCATACTCGCCCACCCGCCGAGCGAGAATTTCCAATTCATCTCCTTCAGCAATCAGAAGATCTCTATTGCTCCACCAAATTAGTGAAATTTTTCAAAAATGGTCATATCTGATCCTTAATGGAGGTTAGATAGCTACAATGGCTCTATTAAGATCCTTAAGAATTGGAAGGGTTTGCCATGTCATTCATGCATTTGCTTCACTCGCCGGCTGAGCTCGCTAAAAATGTCGGAGAAAACGCCAAAATCCTGCGGCTCTCCAAAAACCTTTCCCGCAAGACGCTCGCAGAAAAGGCGGGGGTTTCCGAATCCACCATCAAGCGATTCGAAGCGACCGGGCTCGTGACGTTGGAGGCTTTGATCCTGATAGCCACTGCGCTTGATGAACTCAACGCTGTGACCAAGCTGTTCAAACCAGAGCAACCGAGCTCGCTGGATGAGCTGAAGAATGCCAGGCGCAAGAGAGGGATGCGCTGATGATCAAGCCTTTCAAACACACAGAAGCGCTGAATGTGTTGAAAGAGGGCGCCAAGGTTGGTGAGCTGGTCAGAGTCGCGGGCCGGGGGATTTACTTCGCTTACGATCCGGGTTGGCTTGCCACTGGCTACAATCTTTCGCCGCTGACAATGGCTTGGGACGAAAAGCCCCAGTTGGCCAGGAACACCAGCCTCTTCGAAGGGCTACACGGACCGTTCGCCGATTCACTGCCTGACGGCTGGGGCATGCTGCTGATGGATCGATATTTCGACAGCACCTTCGGTGACGGCACCCACCTTACCCTCACTGCGCTTGATCGCCTTGCTTATATGGGCGAGCGCAGTATGGGCGCGTTTGAATATCAGCCGAAGGCGGAAAAAACAGAGCTCACAGGCCCTTTGGATATTTGCCAACTCTACGAAGCTTCAATCGAAGTTCAAGAGGGTGAGACCCCTGCGGTGCTTACCAAATTGCGACTGGCCGGTGGCTCACCGGGGGGCGCACGACCGAAGGCAATCGTGGCGCTGTCTGCCGACAAAAAACACGCAGTTTCGGCCTTCGATGCCCTGCCCGAGGGCTATGCACATTGGATCGTGAAGTTCAGGGCATTGTACGAACCGATTGAAACCGGCGGCATCGAACTCGCCTATGCCGAGATGGCTCGTGCCGCCGGAGTGACCATGGCTGAATCGGATCTGCTGGATGTGCAGATGCCTGGCGGCGAGGTTGAGCGTTTCTTCGCAACCAAGCGCTTCGACCGCGACGGCGAGCGCAAGATTCACATGATGACCGTCTCGGCGCTCATGTACGCGGACTACCGCGCATTGTCATCCATCGACTACCCGAACCTGCTCAAGCTCACTCAGGTGTTGACCAGGAGCTCCGTCGAAGTGGAAAAGATGGCCAGGTTGATGATCTTCAATGCGCTGTCTCACAACCATGACGACCATGCGAAGAACTTTACCTTTCTCTGCCACAATCCTGAAAAAAAAGGCGAGAAAGAAACCTGGACGCTGTCCCCGGCATACGACCTGACCTTCGCAAACGCCATGGGCGAGCACACCACTGACTTCGGTGGCCGCACTCCCGGCACGCCTACGCGCAAGCGAATCATGGAGATCTGCAAGGATTACAAATACCTCAAGGCCGAGGAATACATCGAGCAGACTCTCGCTGCGCTCGCCGACTGGCACAAGGTATTCACTCGATTGAATGTCCCGCACAAAGCCGGGGAGCCGATCTTCAATGTACTGGCGAGGCTGCATCAGGATTTCGAGAAGTAATCCGGGTAGGAGGGGCTCAGCAATTTTCCGGAAGTCTTCACCGCCAGCACGCTTCAACTTCCAGACACAAAAAAAACGGCCATCAAGGCCGTTTTTTTCTATTCCTGCATCCCCCGTCAGACAACACAACGCGAGATCAATATTCGGTGGAGCGGGTAGAGGGAATCGAACCCTCATCTAAAGCTTGGGAAGCTTTCGTTCTACCACTAAACTATACCCGCTCAGAGCGGCTGACTTTGTACCAGACTCGGCCACGGATTTGAAGTTTTCTTTTCTCTGCGAGGGCTTTGCCGCGCAGAAATCGGTCGATCGCGAGCAAGGGCTGCGCCGGTGCATCAGGCACTTCAAGCTTGCAGCCTTGCCCGCGATGACGCTGTTTCAAATGGCCAGGGCATGGTGATCCTGCACAAACGAGTAGCGCGTTCGGCTGGCTTGCGGCGCAGGTTTCAGGAAGCCGAGCAGAGCGTTCTGGCTGTCGCGGCAAGCGGCCTTGTGCTCCATGTCGAGGAAGTGCCCGGTGGCTTGCAGGGTGGTGAAGCTGCTGTGCGCTACGTGATTGCCAAACAGGCGTGCGTCTTCAGCAGCGGTGTATTCGTCCCATTCGCCATTCAGGAACAGCACCGGCACGTTGATCTTTTTCGCCGCATTCAGATAGCACTGGCGATCGCTGTGCAGTACGTCGTTGATGTGAAAGTGCATCTGCCCGTACTCATGCTCGGCGAGGCTGCTGACATGTCGATAGTTGAAGCGCTTGAACAGCGACGGCAGGTGTTTGCCGATGGTGTTGTTGACCAGATGGCCGACCCGGTCGCCGTCGCGGCTGCCGAGGTAATCGACGCCGCGCTCAAGGTAATCGAGCATGTGCGCATTGATTACCGGGGAGAACGAGCTGATCACGGCTTTTTCAATGCGCCGCGGTTGCTGGGCGAGGGCGACCAGAGTGGCGGCGCCGCCCCAGGAGAAGGACAGCACGTGTTCGGCGGCGAAGTGATCGATCAGCTCCAGCAGAATCTGCCCTTCGACTTCCTTCGTCAGATGTTTCTCATGCCGGTTGTGGGCTTTTGACCGACCCGCGTAGGGCTGGTCATAGCAGACCACGTTGAATTGCGGGTGCAGGTTTTTCACGGTCTGTGCAAACGACGCAGTCGTGGCCATCGAGCCGTTGACCAGAATGATGGTCTTTTCTGCGGCGTCTGCGCGATAGAACTCCGTGTAAACCCGATACTGACCCTGTATATCCAGCACAGCGATTTCTGGCCTCATGTCATAAGACTCCTGGCAAGCAAGCGGGTATGCGCGCAATCGAGATTGCACGAGCTTTGTGACAGGTAGGCATACGCCTGAAATTTGCTGGCCCATGTCGATCCGGTACGGCAGGTCGACGGGTGTTGTTATTGGCGGGCAGATTGCCGGCTGAGGCGCAGCCCTTGAGGGCAGACGACCGACAAAAAGTTTCTTGGAAGTATGTGGTGACTCATCGGTCACATTTCGGCCGACGTCCTGATTCAAGCAGGGGACTCAGGATCACGCAAGTGCCGTCGGCGAATTGTTCGACAACTTCGGCTGAGCGGTCGCCGGCTTAGAACAAATGAATCTCTTCGGTGCGCAAAGCGCGGTATTCGCCCGGTTTTAGCGCGTGATCGAGGGTCAGTTCGCCGATGGATTCGCGGTGCAGGCGCAGGACTTTGTTGTTGAAGAAGCCAAACATGCGCTTGACCTGATGGTAGCGGCCTTCAACGATGCTCAGCCGTGCGGAGCGTGGGCCGAGCAGCTCAAGCTGCGCCGGTTGCGTGGTCAGATCTTCGAAAGCGAAGTAGATGCCCTCGGCAAATTTCAGCGCGTAGCTGGGGTCGATGTGCTGTTCGGTTTCGACGTAATAGACCTTCGGCAGTTTGGTTTGCGGCTGCGTCAGGCGTCGCGACCAGGCGCCGTCATTGGTGATCAGCAGCAGCCCGGTGGTATTGAAATCCAGACGTCCGGCGATGTGCAGATCGTCCTTGTGCGGTTCATCGAGCAGGTCGAGCACGGTCGCATGCTGCGGATCGCGGGTGGCACTGACGCAGCCCGGGGGTTTGTGCAGCATGAAATAGCGCGCCGGTTTGCCGCTCTGCAGCACCTCATCGTCGACTTCGACCCGGCTGAATTCCAGCACCTCACTGTGCGGGTCGCTGACGACTTTTCCGTCAATCCGCACGCGCTTTTCCACCAGCAACAAGCGCACCTGCTGACGGTTGTAGCGGGGCAGATTGCTGAGGAAGCGGTCGACGCGCATGGTCAGAATTCAACGGACGAAGGGCCGCGCATCTTACGGGATCGGCCGCCGACCTGCTTGCAGTTGCGCTTCGACCTGTGCGCAGCGCGGGCACAGGCAGGCTTGATTGCGCAGCGCGGCCGGCAGCGCGTCGAGCACCGCCGGCTCGATGGTCACGCCATAGCACCAGCATTCGCGGTCGGCGGTGCGCGGGTCGGCGAGGCTGCAATCGTTGCGGGCGCCGCAGGCCGGGCAGTGGTCGGGTTTGACGTCGTTATCAGGCATAGGTCGAGTGCGGCATTTCCATGCAGGTGCAGTTGCGCCCGGTTTGCTTGGCGCGGTACATCGCATGATCGGCCCGCGACAGCAGAGTGTGCAAGGTGTCATCGCGTTGCACGGTGGTGGCGCCGATGCTCACGGTCAGATGCAGGCTGTGGCCATCGTAGGCATATTCGTGTTGCTCGACGTGCTGGCGGATCTTCTCGGCGATTTTCTGCCCGGTCTCGCCGTCGGTGTCTTTCAACAGAACGATGAACTCTTCACCGCCCCAGCGGCAGACGATGTCGGCGTGGCGCAGGCAACTTTGCAGGTCGCGGGCGAAACCGATCAACACCTGATCGCCGGCCATGTGTCCGTAGGTGTCGTTCAAGGCTTTGAAGTGGTCGAGGTCGAGCAGCAACGCGGTCAGCGGCTTGGTTTCCCGTTGGGCCTCGTGCAGCGCCTGCGCGGCGAGGATGTCGAAGCCACGTCGATTCGGCAGTTCGGTGAGACTGTCGAGGGTGGCGTGCGCCTGAATCTTCGCCTGGAAGCGCTTGATCACTCGATTGAGCAAGGCCAGCACGATCAACGTCACCAGCAGGCAGATCAGCAGATTGAGGTACAGCGACTGGCGGATCTCGCTCAGCGCGCCGTCCTCACGTTTATCGACGAACAGGTACCAGTTCAACTCGGGGATAAACCGCACGTTGAGAAAATGCCCCTGGCCCTGAGTGGAATATTCGTAGCTGCCGCTGTGTGGCTTGGGCAATTGGCTGACCAGACTTTTCATGCTCTCCAGTTCGCCAAGACTCTGGCCGATGTGCGCGCCTTCCGGGCCACCCTCGGCACCGGTCAATACGAGGCGGCCGAAGGTATCGACGAAGTACACGCTGCGTTGATAGCGCTGTTGATACTTGTCGATCAGCTTGATCACTGCATCCACCGTCAGGCCCACGCCCGCGGCGCCGATAAAGCGGTTGTGGTAGTCGTAGACCTTGTAGTTGATGAAGAACGTCAGGTTGTCCTTGTTGGCCAGATCCGGGTCGACGTTGATCTCGTACGGGTCCTGCATGTCGCGCACGCGGAAGTACCAGGTGTCGCGCGGCTCGTCGACTTTGACCTGCTTGAGCACGCCTTTGGCGTGGTAGTAGGTGAGCGTGGCATTGGAAACGAAGAACGCCGTGTAGGCGCCGTAATGGGTCATGACCTCGTCGAGATAGCGGGTCATCTGCTCGGGATTCTGCTCGCCGTTGACCACCCAGTCGCGCATGAACGTGTCACGGGACATCATTGAGGAAATCAGGATCGGCCGGACCAGGTCTTTCTGGATTTCCGAATAGACCGTATCGGAGGTCAGTGGCAGTTCGGTGTTGACGATGTTGTCGCGGATCGACGCGCGGGAGGCGAAGTAGCTCAACAGTGACGTGGCGAGAAAGCCGGCGCCGAGCAGGGCGACCAGGGTGAGCACCAGTGAACGTTGCGAGTACAAGGGAGAACGAAGCGGCATGGCAGATCCGTTGGCAGTGGCCCGATGGGATGCATTCTAGTGGGATGGTCGGGAAAACACTGCGGGATTTGTGCCTGAAATGGCGGGGGATATGACGTAGCGGTGTGTCAGGGAAATCGCAGCCCCTCACCCCAGCCCTCTCCCGGGGGAGAGGGAGCTGGATTGTGGGTGATGGAAAATCTGTGATCGACTCGGTATCAGCCAATGGCAACCGATGGACAGTCACCTCACCTTGGCCCTCTCCTGGGGGAGAGGGCCAGGGTGAGGGCGAGCTTTCGGATCAGCCCCGGGATGCCAGATATGCCCGCCATCCCCCGAAATGACTGATATCCACCGCACCCTCCAGCCCATACGGCTCACAGATAAACCCGCTCTCCCAGCGCCCATCCGCCAGTTGCACCTTGCCCAACCCGAGCGGCGCCGGAATTCCGGTGAGAAACGAGCCCAGCTCGCTGCTCGGCAACTCCCAGACCTCCACGGCAATCGCCACGCCGCCGTCCTTGACCCGTACCATCCCCGGCCGCAATGGCGGGCCGCCGGCGAGGGCGTGCAGTCGATAGTCCGGCGAACTGAACGTGGTTTCCAGCAAGCGCCCGCCGCGCTGGGTCAGTTGCCAGTTCAACGCTAGCCCTTGCAGGTGCGCGCCACACACCACCAATCGAGCGCGGTCGTTGCGCGCAGCGTTCGCCGGAGCTGGCAGGGCACTGTCCTGCTGGCGCTGCAAGGCATCCGCCACGCCCAACAGGTATTGATCGGTAAACACCCGCCCGAACAACGTCACGCCCCACGGCAAACCGTTGCTCATGAACGCGGTCGGCACGGCGACGGCGGCGTAGTCGAGCAGGTTCATGAAGTTGGTGTAATAGCCGAGTTCGGAATTGCGCAGCACCGGCTCGGCCGCAAGCTCGGCCAGGGTCACTGGGCGGCCGATGGTCGGCGTCAGTACGCAGTCGAGATTTTCCAGGGCCTCGTCGCAGAGGGCCTTCAGCGCCTGCAATCGATATTGCGCGCGAAAGGTCTGCACGCCGGTCACTGCCGGAGCCTTGGCCAGCACCGCACGGATCACCGGCAGCACCGCTTCGGGATTCTGCTCCATCAGCTCACCGGTGACGCTGTAACGCTCGGCGACCCACGGCCCGTCGTAGAGCAGGCGCGCTGCTTCGAGAAACGGCGACAGGTCCAGCTCGACGGGTTCGCCACCCAAGGCCTTGAGCCGTTCGATGGCCGCTGCGAACAGTTGCGGCCCCTCGCTGCAACCGAAAAACTCCAGATCCTGTGCCCGTGGCACACCGAAGCGAAACGGCCGCGGCGTGCCGAACGCCGAGCTGTCGTTCCATGCCGGGTTGGGCCGGCTGTACTCATCGCGGGGATCGTGTTTTGCCGTCAACGCCAGCAACTGACTGGCCTCGCGGGCGGTGGCGGTGAAAGTGGTCACGCAGTCCAGCGTGCGGCACGCCGGCAGCACGCCAGCGGTGGAAATCAGGCCCTTGCTCGCCTTCAAGCCCACCAGATTATTCAGCGCCGCCGGCACCCGCCCGGAACCGGCGGTGTCAGTGCCCAAGGCAAAACTCGCCACGCCCAACGCTACCGCCAGCGACGAGCCGGCGCTGGAGCCGCCAGACGGATATTCGGGCAAAACGCTGTTCGGGCACGCACCATAAGGCGAGCGGCTGCCATTGAGGCCGGTGGCAAACTGGTCAAGATTGGTCTTGCCCAGCGGTATCGCCCCCAGCGCCATCAGTTGCTCGACGATTGTTGCCGACCGCTGCGGCACATAGGCAAACGCCGGGCACGCGGCGGTGGTGGGAATGCCGGCCAGATCGATGTTGTCCTTGATCGCAAACGGCACGCCATACAGCGGCAGGCTGTCGAGGTCACGACCGTCGAGGGCGGCCAGATACGGCTCCAGTTCATCGACGCTGAGCAGGTGGATGAACAGGTGATAGTCGGGATTCAGGGCAGCGGCTTTTTCGCGCAATTGCAGCAGCAGTTGGCGCGGTGTGGCGTCGCCATTGCGATAGGCCTGGCGCAGTGCATCGAGTTGCAGATTCATCGGTTGATCCTTTTCAGAAATGGCTTCAGTCGAGTTCCAGCACCACCACCCGTTGTCCGGCACGCACCGCCGAACCGGGTTGCACGCGGATCTCTCGCACCACACCGGCCAGCGGCGCGAGCACAGGGATTTCCATCTTCATCGACTCGAGAATCACCAGCACATCGCCCGCCGCGACGCGCTGGCCGGCCTCGACCTGCACCTGCCAGAGATTGCCGGCGATGTGGCTGTCGACGCTGTGTTCACCGCTTTGCAGCGGTGCTTCTTCGCTGGCGTCAGGCACGGCTTCTTCGCTGTCGAAATGCGCCTGGCCACTGGCGATCCAGCGTTCGCGTTCAGCCTTGAACGCGCCCTGTTGCTGCGCACGGAAAGCGCTGATGCCCTCGGCTTGCTGACTGAGAAACGCCTGATAGTCGGCGAGGTCGAGTTGGCTGTGTTCGATGTTCAGATCGAAGCGCCCCAGCGGGAAATCGCGGCGGATGCGCAGAAGTTCTTCGGCGCTGACCGGGTAGAAACGGATCTGATCGAAGAAGCGCAGCAGCCACGGTTTGCCATCGAACGCGGCGACTTCGCGATAGCGATTCCACATCTGCAGAGTGCGCCCGACAAACTGATAACCGCCCGGGCCTTCCATGCCGTACACGCACATGTAGGCCCCGCCGATGCCGACCGAATTTTCGGCGGTCCAGGTACGTGCCGGGTTGTACTTGGTGGTCACCAGACGATGACGCGGGTCGAGCGGGGTGGCTACCGGCGCGCCGAGGTAAACATCGCCAAGGCCCATCACCAGATAGCTCGCATCGAACACCGTGCGCTGCACTTCGTCGAGATTCGGCAGGTCGTTGATGCGCCGGATGAACTCCAGATTGCTCGGGCACCACGGTGCGTCCTTGCGCACGGTGGTCATGTATTTGTCGATCGCCAACTGGCAGGCCGGGTCGTCCCACGACAGCGGCAGATGCACGATGCGCGACGGCACTTGCAAGTCCTTGGCGGCGCACACCGCGTCCCATTCGCCGGCGATGATGTCGAGCAGATCGGCCAGCGGCAGTTGCTCCGGCTGGTAGTGCACTTGCAGCGAGCGAATGCCCGGCGTGAGGTCGATCACACCATGCAGGGCTTGGCTTTCCAGCGCCTGCATCAGCGCGTGGGCGCGAAAGCGCAGGACCAGATCAAGCTCCGGCGCGCCGATTTCCAGCAGTAGATGAGTGTCACCAGAAACCCGTGCAACAAGTCGCTGATCGCCTTGGCCCAACGCCAACACCACAGGCGACACCAAATCCTGTGGGAGCGAGCCTGCTCGCGAAGAGGCCGTGTCAGTCAATATCGATTTGTCTGGGGCGACGCTTTCGCGAGCAGGCTCGCTCCCACAGGGGGCATCCCATTTCAGAGCAAGATCGCGGGCGTCAGCCAGAGAGACGGGAATGAACTGAATTTTATCGCCCGCCTTGAGCTGCCCCAGCTGCCACAGGTCCGCCTCGATCACCGTCACCGGGCAGACAAACCCACCCAGGCTCGGGCCATCCGGGCCGAGGATCACCGGCATGTCCCCGGTGAAATCCACCGCACCAATCGCATACGGATTGTCATGGATGTTCGACGGGTGCAGACCCGCTTCACCGCCATCCTCACGCACCCACTCAGGTTTCGGTCCGATCAGGCGCACACCGGTGCGGCTGGAGTTGAAATGCACTTCCCACTGGGTCGCGAAGAACGTGGCGATGTAGTTTTCGCTGAAGTATTCCGGTGCGCCGTGCGGACCGTAGATCACCCGGATCTGGCGCACGCTCGGCAGCGCAGTGATGTGCTGTTCGGCCAGTTGCTGGCCGGCGCTGTGGTCGGCCAATGCCGGCACATGCAACACGTCACCGGCCCTTAACGCCCGTCCGCCATGCCCGCCGAACTGGCCGAGGGTGAAGGTACTTTTGCTGCCCAGATAATCCGGCACCTGCACGCCGCCGCGCAGGCACAGATAACTGCGCGCGCCGGCGCCGCTGATGCTGCCCAGTTGCAATGTCGCGCCGGCCGGGATGAGCAGCGCGGTGTTCATCGGCACCGGTTCAGCGTCAAGGCTCAAGGCAATCGGCGCGCCGGTCACCGCGACCACCGCGTCACAATTGAAGCGCAGGATCGGCCCGCTCATGGTGATTTCCAGTGCGGCGGCGCCTTGTTCATTGCCGAGCAGACGATTGCCCAGGCGCAGCGCTCGGCTGTCCATCGGCCCCGACGGAGGCACGCCGACGGCCCAATAGCTGAGGCGTCCGGGGTAGTCCTGCACACTGGTTTGCGTGCCGGCGCTGAGCACTTCGAAGGTATTGGCGTGATAGAGCAGATTTTCCAGGCAACGGGTCCACGGCTGGCCGCTGGCGAATGGAGCATCGAGCAGAATCTGGCGCAGGTAATCGCGGTTGGTTTCCACGCCATACAGCAGGCTAGCGCCCAGTGCCTGATGGAGTTCGGCGCGAGCCTGTTCGCGACTCGGCGCCCACGCGATGAGCTTGGCGATCATCGGATCGAAATACGGCGGGATTTCCACGCCGGCCTCGACCCAGGTGTCGATACGCAACTCAACGCCGTTGGCGGGCGGAAACTGCACAGCGGTCAGCAGGCCCGGGCTCGGCTGGAAATCACGCCCCGGATCTTCCGCATACAGACGTGCCTGAATCGCATGGCCCTGCGGTTCCAGGCCTTGATACAACTCGTTCAGCGGCGGCAGATCACCAGCGGCCAGCTCGATCATCCAGCGCACCAGGTCCACGTCCCACACCTGTTCGGTGACGCCGTGCTCGACCTGCAACCGCGTGTTCACTTCGAGAAAATAGAAGCGCTGGGCTTCGCTGTCGAAGACGAATTCGACGGTGCCGGCGCTGCGGTAATTCACCGCTTGCGCCAGTTTGATCGCCGCTGCGCACAGCTCATCGGCCATGCCTTCTGGCAGGTTTGGCGCCGGGGTTTCTTCGAGGACTTTCTGGTTGCGCCGCTGCACCGAGCAGTCGCGCACGCCGAGAGCGATGACGTCACCGCAGCCGTCGCCGAACACCTGCACTTCCAGATGCCGCGCGCGTTCGATGTACTTCTCGATGAACACCCCGGCGTCGCTGAAGTTGTTCTGGCCGAGGCGTTTCACCGCTTCGAACGACTCGCTCAATTCACTGGCGCTGCGGCACACGCGCATGCCGATGCCACCGCCGCCAGCGGTGCTTTTCAGCATCACCGGGTAGCCGACCTGTTCGGCGGCACTCAGCGCGCAATCGAGGCTGTCGAGCAGGTCGGTGCCTTCGAGCATCGGTACGCCGTGCTGTTTGGCCAACGCGCGAGCAGTGTGCTTGAGGCCGAACACCCGCAATTGCTCCGGCGTCGGCCCGATGAAGGCGATGCCCTGCGCTTCGCAGGCTTCGGCGAACGCTGCGTTCTCGGAGAGAAATCCGTAGCCGGGATGAATCGCCGTGGCGCCGCGTTGTTTGGCGATAGCGAGGATTTTGTCGACCGCCAGATAGGTCGCGGACGCCGCGCCTTCGCCGAGGCTGTGCGCTTCAGCGGCCTGGGAGATGTGCAGGCTGGCAGCATCGGCTTCTGAGTACACGGCGACGCCTTGGGCCTTCAGCACGTTGATCGTGCGCAGGATGCGACAGGCAATCGCGCCTCGGTTGGCGATAAGGATTTTTTCGAACATGGCATAACCCCTGAAGGGGGAGCGGGCCGTCCCGCTGTTTTTCGACAGACATCCGGGCCGTCCCGGATGGAAAAAACATCACTCAAACTCACCGCAAACTCCTGTGGGAGCTGGCTTGCCAGCGATGAGGTCGGCACATCCAACATTGTTGGTGACTGAAACACCGCAATCGCTGGCAAGCCAGCTCCCACAGGACTATCAGTGCCTTGAAGGTTTCAGGCACTGCCCGGAACGCGCCTGGCACAGGGCAAAAAGCCAACGGCGTAAACGGCTGATGGTCAGTTCCATACCAGCAACTCCGCCGGGGTCGGGTTGTAGGCATTGCATGGATTGTTCAGCTGCGGGCAGTTGGAAATCAGCACGATCACATCCATCTCGGCGCGCAAGTCGACGTACTTGCCCGGCGCGGAAATACCGTCCTCGAAGGTCAGCCCGCCATCCGCCGTCACTGGCACGTTCATGAAGAAATTGATGTTCGGCCCGATGTCGCTCTTGCTCAATCGGCCGTCGTGGGCGCAGGCGCGCAGGTAGTTGTCGCGGCAGCTGTGCATGTAGCGTTTTTCCAGGGCGTAGCGCACGGTGTTGCTCTCTTGCGCGCAGGCGCCGCCGAGGGTGTCGTGGCGCCCGCAAGTGTCGGCAACGATGGTCAGCATCGGCTGGCCGAGGTTGGAATACAGCACGCTGCCGGTGCTCAGGTAGACGCTGTTCTGCCGGCGCAAGGTGCGTTGCACGTCGTAGCGTTCCTTGGGGTTGGCGAGGCTGTAGAACAAAGTGTCGACTGCCTGGTTGCCTTCCAGATCGAGGATGCGCAGGGTCTGCCCGGCCTTGACTTCCATCAGCCAGGGCTCGCCGGCGGGAATGGTCGCGCGGTAGATCGCGCTGTCGGCTTGCTTGTGCGAAGTGGCGATTGCGAGTGACATGGCTGCGATCCTCAGGCGAACAAACGGTCGGTGTTGATGAAGCCGCGCTCGTTTTCCGGGCGCGAAGTGCGGCAGTGTTCGGCGACGCTGGCGTCGGCGTTCATCCAGCTCAGCTTCAAGGGTTTCGGGGCGTATTCGGGGGACGGGTCCATCGGATGTTGCAGGGCGGTGAGCACCACCAGGGTGTCCATCGGCGCGTATAGCTCGATGTAGTCACCGGCCTTCGAATTGCCCTCGACAAAGTGGAAACGCCCGGCCTCATCGACGTTCACGCGGCTGAACAGATTGAGGGTCATCAGCAGGTCGGACAGGCCCAGGCCCCACTTGCCGAGTTCCACCAGCAGGTTGTCGGTGCCGTTGCGAAAGAAGCCGTTGCGCAGTTCCTGGTAGCGGCCCTGGCCGTATTTTTCGGCGACTTCTTGCGCGCAGAGCACGCCGCCGAGGCTGTCGCTCCAGCCGCAGGTGTCGGCGGTGATCGCGGCGAGCACGCGGCCCATGTCCGAGTACAGGCAGTGGCCGGCAGTGAGCTTGGCGGTGTGTTGGCATTTGAGGCTGTCGGGCAGGTTCAGCCGCTCGGTTTTTTCATTGGCATTGAGCAAGGTCAGGCTGACATTGGCGCCGCCGCGCAGGTCGGTCAGGCGCAGCAATTGGCCGCGCTTGAGCACGAACGAACGGTGGCCGCCGCCGGGCAGCAGTTCTTCAGCAAAGGGTGGAAAGAGTTGGATTGAATCAGTCATTGGAGCAGTCCTCTCAAGCAGTGCGAAGGGTGCCCGCCAGCGGCAGCGGCAGGGCCTCGACGGCGGCGCGCTGGGCGCGGCGGTCGCTGTTCAACGGGATGTCGTAAGTGATGCGTGCGCCATAGGCGCCGGGGGCGTGCGGGTCGAGGCGCACCTTGTCGAACACCAGCAGGCGCGTGCCGAGGCTGAAGCCCTCGGACAGGTCGTGGGTGACCATGAACACCGTCAGTTGCGTCTCGCGCCACAGCTCCAGCAGCAGCGCATGCATGTCTTTGCGAATGCCCGGATCAAGCGCGCCGAAGGGCTCGTCGAGCAGCAACACGCGCGGTTTCATGATCAGCGCCTGAGCGATGGCCAAGCGTTGTTGCATGCCGCCGGACAGCTGTGCCGGGTACTTGTCCAGCGCATGGCCGAGGCCGACTTTTGTCAGCAGGGCTGCAGCCTGCTCGCGAGTCTCGCGTTTGGCGTTGCCGAACAGCCGACCAAGCAAGGGCGCGCGCGGCAATTCGAGACCGAGGGCGACGTTGTCGAGCACGCTCAGGTGCGGGAACACCGAGTAGCGTTGAAAGACCACGCCACGGCTGGCATCCGGCTCGCTGGCCAAGGGCTGGCCGTCGAGCAGAATCTCCCCGCGACTGGCGCTTTCCTGGCCGAGCAGCAGGCGCAGGAAGGTCGATTTGCCGCAACCGGAGGCGCCGACCAAGGTGCAGAACTCGCCTTCGTTGACGCTCAGGTTCAAGCCTTCCAGAACCACTTGATCGGCGTATTGCTGCCAGATGTTTTTTACTGTGATGAAGCTCATTTCGCCGCTCCCTCGTACCAAGGGAAAGCGCGCTGGGTCAGCTGTTTCAAGCCCCAGTCCATCAGCCAGGCGAGCAGGGTGATCCACACCACGTAGGGCAGGATCACGTCCATGGCCAGGTAGCGCCGCACCAGAAAGATCCGATAGCCGAGGCCATCGGTGGAGGCGATCGCTTCGGCGGCAATCAGGAACAGCCACGCCGAACCGAGCATCAAACGCAGCGAGATCAGCAAGCGCGGCAACAGCTGCGGCAAGACCACGCGCAGCATCAGCGTCCAGGTCGAGGCGCCGAGGGTCTGCGCCTTGATCAGCAGTTCGACCGGAATGTCGCGGGCACGCTGTTCCAGATCCCGGGCCAGCGCCGGGGTGATGCCAATCACGATCAGCATGACTTTCGACAACTCGCCCAGGCCGAAGACGATGAACAGAATCGGCAGGATCGCCAGCGGCGGCACCATCGACAGCACCGTCAGCAACGGCGAAAACGGCGCGCCGAACAGCGGCAGGGTGCCCGCCGCAATACCGAGGCAAAGACCTGCCAGCGCCGCGATGCCGAGGCCGATGGCCAAACGGCGCAGACTCGACGCAGTGTCTTGCCACAACAGGTATTCACCGGTGCGGCTGTCGGCGTTGAAGGCCAGGCGTTTAACCGCGTCGCTCATCTGCACGGCGCTGGGCAGCAGTTTGTCGTTGGGGTTGTCCGCCAGGCGCTCGGCCGAGCCTGTGAAGTAGGCGAACAGCACCAGCGCGAACGGCAGGATCACCAGCAACAGGCGACTCGGGCGATCGGGGTGGCGATTGATCAGGCGCATGGCCAAATCCTCCGTGGCTTACAGCTTGGCGTCGGCGGCCATCTGCACGTAGGTCGGATCGAAACGCAGCTTGAGATTGGCGGTGTCGCCGCTGGTCACGCCGTTGGCGAAAGACATGCCGACCGCGCTCGGGTCTTTCGCGCCTTCGCCGAGCAGGCCGTGCTCGAAGGAGAACTCGGCGACCTTGCGCATGGTGTCCGGCAGTTGTTTGCTGGTGGCGAAATTCAGCGCTTCGCTCGGCGTGGCGAACAGTTTTGTGGTGTCCAGTTGCGCCTGGAAGCCGGCGAGATCAGTACCCGAGGCCTTGGCCATGTGTTCCAGCGCAGCTTTGCTCGCAGCATTTTTTGCGTTCATCAAAGCGACCACTTCGAACCACGCGCCGGTCAGCGCTTTACCGAGCGCAGGGTTGTCTTTGAGGGTGGCGCTGTTGACCACCATCATGTCCATGATCTCGCCGGGAATCTGGCTGGAATTGAACACTTCGGTGACGCCGGGTTTGGCTTTGATATCCGAGAGCATCGGGTTCCAGGTGGTCACGGCGTTGACGTCGGCGGTGTTGAATGCGGCGGCAATGTCGGCGTCGGAGGTGTTGACCACCTTCAGGTCTTTCTCGGTCAGGTCCACCGAGTCCAGCGCGCGGGCCAGCAGGTAATGGGAGACCGACAGCTCGACCAGATTGACGTCCATGCCTTTCAGATCAGCGACTTTCTTGCCTTCACCCTTGAGCACGATGCCGTCGTTGCCATTGGAGAAATCGCTGACGATCAACGCGGTGCTGTCAACGCCGCCGGCAGCGGGAATGGTCAGCGCATCCATGTTGGTCATGGTGCAGCCGTCGAACTGGCCGGCGGTGTACTGGTTGATTGATTCGACGTAGTCGTTGAGCTGCACGACGTCGATCTTGATCCCGTATTTCTTCGCCCATTTGTCGACGATGCCCTGGCTGCCGGCGTATTCCCATGGCATCCAGCCGGCGTAGATCGTCCAGCACACGCTGAAGTGGTCTTTCTGGGCGGCGGAAGATTGCGTGCTGATGAGCGCGGCGAAAGCGGCGGCGAGCAGGGCGGGGAAACGTAGTCGGATCATTGCGGATTCTCCAGTTGATCGAGGGCGGACAGGAAGGCAACGCGGCACCGCGAACGGTGGCTTGTCTCCCGGGCTTTTGTCCCGCCGTGTAACCTCAACTGGAGGTCGCCAACTCTCGGACCAGCCACTCGCGATTGCGAGCCGGAACCCTAGTCAGCCATTGCAAATTGTGGTGCCGCGAACCTGTGATGACTCCTGCACGGGTTTGCTAAAGCGAGAGGCGTGCCAAGTCGCGCCGAGGCCTCTGCGGCGGGGATCTGCTGGATTGCCGAGGTGAGCGGGGCGAGCGACGGCGCATCGTGGTGGTGCGTGGTTGCACCGTCATGCAGCGCGTTTACGCTTCACGGGTCGCTAGTTTTGCGGATAAACAAGATTTCATAATCACTTGTTTCAACTTGTTGCAGGAACGCACCAGATTCTGAAACCGCTGTCTGATTCTTCGACAGTCACGCAATTGCTGACGGTCGCCTGCCAGCGTCGCTGGTGTGGCCAACCCGCGGTCCAGGAGGCCGCTATGTATCGCCGAATCGTACTGCTTGCCGTGATGCTTTTTTCCCTTGGCGGATGCGTTCCTTATTCCTATGGAGACAGCTACTACAGGTCAGAGGTCTACACATCACCCGCACCGGCCTATTACAGCGGTGGCGGCTCCTATTACCGCAGCGGCGGCACTTATTACACTCAGCCGCGCTACTACCAGCCAGCGCCGCGGTACTACCAGCAACCGCGTTATTACCAGGCGCCGCGGCACTATCAACCGGCCCCGCGTCATTACGAAAGCCGTCGCTGGCACGGCAACGATCGCGGACGCTGGGACGGCCACCGTCGCGGCGGTTGGGATAATGACCACCGGGGTCGCGGCAACTATGATCGTCACAGCGGTCGCCGTGACTACAACGGCCGTGGCAACCGCTGGTAAATCACCGCAACGAACAAGCGGCGCATCAAGCGCCGCTTTTTTTTGCCCGGCGAAAAAGCGTTCCGTGGGCCATCTCCCAAGGCAATCCCGGAAGCGTCCTACAGTTTCATTTCGTGGTGTTTGTTAGCGTTCATGGATGCCGAAGGAGACGAGCAATCCTCAGCTCGATAGCGGCGAAAAATGGACGTTCAGCGCTATGAAGCTACTGGTTATTCATCAAAATTTTCCCGGTCAGTTCCGTCATGTGGTGCTGGCAGCGCTGGAGCGCGGTGATGAGGTTGTGGCGATAGGCCGGGACACGGCATCGGGCGTCGCCGGTGTGCAAGTCCATCGATATCGAGCGACCAGCCGAGCGCCCGGCAATATTCACCCGTATCTGATCCGCTACGAACAAGCGGTGATCGACGGGCAGAAGGTTTTTGAAATTCTGGGCAGGCTGAAACGTTCGGGCTATCAGCCAGACGTGATTATTGCCCATCCCGGATGGGGAGAGACGCTGTTTGCCAAGGACGTCTATGCCGATACGCCGCTGATTCACTATTGCGAGTATTACTATCGAGCGCAGGGCGCCGATTGCGGGTTCGACCCTGAATTCCGCCGAGCTACAAGAGAGTCGTCACGGCTGCGCGTGCTCAACTCGCTGCATCTGTTGAATCTTGAACAATGTGATATCGCAATCGCGCCTACCCAGTGGCAGCGCAGCCTGTTTCCGGCCGCTTACCGGTCGGCGATTCGGGTCATCCATGAAGGTGTGGTTCAAAGTTCTGACCTGGCGAAAGTCGGGGCAGTCAGATTGCCCAATGGAATCGAGCTCAAAGCCGGACAGCCAATCGTTACCTATGTCGCCAGAAACCTTGAGCCTTATCGCGGCTTTCACAGTTTCATGCGAGCGATCCCGCTTGTTCAGGCCGAGTGCCCCGATGCGCAGATCATCGTGGTTGGCGGTGATGGTGTCAGTTATGGGAGTAAGCCGGTCGGGTACCCGGATTGGCGCAGCAGAATGGAGGCAGAAGTCAGTTTCGATCACTCCAGAGTGCATTTCACAGGGAAACTTCCTTACCAGACTTACCGCGCGGTTCTCGCATGTTCCAAAGTCCATGTTTACTTGACGTATCCGTTTGTCTTGTCGTGGTCGTTACTGGAGGCGATGGCGTCCGGTTGTGTGGTTGTTGCGTCGGATACGGCTCCGGTAAGGGAAGTCATTGTCGATGGGGCTAATGGCGTGTTGGTGGATTTCTTCGACCATCAAGGAATTGCCAAAAGTGTAAGCAAGGTTTTGAAGTCGGCAGGTGAGTACGATGGTCTTGCCAGCGCCGCGAAGTTGACGGCAGGTCGGTTCAGTGTGGAATCGGGCGTGAGCCAATACTTTGAGGTTTTTGCAAGCGCGGTATCCGGGCATAACGAAATACCAACCGTTCCGCAGTTTGAGCGGGAGGTTTGAAATGTCCAGGAAGTCGCGTAAGCGGGCGATCAAGTGGTTTAAAAGGCTATTGAAGTATGGATTGTTCTTTTATGTCTGTTACTGCGTAGCGGAATTTTACATTCGCAAAGAACAATCGGCCGAGTCGGCGGCTATTCACCAGGCAAACGAGAAAGCTTGCCAGAACAAACTGGCGAGCATGCAGCAAGTGCCGATATTAGGCGGCGCCTATATAGATAAGACGCTGATTCCTGAGTTTTACGTTGGCATGCCTGAAATGGTGAACAAGAAAGCGTGTCTGGCGATTGCTCTGAAGGGGCTGTTCTGGTGGACCGGGACGGGGCTGCACCGGTACCAGGATCAGCGCATGGAACCGATCCCCGAAAGCTGGCGGCTTTATAAATTGAATGCCGGGCTTTTTACCAGAAAAGAAACCACCGAACCCCATAAGCGCGGTTATCGGCACGTCAACTGGCCGGATGAGTTGATTGTGAAACTAAAGAATTATCCGGGGCTGGAGATTTGGCTGGATGCACCTCCGCCGCATTTCAAGAATGAAGACTCGGTTAGAACGTTTGTCATTACTGGCTGGCCGCGGCGAGATGGAACCCCTCGGTTGATCAACTGTGACGGCTTGATTCGCCCGGCGGCGGAGGAAAAACTGACTGACGAGAAACTGGCAAGGTTCAGCAGAGCTGAATTGGAAAATCTTGATTTCGGCAAACTGAATTTCTTCTGCAATATCAATCTGGATAACTTCGACTTTTCCGGGGGGCACGGTAGCGTAGGTCTCGGATTAGCGTCATTACGCGAAGCACCTGAGATGCTCAAATATCTCAGTGACTATCTTTCACGCTCTGTTATTACAAGGAAGTAACAATGAGTTATGTATTCAGCGATATGGAAAAATCAGAGATTTTCAACGCAGCAAATATTTGCAAAGGAATGAGGCTGCGCTCAAAACAACTTCAGTACGATGCACTGAAATTAGCAGGGGCAAGCTGCGCACCCCTGTACCAAAAGCTATTCGACATTATTGGTGAAAAAGTTTCTGACGTTGCAGCTGCCGATAAAGAGGCTGGAGAGGTGCTGAAAAGCGCCAGACTCTGGCTTGCCGTGGCCATTGATGCCAACGGTGGAAACGGTGCCTACTCTGCCCTGATTCGTGGTTACACCTCCCGCCAGGGTGAACTCAGACTGAATACTATTTTCAGTGAAGACCTGATGCAGCTTTCATCCAACCAGGTTGCCGTCAACTTCATCAATACCCTGATCAACGGATCCCTTGCCGGTCAACTGGCACCCTGGACCGTGCCGTCAATCAGCCAGATCGCAGATATTGATGCCAGCGCGATTGGCGAGGCCCTGTTCAAGGAGGTTTGTGGGGAGGACGACACCGCCGTTAAGCGTAACTCTGGTTGGTCTGGAACAGTCGGATTCAGCCTGTTGGGCGGTAAACGTCCCTATGAAACGTGGAGACTGATCTCTGCGGGCGACCCGGATGCGGAAGATGGCGGCCCACCCATCCAGGCAAAACCCAACCGGCTCGACGACTATAAAAACATTCTCTTCGCCATCGACGCCTACAGCGTCGGCCTGCGAGCGGCGATCAGCAATTTCGGCATCAATCCACTGCAAAGTCTGCTATCGGTCGTACCCGAGCAAATCAACATCGCGCTGGCCAGTGGCAGTGTGAATCCGCTGATTCAGCATGTAGTCAAAGGCACGCCTGTTGCCGCCGTGGTCGAGCTGATCTTGCGCTACGGCCAGAACGAATTTCTCGACATGTTCAAGCGCACTCACGACGGCGATTCTGCTGCCATACCCACCACCAACGAAACCTTCGCCAGCAACGCTTACGCCTTCTTCTCGGCGTTCTCCCCAGAGCAGTCGCAAAGCATCGTCACCCGGACAATAGGCGAGTTCGGAAATGCCAATGCATGGGCAAAACTGGCAGGCGAGGCGACGCCGCTCGGTCTGGCGTTGCGCAATTCCTTGCAGCAACTCAGTGAAGTCGTCATAGAACGAGCCGACGGTTATCCCGACCGCAACCTCGAGCTTTACGATCCGCACACTGGCGAAGGCTTTATCACCGCGCAGTGGCTGGCGGATCGTGCGCAGATGCTCGCCCGTTTGATTGCCCGTACCCAAGCCTCGTTCGCAGAACACTCGCTGCAGCAGTTTTCCTACTCCGATCTCGCCTCAGGCAAACAGGCGCCGATGACCACCGGAGTGCTGAACCCGCTGGCCCTGTTCGGTGATGACGGCGGGCGATCTTTCGCCGGCGGCGCAAATGCCGATCATCTGTATGGCGGCGTGGGCAATGACTCCATCGATGGGATGGCCGGTCACGATTTTATTGAAGGTGGTCGCGGTAACGACTCGCTTACCGGAGATGACGGCAATGATGAGTTGTACGGGATGGCCGGTGACGATGTTCTGATCGGAGGAAAGGGGAACGACTCCTTGATCGGGGGCGAAGGCAACGACCGTTATGAATTCGCCAGCGGCGATGGCATCGACGAGATTCTTGATGCCAACGCCGATGGGCAACTGTGGATCAACGGCGGGCCGATTCCCCATCTCAAACGCCGCGCGCCTCTGAGCAATATCTGGTCTACCGAGGATCGGTCCATCACCCTGACGCTTGTTGAAAACACCCTCAACATCAAATACGGCGAGGGCGATCTGGTGGTGATCAAAAACTTCCAGCCCGGGATGCTTGGCATCCGCCTCCCTGAGTACGAGGGGCAGCCGCTCACTGCTGCAGATTTGACGCTCCAGGGCGACTGGAAAGCCAAAGACGCTGATCCCACTGTCCCCGGCGATCAGCCTTCCTTTGATGAGCTGGGCAACGTGGTGCTGCTGCCCAAGGTCAAACAGCGCAACAAGGCCGACGTACTTTACGGTTCCGCCGCAGACGACGTCATTCTCGGCCTGGGTGGTTCTGATCGATTGTTCGGCAAGGCTGGAGACGATCGGTTGTTCGGCGACAAGCAGACTACGCTCGAAAAAGCTATGGCCGACGGTGACGCCAAGGGCAAGGCAAGTCGCGGAGACTGGCTCGACGGCGGGCAAGGTGACGATTTGCTTATCGGTACGGCATCCCGAGACGTTCTGCTCGGTGGCAATGACCGGGATACCTTGATCGGCGGTGCTGGCGACGATGTGTTATCCGGAGACGAAACCACCGGTGCACTGGAACAAGGTTGGGCGGTCAAACGCGCTGACGTCCCCATAGCTCGCGGTGTAACCAGTCACCGAGCGGTCTATTCAAAGGCCTCGATAAACAGTGCGCCCGAGGGCGGTGACGACGTGCTGTACGGGCAGGGCGGCAAGGACATTATCAACGGCGGCTGGGGTGAGGACCTGCTTGACGGCGGAGCTGACGACGATTTTCTCAAAGGCGATCAAGGTGACGACACCCTGGCCGGTGGCAGCGGCAACGACGTAATGCTCGGCGACAACCTCGATTGGGGCGGTGGGCTACCCAGCAAACACCATGGCAACGATGTGCTGGACGGCGGTAGCGGTGATGACCGGCTCGCCGGTAACGGTGGCAGCGACGCGCTGTATGGCGGCCCTGGCAACGACATTTTGCAGGGTGATGACGGCGTACTGGACGGCGTCGAAGGCGATGCCGCGCATTTTTTTGGCGATGATCTGCTGGACGGTGGCTCCGGCGATGACACGCTCTGGGGCGGCGCTGGCGATGATTTGCTCTTCGGCGGCGAAGGCCATGACGATCTGATCGGCGATAGCCCTGAGCATCCGGTTCGCTATCACGGCAACGACTTTCTCGATGGCGGCGCGGGGGATGACACCCTGCGCGGCATGGGCGGCGCGGATACGTTGGCGGGTGGCGCAGGGGTGGATTTTCTCGATGGCGATGTGTCTGACCTGCAGCCGGGCGGAAGCAACAATGACGTGCTTCAGGGCGGCGAAGGAAACGATACGTTACAGGGTGGTTTCGGTGCCGACACGCTGGACGGCGGTGCGGGTGACGACATTCTTGCCGGCGATTACGAGAACAGCGCTGAGGCCGAGCAGAATGCCGATTATCTGCACGGTGGCCCAGGTAACGACACGTTGCTCGGAGGCGGTGGCAACGACACCCTGCTGGGCGGGGAAGGGACGGACTACCTTCGCGGCGATTCTGGCGACAACGTGTTTGATGGCGGTCCCGGTGCTGACGTGCTGGATGGCATGGATGGCGCTGACATCTACTATTTCGGCGCTGGCGACGGTCTGGATATCGTCACCGATGTCGGCGGCCGCAACATCATCAGGTTCGGTGCAGGGTTTTGCGCGCAAAGCCTGAAGGCCGACGTTATCGAAGTTACCGTCGGCACGGTGTTGCGACTGGCCAATGGCACGGGCGACGCGATACTCATCAAGAATCACGAGAAGTGGAAGTCTTCCACATTCACTTTCAGCGACGGCGTGGTACTGGATTACGCAGATGTCCTGCGCAAAACACTGCCACCGATAGAGATGTCCGAGCCACCCGTACCGGAACCTGTCACCGCCCCGGCAACCCCTGAAAGCAAAGTTGCGGATCCGGTTAAGCCAGACGATGTCACCGCTGTGGCGCAAGGCCCGGTGGCGTCTGTTCAAGCGGTCAACTGGACCGATGAGTTCCTCGCGCAAATCCAGTCAAAACGCTCCGCCCGCAAACACGCCACAGGTTTTACCTTGAATGAGCAAGGCGTTTGGGTGCGCAGCCATATCACTACCACCGACACCGGTTACACCACTCACACCGAGCTGAGCGAGGACAGCGTCGACGCAGGAACACTGTCGGAAACGCCGCCATGGATGAAGGCTGATGGCGGGCGAGCCGTAGTCAGTGAAAGGCAGTCGAAAACCACAACCCGTGTCGAACATAAACCGGTGAAAGCCGAGGGAGAAATCGCCTCCTCAAGTCAGGCGCCTCGCTATTATCGATCCGGCTCGGCCAACGGGTTTTCATTCAATACGGGCGACGTATTGGTGGAGGACCGAAAGGAATCCGGCGCGCTTGAAGGCTGGTACGTCTATCCGGCGGCAAGCTTCAGTTCGGGCGCAACAGTGCCCAAGGCGTTTCGCTGGGATGTCACGACTGAAACGATCAAACGCAAAATCGTCCATGGCAACGATGCCGGCGGGCGAGTCAACGTCGAAGTGGAAAACGTTTTCCACGGCGGCGCGGGAGACGATCTGATCGTCGCTTATGCAGGCTCCCCACTTGACTACGGCACTGTCGGCGACAGAACACCGGGCGCGTTTTTATCCGCCGGGGCGGGTGACGATACCTTGCTGGGCTCCGAGGGCGCCGACTATCTGCTCAGCGGCTCGGGTGATGACTGGCTCTACGGCGAAGACGGCGCCGACACCTACGTCGTGCAAGCGCATGCCGGGGCGACAACCACGATTGCGGACGTGCTCAACCCTGTTTTCCACCGAGCAGAAGTTGGCGTAGCGGGGTGGAAAGACGAGTACGGATTGATCGATCAGGACACGGTCGTTCTTCCCGCAGGCGCGCAGCGCGATGCACTGCAATTGAGCTGGGGTGCTGCGCTGATAGAGACCAGCCATGTCGAGCTGGAGCCCAACCCGGATCGCGCGGCTTACCGCAATCCGCCGAGAGCGAAAATGCTCCATTCGACGCTCGATATCCAATGGGGCGGGACGCAGAAAGTCCGCATCGTCTTGCCCCACAACGGTGAACTTGAGGGCGCCGGTATTGAGCTCGTCAAGTTCGCCGATGGGTCGGTCGCAAGTTTGAAGCAGCTCCTGGAATCGAGTCAGCTCGGCCCTGCGCCCGAGACTTTTCATACGGGTGTCATCGTCAACAATCCCAGCCGTTCAACCTCCCTGCGAGACGGACGAGCGCTGCCACTCGTGGGCGGTCGCGGCAACGACACGATAAGCGGCGCGGGGGAGATCCGAGGCATGCAAGGGGATGACGTGCTCACCGGCAGCCCCGGTGATGATCTGCTGCTGGGTGGGCCGGGCAATGACACGCTGACCGGCGGCGCTGGAAATGATATCTACCGATACGATGGCCTCGGCAGAGACGTGATCATCAACAACGGAGGCGGCCTGGACGGGATCGATTTTTCCGAGCGCAGGCTGACGATCGACAACCTCAAGTTTCATCGTGAGCGCGATGATCTGGTGATCGTGGTGGATTACGGCATGGCGCCGAAAATCCGGGTTTCCAGTCATTTTGCCGCTGGTGAAAGCGCTATTGGCTTCATAAGAGTCAGCGAAGGAACAGCGACGCAGGACTACAGCGCGACGCAAATTGCCGAACGTCTGCACCCGCTTCCGCCACTGAGGGATGTCGAGGATATTTTGATAAAGGGCGACGATGAAGCGCAGCGGGCGATGATGGAAATAATAGAGTTCTACGAACTGAATGTCTGAGTAACAAGACGACCGATTGAGCCGGCCCGCGATGGAAATCCTGTTGCCATCACGGGCCACGCGTCACCTCAATACTGGGTCAGATCCGCCAAGGGATGCCGCCCCTCCCAGACTTTATGAAAGTGCGCCTCGACCACCGCATCCGGCACGTTATTGATGTCCGGCCAGTGCCAGTGCGGTTTCTGATCCTTGTCGATCAGCCGCGCGCGCACGCCTTCGCTGAATTCCGGATGACGGCAGCAATTGAGGCTCAGGGTGTATTCCATCTGGAATACTTCGGCCAGCGACATGTGCCGCGCGCGGCTGATCTGTTCCCAGACCAGATGCGCGGTCAGCGGTGAACCCTCGGTCATGGTTTTCGCCGCGCGGGCAATCAACGGATCGCTGCTGTCGCGGTGCAGGCTGATGGCTTTCCACGCACAGGCAACGTCGCTGACATCGAGCAGTTCGTCGATCTGCGGACGACGCGGCAGCCACTGCGCTTCGGGCATTTGCTCAAGTGCCTCCTGCTGCAGAGCCTTGAGCAGGCTGTTGAGCTGCATGGCGGTCTGTTCCTGCCAGTTCAATTGCAGCAAGCCTTCGATCAATTGCGGTTGCTGTTCGTCGAGCAGGAAGCGGTCGGCCAGATCCAGATCCAGCGCATCACGGCCGTTGATGTGCGCGCCGGTCAGGCCGAGAAACAAGCCGAGCTTGCCCGGCAATCGGGCGAGAAACCAACTGGCGCCAACGTCCGGATACAGGCCAATGGTGATTTCCGGCATCGCCAGACGGCTGCTCGGCGTGACGATCCGCGTGCTGGCGCCCTGCAACAGGCCCATGCCGCCACCGAGCACATAACCGTGACCCCAGCAGATCAGCGGCTTTGGATAGGTATGCAGGCTGTAATCGAGGCGATATTCCGCGCTGAAAAACTGCGCGGCCAACGGCGGCACTTCGCCGGGGTGAGCGCGGCAGGCTTCGACCAGGCTGCGCACCTCGCCACCGGCGCAGAAAGCTTTGCTGCCGTTGCCGCGCAGCAGCACGCAGACGATTTGCGGGTCATTGGCCCAGGCGTTCAATTTGTCGCTGAGCGCGTTGATCATCGGCAGGGACAGCGCGTTCAGCGATTTTTCGGCATCCAGGCTGGCGATGCCGATGCGGGCGCCGTCAGTGCCGGTAAGTTCTTCGAAGTGCAGATTCATCGTGACCTCGATCGGGAATTTGAGCGAACAGTATGATCGCTATGGGGGAAAGTGCCGGATCTGCGTCAGATCAATTGACAAGCGTGGTCGGCTTTCCTAGGGTTCGCCCCATTGTTTTTGCCGGAAATGACCATGACTGCTGACGACCGTATCAAACTCGAACCGAGCTGGAAGGAGGCACTGCGTGCTGAGTTCGACCAGCCTTACATGGCAGAGTTGCGCAGCTTTCTGCAGCAGGAGCGGGCCGCCGGCAAGGAGATCTATCCGCCGGGACCGATGATTTTCAACGCACTGAACTCAACGCCCCTGGACAAGGTGAAAGTGGTGATTCTCGGCCAGGACCCTTACCACGGCCCGGGCCAGGCCCACGGTCTGTGTTTCTCGGTGCAACCGGGCGTGCCGGCACCGCCGTCGCTGGTCAACATCTATAAAGAGTTGAAACGCGACCTCAATATCGACATTCCCAACCACGGCTACCTGCAGAGCTGGGCCGAACAGGGCGTGCTGCTGCTCAACACCACCATGACGGTTGAGCGCGCCAACGCCAACGCGCACAAGGACAAGGGCTGGCAACACTTCACCGACCGCATCATTGAAGTGGTCAGCGAACGGCAGCCGCATCTGGTGTTCATGCTCTGGGGCGCCCATGCGCAGAGCAAGCAGAAGCTGATCGACGCGACCAAGCACCTGGTGCTGACCTCGGTGCATCCGTCGCCGTTGTCGGCCTATCGCGGGTTTTTGGGCTGTGGGCATTTCAGCCGGACCAACAAGTTTCTCGAACAGAATGGCGAAACGCCGATCGACTGGCGCTTGCCACCGATTTGATGTCTCGATCGGGTTGGCCCCTTCGCGAGCAGGAATTGTGTGCAAGCCACAAACCCCATGCGGGAGCGAGCCTGCTCGCGAAAAGAGCGACCCGATTTCGCAGACTTACGCGGGATGACGATTCCAGTACTTGAACAACGGCTCCGCCAGAAACAGCACAAACAACAGCCGCATCACCTGCATCGCCGTCACCAGCGGCACCGACAGTTGCAGGGTCTCCGCCGTCAGGCTCATCTCGGCGATCCCGCCGGGCATCATGCCCAGGGTAAGCGAACGCAGATCCAGATGGGTCAATGCACTCAAGCCCAGCGCCGCCAGCGACGCGATCAACATGGTCAGCGCGGTGCCGATCAACGTCCGGCCCATGAACGACGGCGCGCGGCGGAAGAACTGCCGATTGAAGTGACAGCCCAGACCGCTGCCAATCAGCCATTGGCCGATCTGACTGCCGCCATTGGGCAAACCGATGTGCAGATCCCAGGTGATGCTGACCGCCGCACTGACCAATAACGGCCCGAACAGCCATGGATTGGGTTGGCGCAGACGCTGCCAGAGCCAGGCGAGCAGGGCGCCCGCCGGAAACAGAATCGCCAGCCAGCGCCAATCGACGCTGCCTGCATGAGAAATCGGCGTACCGTCACCGAGCAGATACTTGAACGCCGCCGGCACGCACAACACCACCACCAACACCCGCAGACTCTGCCCGGCCGCGACATGGCTGAGCAGTGCACCGTTACGAGCGCCGAGGTTGACCATCTCCCCGGAACCACCGGGCATGCTTGAGAAAAAAGCCGTGGCGCGATCCTCGCCGGTGCGGCGCATCAGCCACACGCCGACCACCGCCGAAAGGCTGGTGACCAATGCACCGAAGAAGATCAAACCGAAATGACTGAGCACCTGTTCCATCACCAGCGGGGTGAAGTGCAGGCCGATGCCGATGCCGACGATCCACTGGCCGCACTTGCGCCCGCCAGGGATTTCCGCCAGTTGCCACGGCGTCAGGCAGCGCACCAGGATGATCGCCAGCAACGAGCCGACCATCCACGGAAGCGGCCAGCCGATCTGGCTGGCGATGAAACCGCCAAGCAGACCGACCAGCGGGGTGCCCCACCAGGCTTTCAGGGACAAGCGATCAAACATCGGCAATGACGCGCCGTGCCGCCGAACGTTTACGCCAGATGCGGATCAGCGGCATCAGCAGCATGATTGCGGTGAGGATCCAGCAACCGAAGGTGATCGGACTCGACCAGAGAATCTCCAGCGCGCCATTGGAGATCGACAGGGCGCGACGCAGGTTCTGCTCCATCAGGCCACCGAGGATGAAGCCCAGCAGCAGTGGCGACAGCGGGAAATCCAGCTTGCGCAGGATGTAACCGAAGATGCCGATACCGATCATCAGGAACAGATCGAAGGTGGTCGCGTGCACCGCGTAAACGCCGATCCCGGTGATGATCGCGATGATCGGCACCAGCGCCCAGTTCGGCACGGCGAGGATGCGGGTGAATACGCGGATCATCGGGATGTTGAGGATCACCAGCATCACGTTGGCAATGAACAACGAAGCGATCAAACCCCAGACGATGTCCGGTTGCTGTTGGAACAGCAGTGGGCCCGGGGTGATGTTGTACAGCGACAGCGCGCCGATCATCACTGCGGTGGTACCCGAACCCGGAACGCCGAGGGTCAGCATCGGAACGAGAGCGCCGCACGCCGCGCCGCCGATAGCGGTTTCCGGCGCGGCCAGACCACGGGGATCGCCTTCACCGAATTTGCCGCTGGTGCCGGCGATGCGCTTCTCGGTCATGTAGGCCACGGCACTGGCGAGCGTTGCGCCGGCACCGGGCAGCACGCCCATGATGAAACCGAGCACGCCGCAGCGCACGTTGACGACGAAAACCGACGCCGCTTCCTTGAAGTTGAACATCATCCGGCCGGTGGCTTTCACCGCTTCCTGGCCGTGGTGGGTTTTTTCCAGCAGCAGAAGGATTTCGCTGATCGAGAACAGACCCAGCACCAGCACAACGAACTGAATGCCGTCGGTCAGGTGAATGTTGTCGCCGGTGAAACGGTACACGCCACTGTTGGCGTCGATGCCGACGGTGGAAAGGAACAGACCGATCAGCGCCGCAATAAAGGTCTTCAACGGTCGATCACCGGCCATGCCGCCGAGACAGACAATCGCGAACACCATCAGCACGAAGTATTCCGCCGGTCCGAAGGCAATCGCCCATTTCGCCAGCAGCGGCGCAAACAGGACCATGCCGCAGGTGGCGATGAACGCGCCGATGAACGAACTCCACGCCGACAGTGACAGCGCGACACCGGCCATACCTTTACGGGCCATCGGGTAGCCGTCGAGGGTGGTCATGACGGTGGAAGCTTCACCCGGAATGTTCAGCAGGATCGAGCTGATCCGGCCGCCGTATTCGCAGCCCAGATACACCGCCGCGAGCAGGATCAGCGCCGACTCCGGCGGCAGGCCGAGCGCGAACGCGATCGGAATCAGCAACGCCACGCCGTTGATCGGACCAAGGCCCGGCAACAGGCCGACGACGGTGCCGATCAGGGTGCCGCACAGGGCGGTCACCAGGTTGTACGGGCTCAGCGCGACGCCGAAGCCCTGACCCAAATAGCCAAGGGTATCCATATCAGTTCTCCAGGACGCTGAGCAGGCCGAGGGGCAGCGGAACATCCATCAAGCGATCGAACAGCAGATAGAGACCAACCGCCATCAGGCTGATGATCACCACGCTCGGCAGCCAGCGGCCGCCATAGAGACGGGCCATCGGTACGCCGGTAATGATGCTGGCCACGATGAAGCCAAGGGGTTCGAAGGTGCCGGCGAACACCAGCAGCAACACCACGCACAGACCGATCTTGGTCAGGGTTTCGCGATCCAGCGGCGGCTCATCCGGGTTGTGTTTGATCGGCGCCGGGCGAAACACCATGTACAGCAGCGCCAGCCCCATCAGGCCGAGCATCAGCAGCGGAAAGGCGCGCGGGCCGACCGGTTCATAGGAAAAAGCCGCTTGGTACGGCCACGCCATCAGTGCCAGGCCGGCACACACCAGCAGCAACACCGAGGCGAAAATGCGTTGAATAAGCATGGGAGCTCCTGTGCTGCGTCCCCGCGTAGGAGACGCAGCCACTAGACAGAGACGATCACTGGATCAGGCCGAACTCTTTGGCCAGCACTTTGTAGTCGGCGACCTGCTTCTTCACGTAGGTGTCCAGTTCCGGGCCGGTCATGGCGAACGGGAACAGCTCACGCTGATCGCGCAGCTTGGCGAACTCGTCGGAAGCCAGCAGTTTGTCGAACGCGTCTTTCCACCAGGCGTAGTCTTCGTCGCTGACTTTTGGCCCGAGGTAGAAGCCGCGCACCACTGGCCAGACGATGTCATAGCCTTGCTCGCGAGCGGTCGGGATGTCTTTCATTTCCGGTTCGTCGAGACGCTTGTCCGAGAACACCGCGAGCAGGCGCATGTCACCGCTCTGGATGTGCGGCATGGAGTCGGAGATGTCGGTACTGCCGACCTGGATGTGGCCGCCGAGCAGGGCCGTGGCGATTTCACCACCGCCTTCGAGTGCCACGTAACGCAGTTCGCGCGGGTTGATCCCGGCAGCCTTGGCGATCAGTGCGGTCTGCATCCAGTCCTGGCTGCCGACGGTGCCGCCGGAGCCGATAACCACCGAGCCTGGATCTTTCTTCAACGCCTGAACGAGATCGTCGAGGGTCTTGTAGGGCGAATCGCTTTTCACTGCGATGGCGCCGTAGCTGGTGCCGACGGCCGCGAGCCAGCGCACGTTGGTTTCATCGAAGCGGCCGAACTTGCCCTGGGCCAGGTTCAACAGCGAACCGCTCGACCACGCCACCAGCGTGCCGGCATCCGCCGGACGTTGCGCCACTACTGCGTTGTACGCCACCGCGCCTACACCGCCGGGCATGTAGGTGACGCGCATCGGCTTGCTCAGCAGCTTCTGGTTGACCAGGGCGCTCTGCACCAGTTTGCAGGTCAGGTCGAAACCACCGCCGGGGGAGGCGGGGGCAATGCATTCCGGACGTTTCGGCTCGGCCATGAGTTGGCCGGCAAACAGCATCGCGCCAGCGGCGAGAGCGACTTTACGCAGTGATACGTTCATTTGAGTCTCCAGAGGAGTTGTTGTTATGGATGGACCGAATGACCAAAGGGCAACGCGAAAACCTAGCGGCAGGCGCAGTTTTCTCGCGGCGCGCGCGCAACGACTGAAACAACGGAGGGGATGCAGGACTGCGGCGAGAAGCCGACGGTGTAACGGTGGAATCGAGCAAGGCGAGCAGGCGTTACAGCCTTGGTGCGCATGGAGGGCATGCTGGGGTACTCCGTTATTGTTCTTATGAGTCGAAAACGCTTCATGGCGTTTTTCGTTGCGCTGTGTGGCGGCAGCGGCGACAGTCGAAACTGTCCGTGGGCCGACTCTAACCGGCTAACCTTTCAACAACCTTTCAATTGTCTTTCACGGTTTTTCGGGCTTCACAGCGGCGGTTGCGGCTGTAAACTCCGCGACAAAGCGTGGCGTCGGCCAACCCTGAACGAGGTAAAAATCCATGCGTGTCCTGCTCGTCGAAGACCATTTGCAACTGGCCGAAAGCGTGGCTCAGGCGCTCAAGAGCACCGGTCTGACCGTGGATGTGTTGCACGATGGCGTGGCCGCCGACCTGGCGCTGGGCAGTGAGGAATACGCGGTGGCGATCCTCGATGTCGGCCTGCCGCGCATGGACGGTTTCGAGGTGCTGGCGCGGCTGCGTGCACGGGGCAAGAACCTGCCGGTGTTGATGCTGACCGCGCGCAGTGACGTCAAGGATCGCGTGCACGGCCTCAATCTCGGTGCTGACGACTACCTGGCCAAGCCGTTCGAATTGACGGAACTGGAAGCGCGGGTCAAAGCCTTGCTGCGCCGCAGTGTCCTGGGCGGCGAGCGTCAGCAGCGCTGTGGTGTTCTGGCTTACGACCTCGACACACGGCGCTTCACCCTCGGCGACGAACTACTGACCCTCACCTCGCGCGAGCAGGCCGTCCTCGAAGCGTTGATCGCGCGGCCGGGGCGAGTGATGAGCAAAGAACAACTGGCCGCGCAGGTGTTCGGCCTCGACGAAGAAGCCAGCCCCGACGCCATCGAAATCTACGTGCACCGCTTGCGCAAGAAGCTCGATGGCCAGCCCGTGGCCATCGTGACCTTCCGTGGCCTCGGCTACCTGCTGGAAAGCCGCGATGCATAAGCCCAGCAGCCTGCGCTGGCGGTTGCTGTGGAACCTTGGATGGTTGCTGGTGGTGCTGATGCTCGCCAGTGGCTTGAGCGCTTACTGGAATGGTCGCGAAGCCGCCGACACCGCGTATGACCGCACGCTGCTGGCCTCGGCACGGACCATCGCTGCCGGGTTGTCGCAGCGTGATGGCAGCCTCAGCGCCGACGTGCCTTACGTGGCGCTTGATACCTTCGCCTACGACAGCGCCGGGCGCATCTATTACCAGGTCAACGACATTCACCAGAAGCTGATTTCCGGCTACGAAAATCTTCCCGGGCCACCGCCCGGCACGCCGCGTACCGACAGCTATCCGGCGCTGGCGCGCTTTTACAACGCGAAGTACAACGGCCAGAACGTGCGTGTGGTCAGTCTGCTCAAGGCCGTAAGCGAGCCGAACATGAACGGCATGGCGGAAATCCGCGTGGCTGAAACCGACGAAGCGCGGGTCAGCATGGCGCGCAGTCTGGCGGCTGACACCTTGTTGCGCTTGGGCATGCTGGCCGTGGGCGCGTTGTTGCTGGTGTGGTTCGCGGTGAGTGCGGCGCTGCGCCCGCTGGAGCGGTTAAGAACCGCTGTTGAGGAACGCCAGCCCGACGATTTGCGGCCGCTGCCGCTGGTGGAAGTGCAGCATGAATTGGGACCCTTGGTCCGCGCGCTCAATCATTTCACCGAGCGTCTGCGCGGCCAATTCGAGCGGCAGGCGCAGTTCATCGCCGATGCCGCTCACGAGTTGCGTACGCCGCTGGCCGCACTCAAGGCACGCCTGGAACTGGGCCTGCGCTCGAACGAGCCGGAGACCTGGCGCACCACCCTTGAATCGTCCGCGCAAAGCACCGATCGCCTGACCCATCTGGCCAATCAGCTGCTATCGCTGGCCCGGGTCGAAAACGGTGCGCGGGCGATTGCCGAGGGCGGCGCGCAGTTGCTCGATCTGAGTCAATTGGCTCGTGAACTGGGCATGGCCATGGCGCCTTTGGCGCACAAGCGCGGCGTGGCGCTGGCGCTTGAAGCGGATGAACCGGTGTGGCTGCGCGGTGAGCCGACGCTGCTCAATGAGCTGCTGAGCAATCTGGTCGACAACGCGCTGGCGCATACGCCACCGGGCGGCAATGTGATTCTACGGGTCACGGCCCCGGCGGTGCTTGAGGTTGAGGACGACGGGCCGGGCATCCCGCTGCACGAGCGTGATCGGGTGTTCGAACGGTTTTATCGGCGCAATCAGCAGGTTGCCGGTTCAGGTCTGGGCTTGGCGATTGTCGGCGAGATCTGTCGCGCGCATCTGGCGCAGATCACCTTGCATGATGGCGAGCAGGCAGGGTTGAAGGTGCGGGTCAGCTTTATTGCCGGGTAATACTTTTGTGGCGGGGAATTTTCCCCCTGGTAGTAGTTTTGTGGCGAGGGGATTTATCCCCGCTCGGCTGCGCAGCAGTCGCGGTTCGGATCGCAGAGTCTAGGGTCGCTTCGCAACCCAACGGGGATAAATCCCCTCACCACAGGTCAGTAGAACATCGACCGCGATTCTTCCAGATCCGCGCAAAACTGTTTGTTCTCCGGGTCAATCCCCAGCTTCCTGAACGCCGGCACGCTAAACGGATCAATCCGCGCAAACGGATGATCGGTGTCCTTGCGGCAATACAAATTGGCCACTTGCACGACATCGACGTAATCGATGCGCGCCGAGTCGCGGCTGAAGTCTTGATACAGCAACGGCAAATGCACCAGGCGCTCGGGAAACTCCCAGACCCGCAGCAATTTCTCGCCGAGCAATGGGTGAATCTGCTCGATCACATGGGTCAGGCTGACCGCATCGGAGAGCAGTTCATTGTGGTCTTCGGCGTAAGTCAGAATCGGCAGCACGCCAATCTGATGCACCAGCCCGCCGAGTGCCGCCTGATCGGGTTTGAGCTGAGTGTGACGACGACACAGGGCATAGCTGACGCCAGCGATTTCCAGACTGCTGCGCCAGACTTCGCGCATCTTCTGTTCGACCACCTCGGAGCGGGCATTGAAGATCTGCTCCATCACCAGACCGATCGCCAGGTTGCTGCTGTAGTTGATGCCCAAACGGGTGATGGCGGTGTGCAGGTCGGTGACTTCCTGCGCGGCGCGCAGCAGCGGACTGTTGACCACTTTGATCAGGCGCGCCGACAGCGCGGTGTCGCGGCCGATGACTTTGCTCAGATCGCTGACGCTGATTTCCGGATCCTCGGCGGCCTTGCGAATCTGCAGGGCCACTTCCGGCAACGTTGGCAGAACCAGGTCATCGTTATCGATGGCCGCAACCAAATCCTGTTGGACCTTTTCCGCCAGTTCGCTCATTTGGACTCTCTAGGGTGTTGCAACAATGCTGCGATCAACGCTGGATTTCGCGGTCGCGATCCAGTTCGTAAGGCAGGTCGAGCACGTGCAACGCGGGGCCTTCGAGGGCGCCCAGACGCAAATCACCGGCTTCGGCAGCTTCGGCCTGCAACACGGCCAGGAGTTCAATGTTTCCTTCGGCGTTCGCTGCCAGGACCACTTCGCCAATCGAGCTGTTGTGGCTGGGGGCAAACAGTTGAGTGCCGGGCTCCGGCAACTCGGCCGCGTCGAGGCGCAGGCGGTACAGGCGCCGCTTGAGCTTGCCCAGGTACTGCATGCGCGCAACGATTTCCTGGCCGGTGTAGCAGCCTTTCTTGAAGCTCACCCCGCCGACCGCCTGCAGATTGAGCATCTGCGGGATGAACAGTTCGCGAGTGGAAGGCATGACCTGGCCAATACCGGCGCGGATCTGGCCCAGCAGCCATTGATTCAGTTCGGCCTCAGGCAGTGCGGTCGACAGTTGGCTTTGAATGTTTGGCGCCTGAGCGGCAGGCACCCAGAGTTCGGCGCGCTCGGGCGAAACGCGAATTGCGATCAGGCCTTCATGGCGCACAACGCTGTCGGTTTCGGCGGGCAGTGCCAGACCGAGGCTGGTCAGGGCTGCATCGCCATGCGCCAGACCGAAGCGCACCCAGGCGGCGCTTTCATCGGTCAGCTTCGATTTGGAGAACACCGCGTACTTTTTCAGGTCGGCCAGTTGCGGCTCGAGCAGCTCGCTGGCCATCGCCATCACCACGCCGTCGCCCTCAAGCAGGATGCGGAAGCTCGACTGCATCCGGCCTTTCTGCGTGCAGCGGGCGCCGAGGCTGGCGCGGGTGTCGCTCAGGTAATTGATATTGCAGGTCAACTGGCCTTGCAGGAATTTTCCGGCGTCCGCACCGCGAACCGCGAGTACGCCTTCATGAGACAGGGTGCAGAAAAAAGCAGAATCGGCCATGGGTCATCGCAGGGGAAATAGACTGGGGCACATCATAAGGGGGCAGGGTTGAAATGGGTAGTTGATAAAGGATCAGGGGTCCCCGACCAAAGCCGACTGTGCGGCCCGCGCCGGGGCTGTATACTGCCCGGCAAATTCGAGGAGGGCTCCATGGTCGAACAAGTTGAACTGAATCGCCTCTTTTGGCACAGCCGTCGCGGCATGCTTGAGCTTGACGTGCTGCTGGTGCCGTTCGTGCAGGAGGTTTACGCGACGTTGAATCAAGTGGATCGCGATCTGTACGTGCGTTTGCTGACCTGTGAGGATCAGGACATGTTCGGCTGGTTCATGGAGCGCAGCGAGTCGGAAGATCCCGAGCTGCAACGCATGGTCCGGATGATTCTGGATCGTGTCCAGCCCAAGTAATACGTTCGAATGCCGCTGGCATGCCTCACGGCAGTTGCTGGCGGCGTATCTGTCGGCCCAGGCGTTCGCCATGGGTTCGTTGTGTCTGCTGTCGATTCCACTCTGGGCCAGTCTGCTCGGCGCTTGCGTCTGTGCGCTGCACGGTTTTTGGGTGCTGCCACGGCAGATTCTGCTGAACCACCCGAAAGCATTCTGCGGCTTGCGCCGCGATGGCGATGGCTGGCAGGTGTGGAATCAGGCTGATGGCTGGCAAGCGGTGCAACTGCGCCCGGACAGTCTGGCGCTGCCATTGATTGTGGTGTTGCGCTTTCGTTTGCGAGGAGAGTGGCGGGTCAGGTCAATCTGCGTGCCACGTGACTCGCAGGCGGCGGATCTGCACCGACGCCTGCGAGTGCGGCTCAAGTTCAGCCGGCGTAGGTGGGTGGCACCAGAATAGTGTCGAGCGCTTCGGGGAGCATATCCGGATAGTCGAGGGTGTAATGCAGCCCGCGACTTTCCTTGCGTTCCATGGCTGAGCTGATCATCAATTCGGCAACCTGTGCCAGGTTGCGCAACTCGATCAGGTCACGGCTGACTTTATAGTTGCTGTAGAACTCATCGATCTCATCCAGCAGCAGACGCACCCGGTGCTGCGCCCGTTGCAGGCGTTTGTTGGTGCGCACGATGCCGACGTAGTCCCACATGAATCGGCGCAACTCGTCCCAGTTGTGCGCGATGATCACGTCTTCATCCGAGTCGGTCACCTGGCTGGCATCCCAGACGGGCAGGGCGGTTGGCGCCGCGACGTCATCGAGTTGCGCAAGAATATCCGCTGCTGCCGAACGGGCATAAACGAAGCATTCCAACAGCGAGTTGCTGGCCATGCGGTTGGCGCCGTGCAGACCGGTGAAACTGGTTTCGCCGATGGCGTAGAGCCCGGGTACATCGGTGCGACCGTGCTGATCGACCATCACCCCGCCACAGGTATAGTGCGCGGCGGGGACGACCGGGATCGGTTGTTTGGTGATGTCGATGCCGAAGCCCAGGCAGCGCTCATAAACAGTCGGGAAGTGAGTTTTTACGAACGATTCAGGCTTGTGGCTGATGTCGAGATATACGCAGTCGACACCCAGGCGCTTCATTTCATGGTCGATGGCCCGCGCGACAATGTCACGAGGCGCCAGCTCGGCGCGCTTATCGAAGCGATACATGAAGCGCTCGCCGTTGGGCAGCTTCAAATGCGCGCCTTCGCCACGCAACGCTTCAGTGATCAGGAAACTCTTGGCTTGCGGGTGATACAGGCAGGTCGGGTGGAACTGGTTGAATTCCAGGTTCGCCACCCGGCAACCGGAACGCCAGGCCATGGCGATGCCGTCACCGCAGGCGCCGTCGGGGTTGCTGGTATAAAGGTAGACCTTGGCTGCGCCGCCCGAAGCCAGAATCACGAAGCGTGCGCCGTAGGTGTCGACTTCGCCGGTGGCGCGGTTCAGCACGTAAGCGCCCAGGCAACGATCGCCTTCCATGCCCAAGCGGCGTTCGGTGATCAGATCGACGGCGACGCGCTGTTCCAGCAATTCGATGTTCGCGCGCTCTTTGGCCTGGGCCAGCAAGGTTTTGAAGATCGCCGCGCCGGTGGCGTCGGCAGCATGGATGATCCGTCGATGGCTGTGGCCGCCTTCGCGGGTCAGGTGAAATTCGAAACCACCGTCTTCAGTGCCGGACTGTTCGTCGCGGGTGAACGGCACGCCTTGGTCGATCAGCCATTGGATGGCTTCGCGGCTGTGCTCGACGGTAAAGCGTACGGCGTCTTCATGGCACAAGCCGCCGCCCGCATTGAGGGTGTCGTCGACGTGGGATTCGACAGTGTCGGTATCGTCGAGCACGGCGGCAACGCCGCCCTGGGCCCAGAATGTCGAACCGTTGGCGAGATCGCCTTTGCTCAATACGGCAATGCGCAGATGACCGGGTAAGGTCAAAGCGAGAGTCAAACCGGCAGCACCGCTGCCAATCACCAGAACATCGTGTTGGAACTGTTGGCTCATTTCAGGATTCCGCTCAAAGCGACCCGGGTCGGGGTTGGCGCAAGACAGCTGGATCGGCGAGTCAAGACAGCCACACAGCCCACTAGTATATAGAGGGGTTGGGCGGCACAATAGCCGGGCCCAGATGGCATTGTGAGACTACTGCGCAGTAAAAAGCGCTGTGCTTCGTCGGAAGTTTTTTTCATCGGTTTTGAAAAATGACACCTGTATCGGCGCTGAAACAGTCTTTTCCGAGCAGGGTTGCGCAATGTCAGGTGGGTACGGCTATAAATAATTGGAACTTTTGCCAAAGGCCCAAGATCAATAGACCGTGCCAGAAACCAGGGACAGTGTCGGCTTCAGTGCGGAATCTGCGTTTGGATTTCTGCCGGCGAAACCGATAACAAGATTATTCGCGCAGCCGGTTTATCCCGCGCTGCGTTTTTCGTGCGTGCCAAATCAGAGCCCGCAGGAAACTTGCTTGGAGGGGGAGAACTTTTGCGAAAAGCCCGAGTCTATGTTTGCAAGTCTGGTCGTTTAGTAATGCAAGTCTCCTCCGGGCTTATCGAGGAGTGTTCATGCTAACCCAGGAAGAGGATCAGCAGCTGGTCGAACGCGTACAGCGTGGCGACAAGCGAGCTTTCGATCTGCTGGTGCTGAAATATCAGCACAAAATTCTCGGGTTGATCGTGCGTTTTGTGCACGACACCCATGAAGCCCAGGACGTTGCTCAGGAAGCCTTTATCAAGGCGTATCGGGCACTTGGAAATTTCCGCGGTGACAGTGCGTTTTATACGTGGCTGTACCGTATTGCCATTAACACGGCAAAGAACTACCTGGTTTCCCGCGGCCGTCGGCCGCCGGATAGCGATGTAAGTTCAGAGGATGCAGAGTTCTACGATGGCGATCACGGCCTCAAGGATCTCGAATCACCGGAACGTGCATTGCTGCGGGATGAGATCGAAGGCACTGTCCATCGGACCATCCAGCAACTGCCAGAGGATTTGCGTACGGCTTTAACTTTACGTGAATTCGATGGTCTGAGTTACGAGGACATTGCGAGCGTCATGCAGTGTCCGGTGGGTACCGTGCGCTCCCGGATTTTCCGCGCTCGGGAGGCCATCGACAAAGCCCTGCAACCGTTGTTGCAGGAAAACTGAGACAGCGGCGACAGCCAAGAGAGGAACGCCATGAGTCGTGAAGCCCTGCAGGAATCGCTGTCCGCAGTGATGGATAACGAAGCGGACGAACTGGAATTGCGTCGAGTGCTCAGCGCACTGGATGATGTTGATACCCGTGAGACCTGGGCTCGTTACCAGATCGCTCGGGCAGCCATGCACAAGGATCTGCTGCTTCCGCGTCTGGATATCGCTGCGGCAGTGTCTGCTGCGCTGGAAGACGAAACGGCTCCGGCCAAAGTATCCCGCAGCCCATGGCGCAACCTGGGTCGCCTCGCTGTTGCCGCTTCGGTAACCGTGGCCGTTCTGGCCGGTGTTCGCCTGTACAACCAGGACGAAATCGCCGGTGTTGAGCTGGCCCAACAGTCGAACCAGCCTACTCTGGCCACTCCACAGGTCAAGGGTCCGGCAGTTCTGGCTGGTTACAGCGAGAGCTCGGAAGCGACTGGTCCGATGGCCAACGGCGTTCTGCAAGGTCAGCCAGGCTGGCATGATCAGCGTCTGCCAGGCTATCTGCGCCAGCACGCTCAGCAGGCTGCACTCAAGGGAACTGAAAGCGCGCTGCCATACGCACGTGCCGCAAGCCTGGAAAACCGTTAAGGAGGATCATGCGCGCCATCCCTCTACTTACGCTTCTGCTCAGTGGCTGGTTCATTGTTCCAGCCCACGCTGACGAGGCCCAGGACTGGTTGACCCGTCTGGGCCAGGCCGAGCAGCAGCAAAGCTTCCACGGCACTTTCGTTTACGAGCGCAACGGCAGTTTTTCCACGCACAACATCTGGCATCGTGTCCAGAATGGCCAGGTTCGCGAGCGGTTATTACAGCTCGACGGCTCGGCTCAGGAAGTCGTGCGCATTGATGGACGTACTCAATGCGTCAGCGGCACCCTGATTGCGGGATTGGGTGATTCACCCAACGCTGCCGCCCGTGCGCTGGATCCCAAAAAGCTGAAGAGTTGGTATGACCTTGCCGTCATTGGCAAGTCGCGCGTGGCCGGCCGTGATGCAGTGATCGTGTCGCTGACGCCTCGTGACCAGCACCGTTACGGTTTCGAACTGCATCTGGACAAGAAAACCGGGCTGCCACTCAAGTCGTTGCTGCTGAACGACAAGGGGCAGTTGCTTGAGCGTTTCCAGTTCACCAGCCTCGACACGGATGAAATCCCGTCGGACAAGGACTTGTTGGCGGACCCGGATTGCAAGCCTGTCAACATCGCAAGCGACAAGGCTTCTGCAGCTAAAACCGTGCAAAACTGGCGTTCGGACTGGCTCCCGCCAGGCTTTGAGCTGACCAGCAGCAGTTCGCACAAGGATGCGCAGACCAAGACCCAGGTCAGCAGTCTGATGTATGACGATGGTCTGGCGCGTTTCTCGGTGTTCCTTGAACCGTTGAATGGCGCAACCGTCACTGACACCCGCACTCAGTTGGGCCCGACCGTCGCGGTATCCCGTCGCCTGACCACGCCGCAGGGTGAAATGATGGTCACGGTGGTCGGCGAAATCCCGATTGGCACCGCCGAACGAATCGCTCTATCGATGCGCAACAACGATGGCGCTGCGACCAGCAAGCAGTGAGCTGATTTCAGTCATTTCCACTTCGTCGTCGAGACGTCGAAATGTTTGCTGAGCATTTTCATTTGCAAAACCCCTGAAAATTTTTTATAGGTCAGAGCCTCACGGCTCTGGCCTTGTTTGTTGTTCCCGGAACAAAAATGCCGGTCTGTGGTTTCCGGTGTTCCTTTGCTCCATATCGCTTAACCCTGCTCGTCGTAACGGGAGCTGTATGTCGATACCAAGTTTGAAGTCTTACCTTTCCATTTTCGCCACCGTGCTGTTGCTCGGTCAGGCGGTCCCTGCTGCGCAAGCGGCCGATCTGCCTGATTTCACCCAGTTGGTCGAACAAGCGTCGCCAGCGGTAGTGAACATCAGTACCACGCAGAAACTGCCGGACCGTCGGGTCAATCAGCAGATGCCGGATCTGGAAGGCCTGCCACCGATGCTGCGCGAATTCTTCGAGCGCGGCATGCCGCCTCAGCAGCGCTCGCCGCGTGGCGATGGACGCCAGCGTGAAGCGCAATCGCTGGGTTCAGGGTTCATCATTTCGCCGGATGGCTACATCCTCACCAACAACCACGTGATCGCCGATGCTGACGAAATCCTCGTCCGTCTGGCTGACCGCAGTGAGATGAAAGCCAAGCTGGTCGGCACCGATCCACGCTCTGACGTGGCGTTGCTGAAAATCGAAGGCAAGGATCTGCCGGTGCTCAAGCTCGGCAAATCCCAGGACCTGAAGGCCGGCCAGTGGGTCGTCGCGATCGGTTCGCCATTCGGCTTTGACCACACCGTGACCCAAGGCATCGTCAGCGCTGTCGGTCGTAGCCTGCCGAACGAAAACTATGTGCCGTTCATTCAGACCGACGTGCCGATCAACCCGGGCAACTCCGGTGGCCCGCTGTTCAACCTGAACGGTGAAGTGGTCGGTATCAACTCGCAGATCTACACCCGCTCCGGTGGCTTCATGGGCGTGTCGTTCGCCATCCCGATCGACGTGGCGATGGATGTTTCCAACCAGCTCAAGAGCGGTGGCAAGGTCAGCCGTGGCTGGCTGGGCGTGGTCATTCAGGAAGTGAACAAGGATCTGGCCGAGTCGTTCGGTCTGGATAAGCCGGCCGGCGCCCTCGTTGCGCAGATCCAGGATGACGGCCCTGCGGCCAAGGGCGGCCTGCAGGTTGGCGACGTGATCCTGAGCATGAACGGTCAGCCGATCGTCATGTCGGCCGACTTGCCGCATCTGGTCGGCGCGCTGAAGGCTGGCGCCAAGGCCAATCTGGAAGTGATTCGTGAAGGCAAGCGCAAGAACGTCGAACTGACCGTCGGCGCAATCCCGGACGAGGACAAGGAGCTGGCAGGTCTGCCGAAATCCGGCGCTGAAAGCAGCAGCAACCGCCTCGGTGTTGCGGTCGGTGAATTGACCGCCGAGCAGAAGAAAACCTACGACCTCAAAGGCGGTGTGGTAATCAAGGAAGTGCAGGACGGTCCTGCGGCCCTGATCGGTCTGCAGCCGGGTGACGTGATTACTCACCTGAACAACCAGGCCATCGGCTCGGCCAAGGAGTTCACCGACATCGCCAAGGCGTTGCCGAAGAACCGCTCGGTGTCGATGCGCGTGCTGCGTCAGGGCCGTGCCAGCTTCATCACCTTCAAACTGGCTGAATAAGCCAGCGGACGGGTAAAAAAGAAACCGCCTCGAAAGAGGCGGTTTTTTTGTGTCTGCAGCTTTTGTCTTGTCTGGAAAGACTCAGCCCATCATGTCCTTGACCATGCGCTCCTGCTCCATCAGTTCGCGCTGGCGGGCATCGATGCGCGAGGACAACGGGAAGTTGTTGCCGGCCTTGCGCTTGGCGAAGTCCAACTGCTGAATGGCCTGGCGGTAATCGCCGACCAGCGCAAAGTACTCAGCGCGCGCCTGATGCAGGCCGATGATGTTGCCCGACAAGCCACGGGTTTCAGCAACCTGATACCAGACGTCCGGATCATCCGGGCGGGACTTGAGCAGGCTGTCCAGCGCCTTCTCGGCATCGGCGGCGCGATTCTGTTTCAACAGCAGATCGACACGCACCTGATTCAGCGGATAGTTGCCCGGGAACTGCGTAAGCATGCGGTCGACCCGTGACTGCGCATCGGGCAGGCGATTGTTGGTGATGTCCAGATCGACCTGCGCGAGGTTGTAGATGATCTCGTTCGGCGACTTGGCCAACAATTGCTTGAGGTTCTCGCGGGCTTCGTTGAGCTGGCCGCCTTTGATCTGGGCGATGGCGAGGCCGTAACGCGCCACATCGTTTTTCGGGTTCTCATCGAGCAGGGCGCGGAAACGCTTGGCGCCCAGTCCCGGGGTTTCTTCGTAGATCAACTGCACCCGCGCGCGGATCAACTGGTAGCGCATGCTGTCTTCGATGCCGCCCGGTTTCGCCTGCTCGGCGCGGTTGCGGGTGTCGGCGATACGCGATTCGGTGACCGGGTGAGTCAGGAGGAATTCCGGCGGCTTGGCGTCGAAGCGATATTGGCGCATCAGGCGTTCGAACATGGTCGGCATCGAGCGCGGATCGTAACCAGCCTTTTCCAGGTTGAGAATGCCGATGCGGTCCGCTTCCTGTTCGTTCTGCCGCGAGAAGCGCCGTTGTTCCTGCAGCGCCGCAGCCTGGCTGCCGGCGATGGTGGCGATGCCGGCATCACCGCCGCCTGCCGCCGCGATGACGATACCCGCCAGCAATGCGGCCATCATCGGTACCTGCATGCGTTGTGATGCCTCCACCCCGCGAGCGAAGTGGCGTTGCGACAAGTGCGCCAATTCGTGAGCGAGCACCGAGGCGTATTCACCTTCGGTCTGGGCGTTGAGGAACAGGCCGCCGTTGACCCCGACCACGCCGCCCGGCGCTGCGAAGGCGTTGAGTTGTGGGCTGTTGATCAGGATGAATTCCAGGCGTCGGTCGGAGACCTGACTGGTCTCCACCAGCTTGTAGACGCTGGATTCGACGTAATCCTTGAGCTGCGGATCGTTGAGCTGGGAAACCTGACTGCGCAGCATGGCCAGCCACGCGCGGCCGAGCTGGTATTCCTGTTGCGGCGAGACAATGGCAGAGCTGGCGTCGCCGAGTGACGGCAGATCGTCGGCAAAGCCTGGTGAGGCGAGCAGGCAAGCGAGCGTCAGCAGGGTAGGGCGCAGAAAAGTCATGCACAAAGCCTTGGAGGACAAAGACCTTACTGTAGCCGGACACCGAAGCCGCGACCAGATATTCTAGGCAGCTCGACAACCCGAACCGGAGTGACGCAATGACTGACGCTGTAGCCCATGACGTGGAACTGGACGCCAGTGGCCTGAACTGTCCGTTGCCGTTGCTCAAGGCAAAAATGGAACTCAACAAACTGCAAAGTGGCGCTGTGCTCAAGGTGATCGCTACCGATGCCGGCTCGCAACGCGACTTCCGTACCTTTGCCAAACTCGCCGGTCATGCGCTGTTGCGCGAAGAAGACGAGGCTGGCGTCTACCGTTACTGGTTGAAAAAAGCCTGAAGCGCCGCGCCTAAAATCGAAGGGATTATTGATGTTCAAAGTGTTACGCGACTGGATTCAGCGCTACTTCTCCGATGAGGAAGCGGTGGTGCTGGCAGTGCTGCTGTTTCTCGCCTTCACCGCCGTGCTTACCCTCGGCGGCATGCTTGCGCCGGTTTTGGCCGGGATGGTGCTGGCGTATCTGATGCAGGGCCTGGTGGTGACGCTCGAGCGGCTGCGTGTGCCCGGCGGGGTGGCCGTGGGGCTGGTGTTTGCGCTGTTCATGGGCGCGCTGATGCTGTTTATCGTCGTGGTGCTGCCATTGCTGTGGCATCAGTTGATCACGCTGTTCAACGAATTGCCGGGCATGCTCGCCAAGTGGCAGTCGCTGCTGCTTCTATTGCCCGAGCGCTATCCGCATCTGGTGTCTGACGAGCAAGTCCTGCAGGCGATCGAAGCGGCGCGGGGCGAGATTGGCAAGTTCGGTCAGTGGGCACTGACTTTCTCGTTGTCGAGTTTGCCGCTGCTGGTGAACATCATGATCTACCTGGTGCTGGTGCCGATTCTGGTGTTCTTCTTCCTCAAGGATCGGGCGATGATCGGCGAGTGGTTGCGCGGCTATCTGCCTCGCGAGCGCGCGCTGATCACCCGCGTCGCCCAGGAAATGAACCGGCAGATCGCCAATTACATTCGGGGCAAAGGCATCGAGATCGTCATCTGTGGCGGGGTGACCTACATCGCCTTCATCGCGCTGGGCCTGAACTACGCGGCGCTGTTGGCGTTGCTGGTCGGCTTGTCGGTGGTGGTGCCTTATGTCGGTGCGGTAGTGGTGACCGTACCGGTGCTGCTGATTGCGCTGTTCCAGTGGGGCTGGAGCGATCAGTTCATCTACTTGATGGCGGTCTACGGGATCATTCAGACGCTGGACGGCAACGTGCTGGTGCCGTTGCTGTTTTCGGAAGCAGTGAACCTGCATCCGGTGGCAATCATTTGCGCAGTGCTGTTGTTTGGCGGGTTGTGGGGATTCTGGGGGGTGTTCTTTGCGATCCCGCTGGCGACGCTGTTCAAGGCTGTGCTGGATGCGTGGCCGCGCAAGGAGCCGGTGGTGGCGCCGTTGCTTTAGCGGTTGATCCGGATTTTGCAGAGAGGCTATTCGCGAGCAGGCTCGCTCCCACAGTGATTACATTTCAATTGTGGGAGCGAGCCTGCTCGCGAAGGCGTCTTTACAGGCGCAGCAAAACCATCAGGCTTTGTTCAGAGCCTCAGCCGCCGCCAGCACGGCATCAACATGCCCCGGCACCTTCACACCACGCCACTCCTGGCGCAGGACACCGTCCTTATCAATCAGGAAAGTGCTGCGATCGACGCCCAGGTATTCCTTGCCATACAGCTTTTTCAGCTTGATCACGTCGAACAACTGGCAAACCGCCTCGTCCTTGTCACTGATCAGTTCGAAGGGGAACTCTTGCTTGCCTTTGAAATTTTCGTGCGACTTCAAACTGTCGCGGGAAATGCCGAAGACTTCGGTGTTGGCAGCCTTGAAAGCCGCATATTGATCGCGAAAGCCCTGGCCCTGAGTGGTGCAGCCCGGGGTGCTGTCCTTCGGGTAGAAGTAGATCACCACTTGCTTGCCCTTGAGTTCGGACAGGCTGACGGTTTGCCCGCTGGTCGCAGGCGCGGTGAAATCCGCAACCGGTTGGTCGATGACAACGGCCATGAAAGCTTCCTTACATTGGGTTTTGTGGGCGCCAAGGTTCGATCAGGGCATCCAGGTTCATCGCGTCGGCGAAATCGAGGAACTGATCGCGCAGCCAGCTGATCTGCGTGTTGGCCGGCAGGGTCACGGTGAACGTGGCGTTGAGCATGGTGCCGCCGGTCTGTGGAGCCTGATAGGTGTCGCAGGTGAGGTTTTCCAGTTCGACGTTGTGATCCATGAAGAACTGGCACAGCTCATTGATGATGTCCGGGCGATACGCCGAGCTGACGTAAGCCACGTAAGGCAGCGCCTGCGGGCGATTCTCCAGAGCGGCACTGCGCACCACATTGACGGTGAAAGCGTGACGCTTGGCCAGCAATGGCAGGCTGCCTTCGAGGCGCGCGAGGGCGTCCCAGCTGCCGGAAATTTCCAGCACCAGGGCGCTGCACTCGCCGTGGCGGGTCAGGCGAGAGGTGACGACAGCGCAGCGGTTTTCATGGCTGGCGCGGCACAGGACGTTGGTCAGCTCCATGGGGTTGGCGCCGAGGGCACTGATGACAAGGAATTGTTCGCGAACTGTGGGGGTGGACATGCAGCATTCCTAAAGCGATGAGCGGTCGGTAGGTTGACGGGCGTTGGTGGCCGGGAGTGCCTGTTCTGGCGGTCCGTATAAAGAGCCCCGGCCAGCGTTCGCGGCTCGCTCCACTGTGCGGGAGCGCGTCGATGCGACGCAGGAACGGGGCCTGGGAGGCCGAAAGGGGAGGCTGAAACCCGGCGTACAAGCTGATCTGTACCGATCAAAGTCTGAAGGGTAGCGAAAAGCGGCGCCAAGGGGAATGGCGGCGGCGCAGTACTTCGCTTGTGCAAGCATCTTGGCGCCAGTACCATTACCGCTCTCTTTTTCCGGCAGGAGCGGTTTCATGATTGCGGGCAGTATGGTGGCACTGGTCACTCCCATGGATGCACAAGGGCGTCTTGACTGGGACAGCCTCAGCAAACTCGTGGACTTCCACCTCAAGAACGGCACCCATGCCATCGTCGCCGTCGGTACTACCGGCGAGTCGGCCACCCTTGATGTAGAAGAGCACATCGCCGTCATCAAAGCCGTGGTCAAACAGGTTGCCGGGCGCATTCCGGTCATCGCCGGCACCGGCGCCAATTCGACCCGCGAAGCCGTCGAGCTGACCCGCAACGCCAAGGCCGCCGGCGCCGACGCCTGCCTGCTGGTTGTCCCGTACTACAACAAGCCGACCCAGGAAGGCCTGTACCAGCACTTCAAGCACATCGCTGAAGCGGTCGACATTCCGCAGATTCTCTACAACGTTCCCGGCCGCACCTCCTGCGACATGCAGGCCGAGACGGTGATTCGCCTGTCCACCGTGCCGAACATCATCGGCATCAAGGAAGCCACCGGCGACCTCAAGCGCGCCAAAGCGATCATCGATGGCGTGAGCAAGGATTTCATCGTGCTGTCCGGCGATGATCCGACCGCTGTCGAGCTGATCCTGCTGGGCGGCAAAGGCAACATCTCGGTCACCGCCAACGTCGCCCCGCGCGAAATGGCTGACCTGTGCGAGGCCGCGCTGAAGGGCGACGCCGATACCGCACGCGCAATCAACGAAAAACTGATGCCGCTGCACAAGGACCTGTTCATCGAAGCCAACCCGATTCCGGTGAAGTGGGCTTTGGTCGAAATGGGCCTGATGCACGAAGGCATCCGCCTGCCACTGACCTGGCTGAGCACCCCTTGTCATGAAACGCTGCGCTCGGCCCTGCGCCAGTGCAACGTCCTGGTTTAATTGAGGAAGTACAACGCATGAAGCGAATGGCCGGACTTTCCGCACTTGCCTTGATTATCTCCAGCACCAGTGGCTGCGGATGGGTCTGGGGGCCGGAAGGTTATTTCCGCGACCGTGGAAGCGATTACCTGCAAGCGCAACAGACTGCACCGATGCAATTGCCACCGGAGGTGAGCACTGCCAAACGTCTCGATCCGCTGTTGCCGATCCCGCGCAACGTGGCCGATGACACCGCGACGGGCGAGTACGTTGTGCCGCGTCCTCAGCCGCTTTCGGCGGTTGCCGACGCAACTGATTACTCGCTGCAGAAGAGCGGTGATTCGCGTTGGGTCGTGGCCCAGCACCCTCCGGCCGAAGTCTGGCCAGTGGCGCTGCAGTTCTTCCAGGACAACGGTTTCCGTCTGGATGAACAGCGTCCGCAGACCGGTGAGTTCACCACCACCTGGCAGCACTCCGACGAGCTGTCCGCTTCGATGGCCAAGCGCCTGAGTGCGGCCGGTATCGCCAGCGACAGCGAAACCCGCGTGCGCGTGCGCATCGAGCCGGGCGTGCAGCGCAACACCAGTGAAATCTACGTAGTCAGCGCCGAGCGTCCTGCCGGCAGCACGGCCGACGTGGCTTTCACCAACCGTTCGGTCAACACTGGCCTGGACGCTGCGCTGGTCGACGACATGCTCGCGAGCATGAGCCGCACGTCCGAGAAGGGCGGTTCGGTGTCGATGCTGGCCTCGCGTGATTTCGATGCGCCGAGCCGTGTCAGCCTGAACGAAGACGGCAGCGGCAACCCGGTATTGAACGTCGGTACCGATCTGGACCGCGCCTGGTCGAGCGTCGGCCGTGCGCTGGAACAGGGCGAATGGCGCGTTGAAGACATCAACCGCAGTCTGGGCCTGTACTACATCAACCTGGCCGAAAAAGCCGAGAAGAAAGACGACAAGCCTGGCTTCTTCAGCAGCCTGTTCGGCAGTGCGCCGAGCAAGGAAGAAGTCGAAGCCCGCGCCGAGCGTTATCAGGTTCGCCTGAGCAAGGTGGGCGAGAACATCCAGGTTACCGTCGAAAAGAACATCAACACCGTCGCGCCGGCCGATGTCGCGCGTAAAGTGTTGAGCGTGATTCAGGACAACCTGGGCTGATCCGATATGCGTTTTGCCGTTCTCGGCAGCGGTAGCCAAGGGAACGGCACGCTGATCGCCAGTGCTGATACGTACGTGCTGGTGGATTGTGGTTTTTCCCTGCGGGAAACCGAAAGACGTCTGTTGCGCCTGGGTGTTCACCCGGCGCAACTGAGCGCGATACTCGTGACCCACGAACATGCCGACCACGTGCATGGCGTGGGTTTACTGTCTCGGCGCTACAATCTGCCGGTCTACCTCAGTCGTGGCACGCTGCGCGGGATGCGCAAACCGCTTGAACCGGCAGGCTTTCTGGCCGGCGGCGAGCAGCTGCAGATCGGCGCACTGAACGTCGGGGTCATTGCCGTGGCCCACGACGCGCAGGAGCCGACCCAGTACGTTTTCAGCGATCAGGAACAGCGGCGCTTCGGCCTGCTGACCGACCTGGGGTCGTTCTGCGAGCGGGTGCTGGATGGCTATCGGGACCTCGATGCATTGATGATCGAGTCGAACCATTGCCGCGACATGCTGGCCCGTGGTCACTACCCGTACTTTCTCAAGCAACGGGTAGGCGGCGAACGCGGACATCTGAACAACCATCAGGCGGCATTCCTGGTGGCCGAGTTGGGCTGGCAGGGTTTGCAACACCTGGTCCTGGCCCATCTGAGCAGCAAGAACAACCTGCCGCAGCTGGCCCGGCAATGTTTTGTCGATACTCTCGGGTGCGACCCGGACTGGCTGCAACTGGCCGATCAAGATTCAGGGCTCGACTGGCGCCACATCGTCTAGCCCACCTACTTAGCAAGCGGAGCCCATCATGGAAAAACGTGAAGAACTCTACCGCGGCAAAGCCAAATCGGTTTACAAGACCGACGACGCTGACCGCTTGATCCTGCTGTTTCGCAACGACACTTCGGCGTTCGACGGCAAGCGCATCGAACAGCTCGATCGCAAAGGTATGGTGAACAACAAGTTCAACGCCTTCATCATGCAGAAGCTCGAAGCGGCCGGCGTGCCGACCCAGTTCGACAAACTGCTGGGCGACAACGAGTGCCTGGTGAAGAAGCTCGACATGATCCCGGTCGAATGCGTCGTGCGTAACTACGCCGCCGGCAGCCTGGTCAAGCGTCTCGGCGTCGAAGAGGGCATGAAGCTCAACCCGTACACCTTCGAACTGTTCTTGAAGGACGACGCCAAGGGCGACCCGTTCATCAACGAATCCCACGTTGTGGCATTCGGTTGGGGCACCGCCGAGCAACTGGCGCGCATGAAGGAACTGTCGCTCAAGGTCAACGAAGTCCTGAGCAAACTGTTCGACGACGCCGGCCTGCTGCTGGTCGACTTCAAGCTTGAATTCGGCGTGTTCAGCGACGGCTCCATCGTCCTCGGCGACGAGTTCAGCCCGGACGGCTGCCGTCTGTGGGACAAGGACACCAAGAAGAAGATGGACAAGGACCGCTTCCGCCAAGGCCTCGGTGACGTCATCGAAGCCTACGAAGAAGTCGCCGCTCGTCTGGGCGTACCGCTTTAATCGACGCAAGCATCTGATAGCACGGAAAAAATTTCGTTTGGGGGGTTCGCAACCAACGAAAGTGTTGTTATGATGCGCGCCGTTGGAGAGATGCCAGAGTGGCCGAATGGGACGGATTCGAAATCCGTTGTACCTTCACCGGTACCTAGGGTTCGAATCCCTATCTCTCCGCCATTATTGAACAAGACGAAGCCCCCGTAATCATTGCTGATTACGGGGGCTTTTTCGTTTCTGGCGTTTTGTTCGTTGCGCTTTTCGGGTACAACCTGCCGACTGCATAAAAGGAACAGCTCGATGCGTGAAGTTCAGCCGTTGGTGGGTGATGACGACGTTAGTCCGCAGGCCGTGAGTCTACGCGAGGCGTTCTGGTTCTGGTTGAAGCTGGGCTTTATCAGTTTCGGCGGGCCGGCCGGACAGATTTCGATCATGCACCAGGAGTTGGTCGAGCGGCGGCGCTGGATTTCCGAGCGGCGTTTTCTGCATGCCTTGAACTATTGCATGTTGCTGCCCGGGCCTGAGGCGCAGCAGTTGGCGACCTACATTGGCTGGTTGATGCATCGAAGCTGGGGCGGGATTGTGGCCGGGGCGTTGTTCGTGTTGCCTTCGCTGTTCATCCTGATTTTCCTGTCGTGGCTCTATATCGCCTTCGGTGAAGTGCCGGTGGTGGCCGGACTGTTTTACGGGATCAAGCCTGCGGTGACGGCCATTGTCGTGCAGGCGGCGCATCGCATCGGTTCGCGGGCGCTGAAGAACAATTGGCTGTGGGCGATTGCGGCGGCGTCGTTTACCGCGATTTTTGCGTTCAATGTGCCGTTCCCGTTGATCGTGTTGGGCGCGGCGGTGGTTGGCTACTTCGGCGGGCGTCTGGCGCCCGAGAAGTTCATGGTTGGCGGGCATAGCGCGGCGAAAAAGTCTTTCGGCCCAGCGTTGATCGACGACGACATGCCAACCCCGGCCCATGCCCGTTTCAGCTGGACGAAACTGGCCTTGATCGCCGTGATCGGTGCCGCGCTTTGGGCGTTGCCGATGGGAGTATTGACCGCGCTATTCGGCTGGCAGGGCACGTTGACGCAAATGAGCTGGTTCTTCACCAAGGCAGCGCTGCTCACCTTCGGTGGAGCTTATGCGGTGCTGCCCTATGTCTATCAAGGTGCGGTCGGTCACTACGGCTGGCTGACCCCGACGCAGATGATCGACGGCCTGGCGCTGGGCGAAACCACGCCGGGGCCGCTGATCATGGTGGTGGCGTTTGTCGGTTTTGTCGGCGCTTATGTGACGCAGGTGTTCGGCGCCGATCAGGTGTTTCTCGCCGGAGCGGTCGCTGCCGCACTGGTGACGTGGTTCACCTTTCTGCCTTCCTTCCTGTTCATCCTCGCCGGCGGCCCGCTGGTGGAGTCGACGCACGACGAACTCAAATTCACCGCCCCACTGACCGCGATCACCGCTGCGGTGGTTGGGGTGATTCTCAATCTGGCGTGTTTCTTCGGCTACCACGTGCTCTGGCCGCAAGGGTTCAGCGGCAGCCTGGATTGGCCCTCGGCGTTGATCGCCATTGCGGCGGCCATTGCGCTGTTTCGCTTCAAGCGCGGAGTGATTCAGGTGTTGCTGGGCTGTGCGTTGGTTGGGTTGGTGGTGCATTTGCTGCGTTAGTGATCGCGGCGCTGGAAATCGAATCGCGCGCTGGAGACTCGATTCCGGCAATAAGTTCCGGTCATTCCAGTGCGAATATCCCCAGCGGTATAGCCCCGTTTCGCTTGTTGGCGCGGTTCAAACCATTTGTCCTGTCGCCGCAAATTTTTTGAAATTTCCGCAACGACAATGCTTCACAAAAGGGTAGGCAAACTTTTACCCAGAACTTGCCACGCTTACCCGACTGAGGAGATTTGTCATGTTTCTACATAACAAGCGACTTCAATACACCGTTCGTGTCGCCGAGCCCAATCCGGGGCTGGCCAATCTGTTGCTTGAGCAGTTTGGCGGCGCGCAAGGTGAACTGGCGGCGGCTTCGCGCTATTTCACTCAAGCCCTGGCCGAGGACGATCCGGGACGCAAAGACCTGCTGATGGATATCGCCACTGAAGAACTCAGCCACCTGGAAATCATTGGCTCGATCATCGTCATGCTCAACAAGGGCGCGAAAGGCCGGATGGCCGAAGGTGTCGAGCAGGAGGGCGAGTTGTATCGCTCGCTCAATGGCAACGGCAATGACTCGCACATCACCAGCCTGCTCTACGGTGCCGGTTCGCCGCTGACCAACTCTGCCGGTGTGCCCTGGACGGCGGCGTACGTCGATACCATCGGTGAGCCGACCGCCGACATGCGCTCCAACATTGCTGCTGAAGCACGGGCGAAGATCGTCTATGAGCGCTTGATGAACGTGACCGATGACCCCGGCGTGAAAGAGGCGCTGGGCTTTCTGATGACCCGTGAGATCGCCCACCAGTTGTCATTCGAAAAAGCCCTGCATTCGATTCAGCCAAACTTCCCGCAAGGCAAGCTGCCCGGCATGCCTGAGTTCACCAACGTCTACTTCAACATGTCGCAAGGCACCGAAAGCATGCGCGGCCCGTGGAATCAGGGCGACGATTGGGAGTTCGTCGAAACCCCGACGCCAGCGGTCGACGGCGGCGATGGCCTGGCCACCGTGCAACTGGACAGCGCCGACGAAGCGCTGCTGGAAAACATGAAAATGCGCACCATGTCCGACCCCAACAGCGAGCCGGTCACCGGTGCGGATCTGGGCGCCGGCGCGCAGGCCAAGCCTGGTTTGTAAGGCACGAGGGGCGCGCCGGACATCAGGCGGCGCGCCCCGGTTGATCACTGGGAAATCATCAAGAAGAGGACTCGACAATGGCTACTCCACAGGAAAACCTGCTCGACTGGCTGCGTGATGCCCATGCCATGGAGCAACAGGCCGAGCAAATGCTCAAGGCACAATCCAAGCGTCTGGAACATTACCCGCAGCTCAAGGCGCGCATCGATCAGCACATCGAAGAAACCCTCGGCCAGCAGAAACTCATCGACGAATGCCTGCAACGTCTGGGCGGTGAATCCTCGACGATGAAAGACCTGGGCGGCAAATTGATGGCGTTCGGTCAGGCTGTTGGCGGCTCCTTGATGAGCGATGAAGTGATCAAGGGCGCCATGGCCGGCTACGTTTTCGAGAACATGGAGGTCGCCAGCTATACCGTGCTGATCGCAGCGGCGAAAGCGGCGGGGGACACGCAGACGCAGAAGGCCTGCGAACAGATTCTGCCGCAGGAAGTGGCCATGGCTGAATGGCTGCTCAAGCATTTGCCGCAACTGACCGACGCGTTTCTCGAACGCTCGGCGGATCCGGACAAAGAAGCCAAGAAGTAATCCCGCACCGGCGTCCGCCTGAAAACCGGGCGGACGCGGTATCAAACTAAGGCGCGACTTCCAGAGGTTTGCGCTCGATTGCCACAGGCTGCAAATGACCCAAGCGGTCGAGGTGATAGCGCTGCAGATCCCGCGCGAGAATCAGTTGGCCGTTATACAGCGCCGCCGCTTCACTGCGCACATCTTCGATCGACGGACTCAGCGCCGGGTTGGCCTGATAGCGTGCGCTGAAGTGCGTCAGCACCAGATTGCGCACCCCAGCGGATTCGGCGAAACCGGCGACAGCGGCGGCGCTGCTGTGGCCGTAACTGGCACGAGCGCGGTCGATTGCTGCCTGCACGAATGTCGCTTCATGCACCAGCACATCCGCCGATTGCGCCACTTCTGCCAGCAGTGCCGGCCGATCGTTGTCGCCGCAGACGATGATGCGCCGATCAGGTCGCGCGCTCAGCAGATAGTCGCGAGCGTGCAGCATCCGCCCGTCAACCTCCACGTCCTGACCATGGGCCAACTGACCCCAGAGCGGGCCGCGTTCGATGCCTTCAGCGTCGAGTCGCTGCACGTCGAGACGCGGTTCCGGATCGGACTCGGTAAATACATAACCGTGACACGGCACGCGGTGCGACAACTCGACGGTCTGCACCAGAACGTTGAAGTTGCGCCATTCGGTAAGCGTTTCCACAGCGTGCAGGTTGATCTCGAAGGGCAGATGCGATTGCGTCACTTCCAGGCTCATTCTCAGCCACGGATGCAGCGCCGCCGGCAGAATAATGTCCAGCGGCCGCGTGCGTCCGGACATGCCGGTGCTCGCCAGCAGACCCGGCAAGCCCAGGCAGTGATCGGCGTGCACATGAGTGATGAAAATCGCCCGCAATTCACTCAATGACAGCGGCGTGCGCAGCACCTGATGCTGGGTGCCTTCACCGCAATCGATCAGGTACCAGCCCTTGCCGGCAGAGGCGATCAATGCTGTTGCGCTGACGTTGCGCTGGCGGGTCGGCACGCCGGCAGACGTGCCTAGAAACAACAAATCCACGGTGGTTCTCCCTGGCGGATCGGATTTCAGATATTGCGTGCAGTTCTCGGTGTGCTTTCGACAATCAGCGAGGCGATTCGGATCCATCGATGGACTGCGACAATTCATCGGACACCCGCGCTGTCGGCTTCTGGCCTTGGCACTTCGCTCGCTGATGATGGTCACAGCGAAACGGAGTCACTTAGCGGAGGTCAACTTGCCCAGAAAATCCAGGCCGATCGTCGACCGCGCCGATGCGGCGACCCTTTCGCAAGAACGCAAAGATGTGTTTTTCGCGGCGGTGCAGGTCAGCCGTATGGCCATGATTGTCACCGATCCAGCGCAGCCCGACGATCCCATCATTTTTGCCAACAATGCGTTTCTTGAATTCAGCGGCTACGAGCTGGAAGAAGTGCTCGGGCGCAACTGCAGGTTTCTGCAAGGCGAGCAGACTGATCGTTCCGTCTTGCAACAGGTCAAGCAAGCGCTCAAACATCAACACGAAACCTGCGTGGAGGTACTCAACTATCGCAAGGATGGCTCGTCGTTCTGGAACGAGCTGTTCATCGCGCCACTATTCAACGAGCGCGGGCAACTGGTGTATTTCTTCGCCTCGCAAATGGACGTCAGCCGCCGACGCGACGCCGAGGACGGTTTGCGCTACAGCGAGAACATGGAAGCGCTGGGCCAGTTGACCGGTGGCATCGCCCACGATTTCAACAATCTGTTGCAAGTGATGATTGGCTACATCGAGCTGATCCAGCACACCGCCAAGCGGCCGAGCATTGATCCGCAACGCATCGTGGTCGGCGCCGGCCACGCTCGCGCGGCGGCGGAAAAAGCACGTTTGCTGACCCAGCATCTGCTGGCATTCTCCCGCCGACAACGGCTCGAAGGCCGGGTGATCAATCTCAATGCCTTGCTTGAGCGCTCTACGCTGCCGACGCATGAATCCGCCGATCTGGAACCGCGATTCGAACTGGCCGAGGACTTGTGGAACTGCCGGCTCGACCCGGCGCAGGCCGAGATGGCACTGAATCATCTGCTGTCCAATGCCCGCGATGCGTTGGGGCAGCAGCAACAGCCGGTGATCACCGTGCAGACCCGCAACGTCGTTGTCCCTGACGCGACCGATCCGCACCAGGGCGGACTGGCGGCGGGGCGTTACGTCTGCATCGCGATCGCCGATAACGGCGTGGGCATTGCCGCCGACGATCTCGACAAGGTCATGGAGCCGTTTTTCACCACCAAAGAGGAAGGCAACGGTGCCGGCCTCGGTTTGTCGATGGTTTACGGCTTCGTCAAGCAATCCGGCGGTGTGGTCAAAATCGAATCGACGCCGGGGCTCGGCACCACGGTGCGCTTGTTCTTCCCGGCGGATGACAGTCAGCTATCGGCACCTGGCTCCGCTGAGACCGCAGAAAATCTCAAGGGCACGGAGCGCATCCTGATCGTCGAGGATCGCGCCGAAGTTGCTGAACTGGCGCGCTTCGTACTGTCCGAACAGGGTTACCGCACCACCATCGCTGCAGACGCGAGCGAGGCGCTGGCGATGTTACAGACTAGCGACTTTGAGCTGGTCTTCACCGATCTGGTCATGCCCGGTGAGATGAACGGGCTGGCACTGGCGCGGGAAATCAGCCAGCGCTATCCGGTCACGCAGGTCTTGCTGACGACTGGCTACTGCGCGGACGAGTCGACGCCCGATGAGCTGGCTGACAATGAGTTCGAATTGATCGCCAAGCCCTACGCGCCGGTGGATCTGTTGCGCAAGCTGCGCTCGATGCTCGGCTGAAAAAAACGAACTGTCAGCGAACGTTCGGCGTCCATCCTTAAGACCATATTGAGCAACCAGTGAGGGGACAAGCCCCGAGGAGATGTTTGCTATGAGTGATTATCCGATGGACGAAACCGATTCCGATCACCGCAACCACCAGATCGGCCAAGCGCTGGGGCTGGATGCTGACGAGGTGGAGTCGTGGGTCAGTGCAATCGAAGAAGATGGCAGCGGCATGGGCTACGTCGTGCATTTTTCCAGCGAAACGCCGGTGGACGTGCTGGCCAAGGTGCAAGGGCTGGGCGATGACCTGATGATCAACATCGGGCCGATTGATTGACCGCCGGGAGGGCGATCCATGCAGGAGCAACCGTTGGTAGTGATAACCGGCGCCAGTGCTGGCGTGGGTCGCGCAGTGGCCCACCGGTTTGCGGCTGGCGGCTACCGCATCGGCCTGTTGGCGCGTAATCCGGCGGGACTGGCTGCCACGCAAGAGGAGCTGCAAGCGTATGGCGTTCAGGTTGAAACGGTTAGCGTCGATATCGCCGATGCGCTCGCCGTGCAAGAGGCTGCGCAGCAACTGGAAGCCGCGCTCGGACCGCTGGCAGTCTGGGTCAACGCGGCGATGGTCACGGTGCTCTCGCCGATAGAACAATTGTCCGCCGCCGAGATCGAGCGCGTCACTCAGGTGACCTATCTCGGTACGGTTCATGGCACCTTGGCGGCGCTGTCGTTGATGCGTCCGCGCAACAAAGGGGTGATCATCCAGGTCGGCTCGGCACTGGCCTATCGCGCCATTCCGTTGCAGGCCGCCTATTGCGGGGCGAAGTTTGCTGTGCGCGGTTTTACTGATTCATTGCGCTGTGAGTTGCTGCATGAGCGCAGCCATATTCGCGTGTGCATGGTGCAATTGCCGGCGATCAATACCCCGCAGTTCGATTGGGCACGCAACAAATTGCCCAAGCGTCCCCAACCGGTGCCACCGATTCACGACCCCGACGTGGCGGCACGGGCGATTTTCAGTGTGGTAAAGCATTCACCGCGAGAGTTGTGGCTGGGGTGGTCGACGATCAAGGCGATTGTCGGCCAGTCGGTCATGCCCGGTCTGCTCGACCGTTTGATGGCGCGAAGTGCATGGTCCGGTCAGCAGACCAATGAGCCTGAAGACAACGAGCACCCGGACAACCTGTTCGAAGCGCAGCCGGATCGGCATCAGACCCGTGGCCGCTTTATCGGCCGCTCAAAGGACGCGGCGCTGGCCTTGACTTCGACCCAAGTGCTGGCGGTATTAGCAGTGATTGCCGTACTGGCGGCCGTGGTTCTATTACAGCTTTGATTGTTCCCCCGGTTGGTCAGGGGTTGACGGATTTCAGTGCGCCAGCGGAGGGTTTGAGTTTTTCCTGCAGGTCGCGGGCAGTTTTTGCCTGTTTCTCGATGTCCGGCAACGCGGATTGGGCGAAAGCCTTGAGCTGCGGATTTTGTGATGACAGCGCTTCTTTCTTGAACAGCATCAGCTTTTGCTCAAGGGTTTCGGCCTGGCTGTCGATGTAAATGCGGTCGAAGGAGTCATCCCTTGATTCAAGGCGTAGCTGCTTGGCTTTGGATGCCACCGAGGGTTCGGCGGGAACCGCCATCTGCTGGCTTTGCCCCAGCTGCCTGATTTGTTTATCGAAGTGCTCATGGTCGGCGATCATTCGTCTGGCGAACGCTTTGACTTCGGGCAAGGTTGCCTTTTCCAAGGCGATGCGCGAACTGTTGTGCTGGAACAGGCTTTGCTGTGCCGCCTCTTCGATGAAGGCGTCGATGGTGTCTGCATGGCCTGGCTGGACGCTCATAGCCAAGACAGCAAGGCAGATCGCGGCGAGTGATTTCATGGCGCGTAACCTCCGCAGCATCGATGGATGGTGGCGGCCCGGGATCGGCTCATGGCTGCTGATAGTGGCCGGGGACGTTGTCGCCTTCGTCGCGCCTGGTGCGTTTCTGCACCTGGACGTCGCTCAGTGAAGCGGTCTTCAATTCGGCGAAAGCGGTCTTGACCAGGGTTTCAGCGAGACCCGGATCAAGGGTGTCGCCATCGTGAATCAGCGTGCGGCTTTGCGGCTGGTTGTCGACGATAAAACTGATGAGGTAGCGGTGTTCATGGGACATGGCTGAAATCCTTGGGTGCATGGCAGCAAAAATTGCAGTACATGCACCTTTGATGAACACCGCTGACAAGCATTCAAATAAACCCTTTGAAGGGCGACAGACGGTGCCGCTATGCAGATGAACAGGACGTCGCTCAAATTTCTTTGATCGGCGTCTCGCCCTGTACGGCTTTGATCAGATTGATCACGTGCAGGCAATCAGCCTTGTTCACATACGATTCGCCACTGGCCACGGTCTCGTGGTTGCGCGCGCGCAGACGCCAGCGCCACTGGCCTTTGCCAGTGCTCGGGGTGCCTCGGGTTTGTCGGTAGATTTCAAAATACATGGGGTTCGCTCCCTGCGATGGATGTGCGCGCCAACCTGTGTGGCGCATCGACGCAAGCCTAGCGCAGCGGGTTTTTTTGGCTATCGCGGATTTGTTTCCAATCGTTCGCGGATGTTTCTGAAAGACCCTGCCCAGAGCGCCGCGACTGCCCGGCGAATTGGCCGATATGACCCCGTGACCTGCTTGCACGAGTACGCCGGCTACTGCTTAATACGGGACGGCTCATGGCCTCGAAAAACTTCGATGACCGACAAACTATAAAAAGAGCACTCCTTTGACTGAGCACGGAACGCAACAGGCCGGGCAGGTGACGTTGTCGCTGGTGATCCCCGTTTTCAACGAGGCGGACAGCCTCGACAGCTTTCTTTCGCGCATCGACGAGGTCTTTCAGACGCAGGCGCTGATCGATCTTGAACTGGTCTTCATCAACGATGGCAGCACCGACACGACCCTTGAGCGCTTGCTTGAACGGCAGCGGCAAGACTCGCGTCTGCGCATCGTCGACCTGAGTCGCAACTTTGGTAAGGAAGCGGCATTGTCGGCCGGTCTGCAGATGGCCACCGGGCAGATCGTGGTGCCGATCGACGCCGATCTGCAGGACCCGCCGGAAGTCATCTTGCAAATGATCGAGCGCTGGCGCGAAGGTTACGAAGTGGTGCTGGGGCATCGTGTCAGCCGCCGTAGCGACACGTGGGCCAAGTCGACCTCGGCCCACTGGTTCTATCGCCTGCACAACCGCATCGCCGAACAGCCGTTGCCGGAGAACGTTGGCGACTTCCGCCTGATGGACCGCTGCGTGGTCGATGCCTTGCTGACCCTGCCCGAGTCGCGGCGCTTCATGAAAGGTCTGTTCGCCTGGGTCGGTTTCCGCACCACTCATGTCGACTACGAGCGCCCCGAGCGCGTGGCCGGGCAAAGCAAGTTCAATGGCTGGCGGCTGTGGAATTTCGCCCTGGAAGGCATCACCAGTTTCAGTACCGAGCCGCTGCGGGTCTGGACCTACCTGGGAGCGACGGTTTCGCTGGTGTCGTTTGCGTTCGCCATGTTCATTGTCCTGCGCACACTGATCCACGGCGTCGACTTGCCCGGTTATGCCTCGCTGATGGTCGCGGTCACGTTCCTTGGCGGTCTGCAATTGATCGGCATTGGCGTACTCGGCGAATACCTCGGCCGCACCTATATCGAATCCAAACGCCGACCGGTTTTTCTGGTGCGTCGCGTCTACGACCCCAAGGACTGACAGATGGATCTCAAGGAAACCGACATCCTCGGCGACAGTATCGATGAGCATTGGTATTACTGCTGCAAAGCGGCGGCGACCCGGCGATTGCTGGGTGACATGCCGATTCGGCGAATACTCGATGTCGGTGCCGGCTCGGGGTTTTTCTCGCACCATCTGCTGACCCACACCGACGCGCATGAAGCGTGGTGCGTCGACATCAGTTACCCCGCCGATTCAAGCGCCTCCCACGCGGGCAAACCGGTGCATTACCGACGCGGCATCGACAGCATCGATGCTGATCTGGTGTTACTGATGGACGTGCTCGAGCATGTCGACGACGACCTCGGCCTGCTCAAAAGCTATGTCGATAAAGTGCCTTCGGGCAGTCGTTTTCTGATGACGGTGCCAGCGTTCCAGTTTCTCTGGAGCGGTCATGATGATTTTCTCGAGCACAAGCGCCGCTACACCCTCGCGCAATTCGAAACCCTGGCGGGCGATGCCGGTTTGACCGTGCAGCGCGGCGCCTACTATTTCGGTGCGGTGTTTCCTATCGCCGCTGCGTTGCGCCTGATGCCTCAAGGTTCGCAAACCGCAGAGCCACAGTCGCAACTCAAGCGTCATCACCCGTTGGTCAACAGCGTGCTCAAGACTCTGTGCCGGCTGGAATTGCCGTTGATGGGCAGAAACCGGCTGGCCGGTTTGAGCGTCTTCGTGCTGGCGCAGAAACCGTGATCGGCAGTGAGCGTTCAGCGTTGGTCCGCCGTGGTCTGCGCTTTGCCCTGACCGGGCTGTTCGTCACTGCGCTGCATGCGCTGGTGGCTGTGCTGTTCATCCGCTTCATCGCGCCCGAACCGCCGCTGGCCAATGGTTTCGCCTTTGCCGTGGCGACCGTTGTGTCTTATGTGATCAATACCACCTGGAGCTTTTCAGCTCGCCTGCACGGGCGCACGTTACTGCGCTTTGTGTCGGTCTCGGCGGGCGGTTTTCTATTGGCGATGCTGGTTGCCTGGGCGGCGCAAATGGCTGGGTTGCACTATCTGCTCGGGATCGGCGCCGTGGCCCTGACGGTGCCGGCATTTACTTTCGTTTTGCATAATTTCTGGACGTATCGATGAAGCTTTGCTCAACCTCTCGGGCCGCTGCGCTGTTGCCTGTGCTGCTAGGCATTCTGGCGTTTTTTATCGTGGTCGGCCCTCGGGCGTTGAACCCAATGAACATTGCCTGGCTGGGCGACGGCGACCCGGCCACCCATTACCAGGGTTGGGTGTTTTTCCGTCACTCGCCATGGAGCTTTCCGCTGGGGCTCAATCCGTCTTACGGACTGGAGTTGTCCAACGGCTTGATCTTTTCCGATTCCAATCCGCTGTTCGCCTTTTTGTTCAAGCCGTTCTCGGCGCTGTTGCCGGAGCCGTTTCAGTATTTCGGACTGTGGTTGCTGACCTGCTTCATTCTGCAGAGCTGGTTTGCCTGGAAACTGCTCGGCCTGGTGACCCGCGACGCGGTTGTGCGGTTGCTCGGCACCGGGCTGTTTTTATTCGTTCCGGCCATGCTGATCCGCATGAGCGTGCACCTGTCCCTGGGCGGTCATTTCATGTTGCTGGCTGCGCTTTATCTGGCGCTGCGGCCCTTCACGCCCAAGCGCTCTCTGGCCTGGGGAACGTTGCTGGCGGCGGCCGCGCTGATCCACGCCTATTTGCTGGCGATGATTGCGCTGATCTGGCTCGCTGATCTCGCAGCGCACACCCTGCGGCGACATTTGGCGCCGCGCAAAGCTGGGGCCGAACTGATCGGACTGTTTTTGCTGGTGAGTCTGTGCTGCTGGCAGGCGGGCTACTTCAGCGTCGGCGACGACGGCCTGGCATTGATGGGCTACGGCCTGTTCCGGGCCAACGTGCTGAGCTTTTTCGACCCGGGAACCTGGTCGTTTGCCCTGCGCGACATGCCCGGTGTGTTGGGCGACGGTGACGGTTTTGCTTTCCTTGGTTTGGGTGTGGTGTTCCTGTTCATCTGCTCCTTCGCGGCATGGCTGCAACGCGGCACGGATGTTCACCTCAAGCCACGTCGCTACCCGCTGCTGTTGCTCGCGCTGGCAGGCCTGGCGCTGTTTGCGTTTTCCAACAACATCGGTGTCGGCCCATTCGAGTTGCATATTCCACTGCCCGATGCGGTGGTGGCGGTAGCGACGATTTTTCGCGGTTCGGGACGGATGATCTGGCCGGTCATGTACATGGCGATCTTCGCCATCCTGTACGTGGTGATTCGCGGCCATACCTCGCGCACGGCACGGGTTCTGCTGGGCGTTGCCCTGGTGCTGCAAGTGGCGGATACGCGTTCCGGCTGGGGAGAGTCGCGCAACCTGTTCATGGCCACGCCGGCGCCACAATGGCCGACGCCACTGGTTGATCCATTCTGGGATCAGGCAGCCCGCCATTATCAGGCGGTACGATGGTTGCGCCCGGAGAATTATCCGGAGCAGTGGCGAACGCTGGCCGAGTTTGCCGGGCGTCATCATCTGCCGACCAATGCGGTTTACCTCGGCCGCATGAGTACCAAGGCCACCGAGGCGGCCCAGGCTGTGGCCGACCAGATGGTCAGCGCTGGTCAATACGCCACCGATACGCTGTATGTGCTCGATAGCCGCACTGTGCTGCCGGCCGCGCTGACCCTCGATCGCGAGACTGACGTACTCGCCAGAATCGACGGTTTGAACGTGCTGGCGCCCGGCTGGAAGCGTTGCGCCGATTGCCCGCCCATCGTGGCCGCTGATCCCCTTACGCTGATTTCGCCACTCAAGACGAACGAGCGCGTGACCTTCAACGTTACCAGCCTGGCGACGTTCTTCCTCGGCAGCGGATGGTCGAAAAGCGAACCGTGGGGCACGTGGTCCGAGGGCAGTGAGTCGCAAATCATTCTGCGGCCCGAGCCGCGGGTGAGGTCATTTGTGCTGGAAGCCAACGCGTTGATTGCGCCGTCGCATACCGAACAGGGGCTGGAAGTCATCGTCAACGATGTGCCGGTGCTCTCCACCCGTTTGCGCAAACCCGAAGCGAACGTTGTCAGCGTCGATCTGCCAGCCGAAGTGCAGCAGCGCATCGAACGTGAAGGCGTGCTGGTGATTCGTTTCCAGTACGCCGACGCCATCAGTCCTAGAGCCCTTGGCATGGGACTCGATCCGCGCAAACTGGCCATTGGCATTCGGGCGTTGACGCTTCATTGACCCGGCAGTGGCAGTTTGGCGCAGCGGCCCATAGACGCAGTTCATGGGCCTTTCTACACTGCCGCTATTCCGGAAGCAGGGGCAATGGATGAACCGCAATGAACTTCGCAAGGCCGACATCAACCTGATGGTGGTATTCGAGACCCTGATGCTCGAACGCAACGTGACCCGCGCGGCGGAGAAGCTGTTCCTTGGCCAGCCGACCATCAGTTCGGCGCTCAACCGTTTGCGCACGATGCTCAATGATCCGCTGTTCATCCGCGTCGGCCATCGCATGGAACCGACGGCCCGTGCCGAAGACATTTACCGCCATCTCAAACCGGCACTGGATTCACTGTCGGCGGCGCTGAGCCTGACACGCGATTTCGACCCAGCCACCAGCACCATGACCTTTCGCATCGGCCTGTCCGATGACGTCGAATTCGGCCTGCTGCCGCCGCTGTTGCGCGCGCTGCGCCAGGAAGCGCCGAGCGTGGTGTTCGTCGTGCAGCATGTCGATTACTGGCGGATTCCCGACCTGTTGGCCGCCGGCGATATCACCGTCGGCATCAGCCAGACCCGGGGCCTGCCGGCCAACGCCAAACGCAAACTGCTGCGGCACATCCAGCCGAGCATCCTGCGCGCCGATGCCTCTGCCACACCGCTGACCCTCGACGAATACTGCGCTCGCCCGCATGTGCTGGTGTCGCACACGGCCAATGTCAGTGGCTACGCCGATGAGTGGCTGGCGGAACTGGGCCGCACGCGGCAGGTGGTGTTGTCGGTGCCGCAATACAGCGCACTGCCGGCGTTGCTGGCCGGCACCGACCTGATCGCCAGCCTGCCGGATTACACCGCAGCGGCAATGGCGGCGTCGGGGGCGCTGTTCCAGGAACCGTTTCCGTTCAAGACGCCGACACTGGACCTGTCGATGGTCTGGCTCAGCCACGTCGACAGCGACCCGGCCGAACGCTGGCTGCGCTCGCGGCTGGAAGCGTTCATGAGTGAACGGCCGCTGATTCCGTCCTGACAAGCACTGCACAGCCCTGTGGGAGCGAGCCTGCTCGCGAAGCGGTTCGGTAGGCGCGGATGTGCAAACTGAAAGGACGCTTTCGCGAGCAGGCTCGCTCCCACAAATGACGCTGTGTGATTGTGTTATATGTACGCCCCCGCATCCGTCGACTGGAGATCCGCAATGCCACACCTGCACATGGAATACACCGCCAACCTGACGCAGTTGAACGCTGACATCGCCCTGATCCGGCTCAACAACACGCTGGTCGGTTCCGGTCAGTTCGGCGCGGAGTTCGATATCAAGAGCCGCGCGATCAAGATCGACAACTTCAAGGTCGGCACGGCGCAGGGCGAGCGCGCCTTCGTCCATGTGAAACTGGCCTTGCTCAGCGGGCGCTCGGCGGAGATCAAGAAGCAGCTCTCGCAAAGTCTGCTGGCAGTGTTGCAGGAACTCTGCGAATGGCCGGCCGGGCTCGAAGTGCAACTGTGTGTCGAACTGCTCGACATCGATCGCGAGTCCTACAGCAAAGCCGCGATCGGCATCTGACGCTCAGGCGTTTTCCAGCTCGCTGCACACCTGAATCACCTGCTCGCGCAGCCAGACGTTGGCGCTGTCCTGATCGGCGTTCTGGCTCCACTGCATGTCGAGGGTGAAACCCGGCAAGCCATTGGGCGCCTCGCAGTGGTTGAACACCGCATCGTTGGTCAGCAAACGCTGGATACGCCGGGGCAGGGTGAGGATGAAATCGGTACCGGTGATCATCTTCAACGCGGCGCTGTAGCTGTTCGAGCGCGCGACGATCTGGCGTTTCTGCGCCTGCCGCGCCAGCCAGCCGTCGACCATGTTGGTGCTTGAAGTCCACGGCGTCGGGAACACATGCCGACGTTCGGTGAATGCTTGCAGGCTCAACCGCGGTTCGAGTGGCGTGGCGCGTTTGTCGAAGACGCAGACCAGGTCATCTTCCAACAGCATCCGTGATTTCAGATCCGCATGCTGGCGGTGAAAGTGCGGGCCGAAACTGATCACCAGATCGAGGCTGCCGTCGCGCAACTCTTCGGCCGGAACGTCGGTTTCAAACTTGTGCATGTTGACCATCACCGGCAAGTCATCGAAGTCGAAGCGCTTCAACAGTCGCGGCAGAATCAGTTGTTCGAAGTATTCCGGTGCGCAGATGTTGAAAGTCACCGCCTGCCGGCTCGGGTCGAAAGCCGGGGCACCGGCGTGGCAGAGGTTGATGCTTTCGATGATCTTCTGCACATGGCCGTACATGCTGCAGGCTTTGTAGGTCGGGCGCATGCCGGTGCGGGTGTTGATGAACAGTTCGTCTTCGAAACTGGTACGCAGTTTCTTCAGGCAATAACTGACGGTGGACTGGCTGACGAACAGGGTTTCCGAGACATCGGTAACACTGCTCTGCTCGTACACGGCGACGAACACCATCAAGTCCTGCATGTCGAGCTTGCGAAGCAAATTACTGTTCAGCATGAGTTCCGTCTCGCTGTGCCCCCTTGCGCAGAATTCGCGCAAACGTGTGCGTACGATCCTAACGGAACGATGGTGCCAGGAGAAACCCTTGTAGGACATTTCACGGACACATGTGGGACAGAAACTTTTAGCAACACGACGTTGCTGATTTCGTGCGGGAAAGATGGCCAGAGGCCTCTAGCCCGGGCGAGGCAAGTGGTGCGCGTAGTGGCGAGGGTCGAAGCGCATCACCATCAGCAGCATGATCACCATCACCGCCGTCAACGCCCACCACGCGCCTTCGAAATTGCCCAGCCGATCGCGAATCATCCCTGCCAACAGCGGCGAGAGGCTGGCGATCAGATAACCGATCCCCTGTACAAACGCGGTCAGGCCACCGGCACGCTGCGGCTCGTCGCAATGATCCAGCGCGACGATCAGGCTCATCGGAAACAGACCGCCAATCCCCAGCCCCAACAGACACGGCCATAACAAGGCCAGAGTTATCGGAGCGAGAATCAGCCCGCAGAAACCGCCGATGATCAGCAACAGCAGAACCGCCAATATCCCACGCCGGTCACGGCTGCGATTGGCGATCGCCGGCACTGCCAGGCCGGAAATGACCTCCATCGCTGTAAGAAAACCCAACAGCAGCCCGGCGTTCTGTTCACTCCAGCCTTTTTCCACGTAATACGGGGCAAGCCAGGCGAGGACGCAGGTGTAAGACGCCGTACCGAGGCCAAAGAAAATCGCCAGCAACCAGGCGCGACGGCGCGTGATGAAAGACTCCCGCCGGGTCACTGTCGATATGGCTTGCGCGGGCTGCAAGCACCAGACCAGCAACGCGACCAGTGCCAACGCCGCCCAGATGGCCAGCCCCACGCGCCAACTGCCGGCCTGTACCATCACCAGCGGCGCGAACGAGGCGGCAATCGCCGCGCCGCCCATGATCGAAGTCACGTAGACGCCCATGCAAAACGCCACGTTGTCAGCAAAGCGCGATTTGATCAGCGCCGGCATCAATGCCTGAATCAGGGCTATGCCAATGCCGGCCAGCATCGCGCTGACGATCAGCTCGATCGCCGAATCGATAAACAGCCGTGACACGCTCGCCAGCCCGATGATCAACAGCGACAGCAGCACCGTGCGTTGTTCGCCCAGGCGCTGGCTGATGCTCAGGCCGAAAAACATCGCCAGTCCCATGGCCATCACCGGCAGCATCGTCAGCAGAGAGGCAAGCGTGAAGCTCAACGGGATATCGCCGCGGATCGCCGACAGCAGCGGCCCGATGGCTGCCATTGAGGGGCGCAGATTAAGTGCGACAAGGATGATCGCGAGCATCAGCCAAGCGGCGGGAGGGGTGTGATTCATCGGCGGGCCTTCGAGTCCAGGGGCTGCTGATTAGGCGTGGCGCCGCCGCCGTCGGCAAATCAGAAAACCCCGGGCCAGACCTAAAAACTCGATAACACCTCTGTCCCGATGTGGGAGCGAGCCTGCTCGCGAATGCGTTCCTCCAGACAGACATTCATTTGCTGACACTGCGCTTTCGCGAGCAGGCTCGCTCCCACAGGACATTGCGAAGTGCCTGAAACTGAATAAAACCTGAACCATTCTCAAATACTCGCAAACTTTCACGTTCGTACTCCGAGGCAACTAATCATTAGCATCTTTTTCACGAAAAATTGATCCATGGCTGCCTAAAGTTTGGCATGCCTCGGTGGATGAAATTTTCACAATCGACGAGGCTCTTCTTTCAGGAACAGTCACTCATCATGTTGAAGTTAAAAGCCGTGCGCCCGGAATGGGTGACGTTGTTTGCCAGCGCCTTTTTGTTGCTCGGTTTCAATCTGGTGCTTTGGCAACATTTGTTCGAGATCACCGCCGCCGATGGCAAGGGCATCGCCATGCGCGTGGCGTTTGGCCTGATGATCTTTGCCGCGTTCAACATAGTCCTGACGTTATTCGCTTTCCGGCCACTGCTTAAACCACTATTGACCCTGTTGTTTTTAGTCAGCGCCGGCGTGGCTTATTTCATGAGCCAATATGGCGTGATGATCGATGCCGGCATGTTGCGCAACTTTGCCGAAACCAACGTCACGGAAGTGCGTGATCTGCTTTCGCCGAAGTTGTTCGCTTACATTCTCTTGTTGGGTATTTTGCCGTGTCTGTTGTTGTGGAAAGTTCCAGTCAATTATCGGCGCTGGCATCGTGAGTTGTTCAGCAAAGTTATTGTCAGTGTTGCCTCGGCGGCGGTGATCGGTGTTGTCGCATTGGCCAACTATCAAGGCTTGTCGTCGCTGTTTCGCAATCACCACGAAATTCGCCTGATGCTGGTGCCGAGCAATTACATCGGCGCATCCATTGGTTATCTGCAAGAGCAAGTGGTCTCGGCGCAGCAGCCGTTCATCAAGATCGGCGAAGATGCCCAGCGCAATCCCGACTTGCAGCTACAGCCACGCAAATCCCTCACGGTGCTGGTGGTGGGGGAGAGTGCGCGGGCGCAGAACTTCGGCATTCTCGGTTATGACCGCGACACCACCCCGCAACTGGACAAAGAGGCTGGCCTGATCGCTTTTACTGACGTGCATTCCTGCGGCACGGAAACCGCAGTTTCGGTACCGTGCATGTTCTCCAATATGGGTCGCAAGGATTACAACGCCAGCAAGGCCAAGAATGAAGAAGGCTTGCTCGATGTGCTCAAGCGTGCCGGCATCGATGTGATCTGGCGCGATAACCAGTCCGGCTGCAAAGGCACTTGCGACCGCGTCACGGTGCAGGATGTCAGCAAGTTGCAGGACCCTGCGTTATGCGCCAACAGCGAATGTCGCGATGAAATTCTCCTGCAAGGCCTGCAAAGTTTCATAGATCATCTGGACAAGGACACCGTGCTGGTTCTGCACCAGATGGGCAGTCATGGCCCGGACTACTTCAAGCGTTATCCCAAGGAGTACGAACACTTCACTCCGGTCTGTGAAAGTAACGCGCTGAACAATTGCAGCCGCGAAAGTATCGTCAACGGTTACGACAACACGCTGGTCTACACCGACCATGTGCTGGCGAGCCTGATCGATGTGCTGCGCAGCAATCAGGACAAAGTCGACACCGCCATGCTCTATCTGTCGGACCACGGCGAGTCGCTGGGCGAGTACAACCTGTTTCTGCACGGCACGCCGTACATGCTGGCGCCCGAGCAACAGAAGCATGTAGCGATGCTGGCGTGGTTCTCCGACAGCTATCAGAAAGCCTACTCGGTCGACACCCATTGCCTGCAACTGAGCCGTGACAAACCGCTGAGCCAGGACAATCTGTTTCACTCGATGCTCGGCCTGCTGGAAGTGCGCAGCAGCGTGTATCAGCCGGCGCTGGACATGTTTGCCGGTTGTCGCGGCGCGGTGATCGACGGCGTGTTGGCCAAGCAGTGAAGCGTTTCCTGCCCGTCGCGCCAATGCGACGGGCCTTTCTGTTTCTGTTGTCAGACTATTCTTGCTGACAGGCAAGACATTTCCTTACAGCTCTTGCCCTTCAAAGGCGCGTAAATCGTCGGTGGCGATATATACTGCGCGCCATTCTTCAAGGGAGAGCCGTGTGGCTATCGATATTCACTGGATTCGCGACAACGAAAGCCTCGCGCAGTTTTGCTCCGAGTGGCAGCAGCTGCCGTTCGTTGCCCTCGACACCGAATTCATGCGGGTCGACACCTTCTACCCGATTGCCGGCCTGTTGCAGATCGGCGATGGCAAACGCGCCTACCTGATTGATCCGCTGACCATCAACGCCTGGCAACCGCTGGCCGCGTTGCTGGAGAATCCGGCGGTGCTGAAAGTCCTGCACGCCTGCAGCGAAGACCTCGAAGTGCTGTTGCGCCTGACCGGCAGCCTGCCGGCGCCGTTGTTCGACACGCAACTGGCCGCCGCTTACCTGAACCTCGGCTTCTCGATGGGCTATTCGCGTCTGGTGCAGGAAGTGCTCGGCATCGACCTGCCCAAGGGCGAAACCCGCTCCGACTGGTTGCAGCGCCCGCTGTCCGAAACCCAGATCAGCTACGCCGCCGAAGACGCGGTACATCTGGCCGAGGTGTTCGTCGAGTTACGCCCCAAGCTGTCCGCCGACAAGTTCGCCTGGGTGCTGGAGGATGGCGCCGAACTGGTCGCCAACCTGCGCCGCGAAACCGATCCGTACGAGGTCTATCGCGAGGCGAAACTGGCCTGGAAGCTGTCCCGTGCGCAATTGGCCGTGCTGCGTGAGCTGTGCGCCTGGCGCGAAAAAGAAGCCCGCGCCCGCGACCTGCCGCGCAACCGCATCGTCCGGGAACACTCGCTGTGGCCCTTGGCCCGCACGCAGCCGGATAACCTCGCAGCGCTGGGCAAGATCGAAGACATGCACCCGCGTACCGTACGTCAGGACGGTCAGTTTCTGCTTGATCTGATCAAGCGCTCTGGCAGTGTGGGCCCTGATCAATGGCCACCGGCAGTGCCCGAGCCGTTGCCGATCGAAGCCGCTGCGCTGATCAAACAACTGCGCGCGCTGGGTCAGGCCGAGGCCGAACGCCTGGGTATTGCCCCGGAACTGATGCTGCGCAAGAAAACCCTCGAAGCGCTGGTCAAAAGCGGCTTCCCCGAGGGTCCTTACCAATTGCCCGATTCGCTGCGTGGCTGGCGCCGCGAATTGCTCGGCCAGAAGCTGCTCGACAGCCTGGCCACCGCCGGAGAACAGCCTTGAAACGTATTTGCTCCATCTACCAAAGCTCCAAGCGCAGCGGCATGTATCTCTACGTGCTCAAGAGCGATGCGCTCGAGCGCGTGCCGGAAGCGCTGATGACGGCTTTCGGCAAAGCGAAGCATTCCTTCGATCTGGTGCTGTCGCCCGAGCGCAAACTGGCCAGCGAAGACATCACCGTGGTCCTGGAAAACCTCGACAAGCAGGGCTATCACCTGCAAATGCCGCCGGCCGAGGACGAGTACATCGAGCACCTGCCCGAAGAGTTGCTGCGACGCAACGACCCGGTCTGACCCGCGAGGCCCTGTCCTGGGCCTCGGTTAACCCTGGAACTGTTTTTACCGCGATGGCCGGCCCGAATCCGGCGGCTGTCTGCACGGTTTGCGAAAGGTTTGAAGATGCGCGTTCTGATTGCTGAACACGACCACGCGATATACGCCCGCCTGCTGCGTCAGGCACTGCCCGAGCTTGAAGTCCTGACCAGCGGCGACTCCGCCGAACTGGCGCGGCAGGCCGCCGATTGCCCGGTGTGGCTGGGCCAGCCGGATCTGCTCGCGACCCTGCTGCGCCAGGGCCATCAACCGCAATGGCTGCAATCGACCTGGGCCGGCATTACGCCGCTGCTGGCCGACGGCTTGCGCCGCGATTATCGCCTGACCCGCGCCGTGGGGATTTTCGGTCAGGTCATGGCCGAATACGTGCTGACCTACATCCTCGGCCACGAACGCGAAGTGCTGGCGCGGCTGGTCAGCCAGGTCGAGCGCAAGTGGGATAACCGCAGCGGCCAGAGTCTGGTCGGGCGCAAGGTGCTGATCGTCGGCACCGGTGACATCGGCCAGAGCGTTGCGCAGTTTCTGCGGCCGTTCGGCGTCGAGCTGTACGGCATCGCCAGCAGCGCCCGCGAACAGGCGCCGTTTGTCGAAGTCGGCGCGCTGGCCGATCTTCCGCGATTGGTGGGCGAGGTGGACTACGTGGTCAATCTGCTGCCGAACACCGAACACACCCACGATATCTACGACGCTGCGCTCTTCAAGCAATTCAAACCCACCGGACTGTTCATCAACGCTGGACGCGGTGTCGCGGTGGTCGATGCCGATCTGGTTGAAGCTTTGAAGGAAGGGCATCTGGCCGGCGCGGTGATCGACGTCTGCCGTCAGGAACCATTGCCGCAACGCCATCCATTCTGGACCGCGTGGGGCTTGCTCCTGACCGGGCACAGCTCGGCACCGACCTCGCCGGCGCTGATGGTGGATTTGTTTGTGCAGAACCTGAAGGCGTACGAGGCGGGTGAGGCGTTGCGTGGGGAAGTGGATTTCACCCGCGGTTATTGATCCAGCGCCGATCATCGTGGGAGCGAGCCCGCTCGCGAAGAGGGCGTGTCAGTCGACAACAGCGTGCCTGACACAGCGCTTTCGCGAGCAGGCTCGCTCCCACATTGGTTTCAAAGGGTAGTCACCAGGTTGCTCAGTGGGCGGCGCTGGCGCTGACAAGCGGATTTACCGACAGTCGCCAGCGCTTGGCCCTTGCGCTCGCTGGCACTAGACTGGCGGCCTTTTCACCACCTTGATGTTGATGCTTGAGCCATGGCCGCCATAGTCGAACCGTTCTGGAAACGCAAAACCCTCGATCAGCTCGATCACGAGGAGTGGGAATCGCTGTGCGACGGCTGCGGCCTGTGCTGCCTGCAAAAGCTCGAGGACGAAGAAGACAACAGCGTCTATTACACGCGCATCGCCTGCAAACTGCTGGATCTTAAAACCTGCCAGTGCAGCGATTATCCGAACCGGATCAAGTTTGTCCCTGACTGCATCCAGCTCACGCCGGGTCAGGCGGAAGAATTCAAATGGCTGCCGCCGACCTGCGGTTATCGGCTGGTCAGCGAGGGCAAGGATCTGCCGTTATGGCACCACCTGGTGTGTGGCGACCGCGATGCGGTGCACCATGAGCGGATTTCCCAAGCCGGGCGCATGCTCGCCGAAGGCAGCGTGCCGGAGGATGACTGGGAAGATCATCTGATTTTTCGCGCGGGTTGAAATTTTCTCGCTTCAGGTATATCGCAATCGCTGGCAAGCCAGCTCCCACAGGTTTTTCTGCGGGAGCTGGCTTGCCAGCGAAGAGGCCATCAGCGGCGCTGAAGATCCCGGATCAGACGCCGGTTTTCGGCGAGGTCAGCGAATCATTGCCGGTCACAGTGGCTGTTTCAGTAGCCACTTCGGCATTGGTCTTCAGCTTGCTCAGCTCTTCCCCAGCGCGTTCGATCTTCGCCCGCACATTGCTCATGTCCTGACGGCCTTTTTCCAGCAGACTTTTCGCCGAGCAGTGCCCGGTAATGCCACGGGCCACGGCCATGCCGCCGAGCGCCACTTGAATCAGGCCGAACACGCCGCCACGGCGCAGGCCCTTGCCGACCATCAGCACGCCGCCGGTCAACGAGCCGACGCGCTCCCAGCCATGCACATTCTTGTGCGAAGGCGACTGGAATGGGGTGGATTCGATGCGTTCTACGCGTTTGAGCTCGCTCATGGTCTATCTCCAGGCAGGGTGCGATTGATAGATAAGCTGACTGCCAGGGCGGTCAGCTTGTTCCATCGAATGTGCGGCGCTTCAGCGGAATTTCGGCCCGGAGCGGGTGTTCAGGCCTTTGGCCATGCGGTCGTAGAGCACGACGTTGACCGTGGCGGCGAGGTTCATGCAGCCGGTGGTCGGGATGTACACGACGTCTTCACACCAGTCGCGAATCTCTTTATCCAGCGAACCGTCCTCGGGGCCGAAGATGTACAGGGCGCGGTCGGGGTGGGTGTATTCCGGCAGCGGCCGGGCGCCTTCGACCAGTTCTACCGCGACGGGCACGCAGTTGAGCGGGAGGATTTTTTTCAGGTCGTCGATGCCGATCAGCGGGATGTCGTAGTGCACGCGTTTGGTGTCGGTGACGAAGTCGGCGGCGCGTTCATAACGCTTGCCGGTGTAGAACACCGACGCCACGCCGTAACAGCCTGCGGCGCGCATCACCGAACCGACGTTCTCCGGTGATTTTGGGTTATACAAACCAATGCAGCTGTACCGTTTGTCTGCCACGAGCGGGGTGCCTTCGAGAAAAAGAGGGCGATTATACGGGGATTGGGGGAGGGCGGGCAGATTCGAGACTTGTGGTGTCTGGCAGGCCGCTTTCGCGAGCAGGCTCGCTCCCACAGGGGAACGCATTCCAATTGTGGGAGCGAGCCTGCTCGCGAAAGGGCCAGCTCAGGCGATGAAGATCTTCAGTCTTCTTTTTTCATCAGGCCAGCCAGGGCCGCAAACGGGTTATGCGTGGCCTTGGCGATCTTCGGTGTGCTCAGCGAGCCGTCGCCGAAATACTGCTGATCGGTGTAACGCGAGTGTTCGTTGTCGTGGCAATACAGGCACAACAGCTCCCAGTTCGAGCCGTCCTGCGGGTTGTTGTCGTGGTTGTGGTCGCGGTGATGCACGGTCAGTTCGCTCAGGCGCTTGCCGGAAAATTCACGGGCGCAGCGGCCGCAGACGTGCGGGTACATCTTCAGGGCCTTGTCGCGGTAGCCCATTTCCTTGTCGCGCTGGTTGTCGGCGAGGATGCGGTCCAGCTTCGACGTGTTGGTGGGGGTGGACGAACTCATGGGTTCACCTTTGCAGAAAGACTGATGACGGTTATGCGCAGAGTTTAGCTCAGCCCTTGAGCTTCTCGGCAATCCAGATCGTGTGACGGGTGCCCTTGTTGCCGTGGGCGAAGACCTGGACTTCTTCGGCCTTGAAGCCGGCCTTCTTCAATTTGTCGGAAAACTGCCGGTCGGCGCTGGCCGACCACACCGCGAGCACGCCTTTGGGGCGCAGGGCCTTGGCGCAGGCATTCAGACCAGCGGCGGAATACAGCCAGCTGTTGGCCTTCTGGGTCAGGCCTTCGGGACCGTTGTCGACGTCGAGCATGATCGCGTCGAAACCGTTCGGCTCGCTTTGCAGCACATTGGCCACATCTTCCTGACGGATCACCGTGCGCGGGTCGAGCAATGGTCGACCGGATTTCTCCCCGAGCGGGCCGCGATTCCACTCGACCACGCCGGGCACCAGCTCAGCCACTACCACTTCGGCGGACTTGCCCAGGTGCTTGAGTGCCGAGGCGAGGGTGAAACCCATGCCCAGGCCGCCGATCAACACCCGCGAATTCGGCCGGCCGGCGACCTTGCGGCAGGGAATCTCGGCCAGCGCATCTTCAGAACCGTGCATGCGCGTGTTCATCAACTGCCCGCCGTCGCCGCCTTGGATCTTGATGACGAAGTCCTCGCCATACTCGAACAGGCACAGGGCACCGCCGTTTTCAGGGATCGGGGTGGTGTCGAGCAGAACGAAACGTTTCATGGAAATCTCTACAAGGGGGAAGGCAAGCAGGCGCGTTGGGAGTAGCCTGAGCACAGACTAGAGGCCAAACGGAGCCCTTGATGAAGCGCACCATTCTAACGGTCATTACCCTGGCCGCGCTCGCGATTACTGCAGTGCAGGCCCAGCAGAGCGTTCCGGTCAGCCCGACGCCGCAGCCCGGCTCGCCGGGCACCGCGACGCCGACACCGTATCCGCAGATCACCCCGATCACCCTGCCCAAGTCGGGCGCCGGCAGCGGCAGCCCGCCGCTGGTGCCGATCGAAATGCCCAGCCCGCCGAGCAAGGATCAACCGGTGCCGGGCATCGAGCCGAACGGCAACAAGGTCAAGTCCCCCGGCGGTTAAATCTGTTGCGCGGCGAGTTGGCCGTCGGCCATGCGCAGGCGTTTGGACAGCGAGACGGCGAGGGCGCGGATGATTTTTGCGGCGATTTTCGGTGCGTCGTTGAGCATTTTTTCCAGCGAATCCTTGCCCAGATTGAGCAACTGACAGTTGCTCGCCGCGATGCAGGTAGCCGAGCGGCGCTCGCCATCGAGCACGGCCATTTCACCGAAGGCGCGACCGCTGCGCAGCGTGGCCATGGTGATCACCTGGCCGTCGGCGCCGGTTTTCTGCACAGCGACTTGGCCGGTGTGGATGATGCACATGAAACTGCCGGCATCGCCCTCGCGAAAAATCGCCTCGCCCTCAGCCACGGTGCTGATGCTGAAGTAACCGGAAGCGGCCGCAAAGTCGGCCAGCTGCAATTGATCGAACAGGCCACAGTCCATCAGCCAGTCGCGGATTTCGTTGTTCAGAAAGGTCGGTTCGGACATGTCGATGCGGTCTTTTTGTTTTCACATTTTTGGAACAATGGAGGCTTTGGGTCTGCTGTTAAGACCCAAGCCACCCACAGAGTTCCTCAGGCAATCTGCAAAACCTTGAACACAAATGCATATTCGAGCGCTACGTCACGTAATCCCTGATAGCGCCCGCTCATGCCGCCATGTCCGGCGCCCAGTTCGGTCTTGAGCAGCAGCACGTTGTCATCGGTCTTGGTTGCGCGCAATTTCGCCACCCACTTGGCCGCCTCCCAATACTGCACGCGGCTGTCGTTGTAGCCGGCGATCACCAGCAGTGGCGGATAAGCCTGCGCGGTGACGTTTTCGTACGGTGCGTAAGCCTTGATCCGATCATAGACGTCCGGTTCTTGCGGGTTGCCCCATTCGTCGTATTCGGTGACGGTCAGCGGCAGATCGGGGTCGAGCATGGTGTTGAGCACGTCGACGAACGGCACTTCGGCAATCGCCACGCCGAACAGGTCCGGGCGCTGGTTGAGCACCGCGCCGATCAGCAGGCCACCGGCGCTGCCGCCGCTGATCGCGAGTTTCTCCGCCGTGGTGATGCCGTTGAGGATCAGAAACTCGGCGCAGGCGATGAAGTCGCTGAAGGTGTTGTGTTTGTGTTCCTGCTTGCCGGCGCGATACCAGGCTTCGCCCAATTCACCACCACCGCGTACGTGAGCGATGGCGAACGCCATGCCGCGATCCAGCAGGCTCAGGCGTGCATGGGAAAACCACGGATCGAGGCTGGAACCGTAAGCGCCGTAACCATACAGGTACAGCGGCACCGGTTTACCGACCATCTCGCGCTTCATCACCAGACTGATCGGCACCTGCGTGCCGTCCGGGGCGGTGGCCCATAGACGTTGGCTGACATAGGCGTCGGCATCAAATTGACCGAGTACCGGGGTTTCCTTGAGCACCGTTTGTTCGCCGCTGGCGAGGATCAACTGGCGCACCTGGGCCGGGCGATTCAACGCTTCGTAGCGCAGGCGAATGCGATCGCTCTCGAACTCCAGGCTGTTTTGCACATGCAGGCTGTAGGCCGCATCGGGCAACTGCACGCGATAAGACGCCAAGCCCTGCGGGTGAACCTCGATGATCGGCAGACCACCTTCGCGCAAGCTCAAGGTCATCGCCTCTGCGTTGAGGCTGACACCGTCGAGCATCACTTCTTCGTTGTGCGGGATCAGGTTCTGCCAGTCGGCCTCGCTTGGCGGCACGCCAGTGTCCGGGGCCTGATACAGGGCGAAGTTGATGCCGTCGCGGTTGGTACGGATAAACCAGGTCCAGACGCCATCGAGCAAGCCGTGGTCGACGTCGTATTCGTGATCTTCGACCCGTGGCGCCAGGCAGCTGAATGGCAGATGCGGCTGATTGGCGTCCAGCGCCCAGACTTCACTGGTGGTTTTGCTGCCCAGCGACAGCAGCAATTGCTGCTCGGAGCTGGCGCGGTAGCAATGCAGGAAGAAACGCCCGTCCGGCTCGTGAAAAACCTCTTCGGCGGCAGTGCCGTCGAGGCGATAGCGCAACAGTTTATGCGGGCGATGGGTATCGTCGAGCACACCGAAGAACAGAGTCAGGCTGTCGTTGGCCCAAGTCATGCTGCCGTCGCAATCCTCGAATTCCAGTTCGCTGACCCTGTCGTTGGACAGCTCTTTGACGAACAGCGTGTAGATCTCATCGCCCGAGGCATCGACGCTGTAAGCCAGGCGCTGGTGATCGGGGCTGATGCTGAAAGCACCGAGCGAGAAGAAACCGCCGTTGGCCAGCGCATTCGGGTCGAGCAGCAATTGTTCGCGGCTTTCATCGAGGGTCAGGCTGTCATCGGCAGGACGCGGGCAGCGATAGTGTCGGGCGTATTCGTCACCGGCGGTGGTGCGCGTGTAATACAGATACGGGCCCCAAGGCGAGGGCAGTGACAGATCAGTCTCGAGAATCCGCCCCTTGATCTCATTGAACAGGCTTTCACGCAGCTCGGCCTGATCGGCGGTTTGCGCTTCCTGATAAGCGTTTTCAGCCTTGAGGTAGTCGAGCACCGCGTCGGTGTCGCGCTCCTGCAGCCAGGCATACGGGTCGGCGCCGGGCGCCCGCTGGGCAATCGGGGCAGTCATGGCATTGGCGGATTCGGGCATGGGAGGCTCTCGGACAATATTCGGAATTGGGTTGTTCGCAGGTCTTGAAAGCGCCGCAGCCCTTGTGGGAGCGAGCCTGCTCGCGAAAGCGGTGTGTCAGGCATAGCTGCTGCAACTGACAGTCCGTATTCGCGAGCAGGCTCGCTCCCACAGGGGCGGCTGCTGGCCGTCTGGTATTGGGACAAGCCGCATGGGCGAAAAGTCGTTACTATAAGCGCCTCTTTGCCTGCCTTGCCATGGACACCATGACCGAGAACGACTATCTGATCGCCTGGGGCCTTTACGCCTTTGCCGCCGTGGGCTGCCTGCTGGTATGGATGCGCCTGACCACCTGGATGTGGCGCTGGCTGCGCGAGCCGCTGCGTGTGCTGATGGCGGTGTTGCTGTTCAGCCCGACCATCGTCGATCCGGTGAAAGCCAAAGTAGCACCGGCCATCGCCATCACCGCCCTGGACATGCTGTTCAAGGTCGGCAACAACGCCTGGCGCGCGGTTTCCGATCTTTTCATGTACGGCATGATCGCCTTCGGGGTGTATCTGGTTTTCGTCTTGATCCGCCTGCCGATCGAGCGTGCCTCGACAGCCCGGCGTGAACGCGCCGAGGCCGCCAAGGCCGCGGCCCGTGCCGAGGAGCGCGACGATGATCAACCGTTCGGCGGCGCCGGTGACGACCGCTACGGCCGCCCGCCAGTGCCGAACAATCCGCAGCGCATGCGGGTCGAGCCGCGTCTGTAACCCGAGAGTCCGCACATGTGTGAATTACTGGGCATGAGTGCCAACGTGCCGACCGACATCGTGTTCAGCTTCACCGGCCTGATGCAGCGCGGCGGCCGCACCGGCCCGCACCGCGACGGCTGGGGCATTGCCTTCTACGAAGGGCGCGGCTTGCGTCTGTTTCAGGACCCGGCAGCGAGCAGCGAGTCGGAAGTGGCCAATCTGGTGCAGCGCTATCCGATCAAGAGCGAAGTGGTCATCGGCCATATTCGCCAGGCCAACGTCGGCAAGGTCTGCCTGTCCAACACCCACCCGTTCGTCCGCGAACTGTGGGGGCGCAATTGGTGTTTCGCGCACAACGGCCAGCTCGCTGACTTCACTGCGATCAAGAGTTTCTACCGCCCGGTGGGCGATACCGACAGCGAAGCGGCATTCTGTGATCTGCTCAATCGCGTGCGTGCAGCGTTCCCCGAACCGGTTGATATCGAAGTGCTGCTGCCGGATCTGGTCACCGCTTGCGCTGAATATCGCAGCAAAGGTGTGTTCAATTGCCTGCTCAGCGACGGCGACTGGCTGTTCTGTTACTGCTCGACCAAACTGGCCCAGATTACCCGGCGCGCCCCGTTCGGCCCGGCGCGGCTCAAGGATGTCGATGTGATTGTCGACTTCCAGGCCGAAACCACGCCCAACGACGTGGTCACCGTAATCGCTACCGAGCCTTTGACCGAAAATGAAACCTGGACCCGCTACGAACCGGGCCAATGGAGCCTGTGGCGACGCGGCGAATGCGTCAGCCAGGGCAAGACCGAATAAGGATTTGCACCCATGTTGCTCAGTTATCTACGGCTGGTGTTGTTTGCGGCGGGCCTGTTGATCGGTGTCCAGGTGCCGGGGTTCATCAACGATTACGCCCAGCGGGTCGAAGCGCACCTGATCGAAGCGCAGACCGGCCTGCGTGGGTTTCAGGGCACGGCCGATCAGTTTTTCAAAGGCGACATGCAGGCGCTGGTCGCGCATTACCGGGCCAGCGAAGACCCGATTTTCCGCAGCGATGCCGATAGCCTGAACACCTTGCTCACTCGTCAGGTGGCGCTGGACAAGCAATTCCAGGCGATGCAAGGCCCGTGGTATGTGCGTTTCCTGCAAGTCGTCCTGGCCGCCGATCCGGATATTCGCAAGGAAACCTGGAACGGCTACAGTTACCAGATCCTGCTGACGCCAGAGGCGATGATCTGGGGCATGAGCGGCGCGTTGCTGCTGTCGTTCGGCATCGAATGCCTGTTCCGCCTGATCGACTGGGTCGTCCTCGGCGGCCGCCGCCTGCGCCAGAGCCGACCGATCGAAGATCGCGACGTGCGCGGTTTGTAAAACCTGCTCAATCCCCTCTGGCAACAGAGGCTTTATGGCATGGGGGATTCTGTGGCGAGTCGGCTCTGTGGTGGGTGGGCTATGGGGGGGAGTGGGTTCTGTGGCGAATGAGTTCTGTGGTGAGTGGGTTCTATGGTGAGTGGGTTCTATGGTGAATGAGTTCTGTGGCGAGGGGATTTATCCCCGTTGGGCTGCGCAGCAGTCCCAAAACCTGCAAATGCGGTACCTCTGAGAGACCGCGTTGGCCGCAATCACGACTGCTGCGCAGCCGAGCGGGGATAAATCCCCTCGCCACAGATGTGATCAGCCAATGAGGGCGATGTAATCTTTGCCGACCTGGCGCGCATACCCCGCAAGCACCTGCTGACACAACGTCACAATCTCCTCGACCCACTCAACCCCGACCCGCCACGACACCACCACCGGCAGATTCGCCGGCCGCTGCTCGATGTCGAGCAAGATCAATTCGCCACGCGCCAGTTCCTCGGCCACCAGCACCGGCGGCAGCGCGCCGATACCGAAGCCATCGCGCAATAACCGGGTGATCGCTGACACCGAATTCACGCAATTCAAACGTGGCGCCATGACGCTGTTGGCTTGCATCAGGGCGACGATATCCTGATGCGGTCGTGAGTTTTTCGAGTAGGTGATGATCCGCTCCTGCGCCAGTTCGGCGAGGTCGGCGTAGTCGCGGTTGTAGATCGAATTGCTTGCGACGATCCAGCCCAGCGGATGGCTGGCCAACTCCAGGCTGCGCACGCTTTCGTGGCGGATCAGATCGGTTTGCAACACCAGATCGAGAAAACCTTTTTGCAACTGATCGCAGAGGTTCAGCGCGGTATCTGCGACCAACTCGATCTCCACCCGTGGGTACAGATCGGTCATCTGCGCCACCAGCGGGCTCAGCCAAGTATGAATCACCGTGTCCATCACGCCGATACGCACCCGCCCGACCTTGCTCGAACGGGTTTCGATCGATTGTTTCAGCGCCGCCATGGTGTCGAGCATCTGTTCAGCGTAATCGAGCACCTTCAAGCCTTCCGGGGTCAGGCTGACGCCGCGTGAATCGCGCAGGAACAGCTTCACGCCCAGCTCGCCTTCGAGCACTGCAATGCGGCTGGAAATCGATGCCTGGGTGGTGAACAGCTTGTCAGCGGTCAGGCGAAAACTCTTCAGGCGCGCGACCCAGACAAAGGTCTCGAGAAACTTCAGATTCATGGACAAGGCTCGGCTGACAAATTTTTCTTATGCCTAAGGCGGGTTTTTATTCGTTGGACGGCGCAGGGCAGGGCGACGAAAAATCGGCGCATCCGGTTCCCACGATAGGCGTCGTCGGAGCTTCGAACAAGACCAATAAAAGCCCTGCGGAGATTTGCCATGAGTGCTCCCGACACCCTCCCGTTATCCAAGCCTGTGACGCGCCCCGGGCCGTTCGACTGGTATCGCAACATCAACCAGCAGGAGCGCCGCACGTTCTGGAGCTGCAAGATCGGCTACGGTCTGGACGGCATGGACACGCAGATGCTCAGCTTCGTCGTGCCGACGCTGATCGCGATGTGGGGTATCACCACTGGCGAAGCGGGGCTGATTCACACCAGCACCCTGATCGCCTCGGCCATCGGCGGTTGGGTCGCCGGGATTCTCTCCGACCGCATCGGCCGCGTGCGCACCCTGCAACTGACGGTGCTGTGGTTCGCCTTCTTCACCTTCCTCTGCGGCTTCGCGCAAAACTACGAACAATTGCTGATCGCCCGCACCTTGATGGGCTTCGGTTTCGGCGGTGAATGGACCGCCGGCGCGGTGTTGATCGGTGAAGTGATCCGCGCCAAGGATCGCGGCAAAGCGGTGGGCATGGTGCAATCCGGCTGGGCGCTGGGCTGGGGCCTGACCGCGATTCTGTACGCGCTGCTGTTTTCGGTGTTGCCAGCGGAAGATGCCTGGCGCGCGCTGTTCATCCTCGGCATCGTGCCGGCGATATTCGTGATTTTCGTCCGTCGCCTGGTGAAGGATCCTGAGATTTATCGCGAAGCCAAAGCTGCGCAAACCCCGGAAAACCCGGCGAAGTTCTACGAGATCTTCGCCCCTGGCATGCTCTTCACCACGTTTCGCGCTTCCTTGCTGACCACCGGTGCGTTGGGCGGTTACTACGCGATTACCTCGTGGCTGCCGACTTTCCTCAAGAACGAACGTGGCTTGAGCGTGCTCGGCACCGGCGGTTATCTGGCGATGGTGATCGTCGGTTCCTACGTCGGCTATGTGATCAGCGCGTATCTGACCGACCTGCTCGGGCGGAAAAAGAATTTCATCTTGTTCGCGGTCGGCTCGTTCACCATCGTTCTGCTCTACACGCAGATGCCGGTCAGCAATGGCGTGATGCTCTGGCTGGGCTTTCCGCTGGGCTTCTTCGCCTCGGGGATTTTCAGCGGCATGGGCGCGTTTCTGACTGAATTGTTTCCTACGCGGATTCGCGGCTCGGGCCAGGGTTTCTGCTACAACATCGGCCGCGCACTGGCGGCGTTGTTCCCGCTGTTGATCGGCCTGCTCAGCCAGAAAGTGCCATTGAGCATGGGCATCGGCGCCTTCGCGGCGGTGTCATATGGCGTGGTGATTCTGGCGGCGCTGAGCCTGCCGGAAACCCGTGGCAAGCAACTCGACGCGCAGTAACTGATACCCTGCGCAGAAGTCTCCTACAGATAAAAAGACCAGCAGCTACAGGAGTGTTCACCGTGAGCCGCCTGCTATTGAATTGCGACATTGGCGAGAGCTTCGGCAGCTGGACCATGGGTCTGGACGCCGAGGTCATGCCCTTCATCGATTGCGCCAATGTTGCCTGTGGTTTCCATGCCGGCGACCCGAGCACCATGCGCAAAACCGTGGCGCTGGCGCTCGAACACGGCGTGCAGATTGGCGCGCACCCGGCCTATCAGGATCTGGTCGGATTCGGCCGGCGCTCCATGGCGTATTCCGCGCAAGAGCTGCAGGACATCCTGCATTACCAGATCGGCGCCCTGGACGGCATCTGCAAGGCGCAGGGCGGACGTGTGAGTTACGTCAAACCCCACGGCGCGATGTACAACGACATGATGGCCAACCCGGCGCAGTTGCGCGCGGTGGTGCAGGCCGTGGCCGCGTATGACCGCAGCTTGCCGCTGATGTTGATGGCGACCCGGGACAACGCTGCGGCGCAGCAAATTGGCGATGAATACGGCGTAACGCTGTGGTTTGAAGCGTTCGCCGACCGTGCCTACGACAGCACCGGCCGGCTGGTCTCCCGGCAATTGCCCGGTGCCGTGCATCACGATCCCGAAAAAATCATCGAGCAAGCGTTGACCATCGCCCGTGGCGGCGAACTCAGCGCCAGCGATGGTAGCGCCTTGATCCTGCGCGCCAACACCTTGTGCGTCCACGGCGACAACGCCAGTTCCGTGGCCGCCGTGCGGCGTATTCGTCAGGCCTTGCAGCAGTCGAGTGCGTCATGAATCCACGGGTTGAAGTGGTGGCGCTCGATTGCCTGATGCTGCGTCTGTTCGATGAAATCGCCGAAGCCAACATGCCGTGGATGCTCGCCGCCAGCGAGCGCTTGCGCACGGCGTTTGGTGCACAACTGATCGATCTGGTGCCGTCCTATACGACGTTGATGGTGCATTACGACCTGACGCTGTTGAGTCCGGCGCAGGCGCGCGAATTGATCGCCGCAGCGCTGGTCGATCTGGCGCCGAATGCGCGAAGCGCTGGGCAGTGTCACGTCTTGCCGGTCTGGTACGACTTGAGCGTCGGCCCGGAACTGAGCCTGTTGGCCGAACGCAGCGGGCTGGCGGTGGAGGAGGTGATTCGTCGCCACAGTGCGCGGGAGTATCAGGTGTTCGCCCTTGGCTTTGCGCCGGGTTTTGCCTTCATGGGCCTGGTCGAAGAAATGCTCGCCGCGCCACGCTTGAGCACACCGCGCAAGAAAGTCGCCGCCGGCAGCGTCGGTATCGCCGAGCGGCAGACCGCTGCCTATCCGGTGGTCTCGCCCGGTGGCTGGAACCTGATCGGCCGCACCCCGGCGCAACTGTTTGATCGCCATCGCGACGGCTACAGCCTGATGCAACCGGGCGACACCGTGCGCTTCGAAGCCGTCGATCACGCCGAATTCATACGCTTGGGCGGCGATGACACCCCACTGGAGGCGCTGGCATGAGTCGATTGATGATCGAGGCCAGCACGCCGCTGTGCCTGTTGCAGGACGCCGGGCGGTTTGGCGTGCGACATCTGGGCGTGACCCAGGGCGGCGCGGCGGACTGGTGCTCCATGAGCTGGGCCAACTGGCTGTTGGGCAATGCGCTGGATGCAGCAGTGGTTGAAATCACCCTCGGCGGCTTTGCCGTGGTGGCTGAAGAGGATTGCCTGCTGGCGCTGGCCGGCGCGGATCTTGACGCGCAGATCGATGGACAGCCGCTGGCGCCGTGGCGCAGTTTCCGGTTGGCGAAAGGGCAGACATTGCGCTTCACCCAGCCGTTGCTCGGCGCCCGGGCTTATTTGGCCGCACCCGGTGGTTTCACTGCGCCGAAGGTATTGGGCAGCAGTGCCACGGTGCTGCGCGAAGAATTGGGCGGACTTGATGGCATGGGCCTTCCGCTCGCCAAAGGGGCGGCGCTCGGTTACAGCGGCGAAGCGTTGGCAGTACGGGAAATGCCTTCGGCGCTGCGGCCGGATTTCAAAACGCATGCGCCTTTGGACTTGGTGCTCGGAGCTCAGATCGGCCAGTTCAGCGGGCAGAGCCTGTTCGATGTGTTCAACAGCACCTGGACCATCGACAGTCGCGCCGACCGCATGGGCATCCGCCTGCTCGGCGCGCCGCTGCAATATCAGGGCGCGCCGATGATTTCAGAGGGCATTCCGTTGGGCGCTGTGCAGGTACCGCCGGACGGACAGCCGATTGTGTTGCTCAATGATCGGCAGACCATTGGCGGCTACCCGCGCCTGGGCGCGTTGACGCCGCTGTCGTTGGCGCGATTGGCGCAATGCCTGCCGGGAGCGAAGGTGAAATTGAGGCCGGTAGTGCAGGACGTCGCGCACCGCGAGCATGTCGAGTATTTGCAGCGCTTTAAAGGTCGCTAAAAGCTTCGCGAGCAGGCTCGCTCCCACAGATAAAAGCATTCCAATGTGGGAGCGAGCCTGCTCGCGAAGGCGTTCGTCGGGTTAACGATTATTTGGAAAGAAACCGCATCCCTTCCTCAAGCCCGCGCAGCGTCAGCGGATACATCTGATCCTCGATCAGATCGCGGACGATGTTGGTCGACGAGGTATAGCCCCACGTGTCCTTCGGATACGGGTTGATCCAGATGAGCTTCTTGTATTTCTCCATGAAGCGCTGCATCCACACGTAACCCGGCTCTTCGTTCCAGTGCTCGACGCTGCCGCCAGCCTGGGTGATTTCGTAGGGCGCCATGGCGGCGTCACCGATGAAAATCACTTTGTAGTCGGCGCCGTACTTGTGCAGCAGATCCTGGGTCGAAGTGCGTTCGGAAGTGCGGCGCATGTTGTTCTTCCACACTGATTCATAAATGAAGTTGTGGAAGTAGAAGTACTCCAGGTGCTTGAACTCGGTCTTGCAGGCCGAGAACAATTCCTCACAGATCTTCACGTGCGCGTCCATCGAGCCGCCGATGTCGAACAACAGCAGCAGCTTCACCGTGTTGCGCCGTTCCGGGCGCATCTGGATATTCAGCAGGCCGGCGTCCTTGGCGGTGTGGTCGATGGTGCCGTCAATGTCGAGTTCTTCTGCGGCACCTTGGCGGGCGAACTTGCGCAAACGACGCAGAGCGACCTTGATATTGCGCGTGCCCAATTCCACCGAATCGTCGAGGTTCTTGTACTCGCGCTGATCCCAGACCTTTACCGCTTTGCCCTGACGCTTGCCGGCGTCGCCAACCCGGATGCCTTCAGGGTTGAAACCGCCGGAGCCGAACGGGCTGGTGCCGCCGGTGCCAATCCACTTGTTGCCGCCGGCGTGGCGTTCTTTCTGTTCTTCCAGACGCTTCTTGAATTCCTCAATGAGTTTGTCCAGCCCGCCAAGGGACTGGATCTGCGCGCGTTCTTCGTCGCTCAGCGAGCGCTCGAATTCCTTACGCAGCCAGTCTTCGGGAATCAGCGCCTGCAAGTGATCGTCGAGTTTCTCCAGGCCATTGAAATAGGCGCCGAACGCGCGGTCGAACTTGTCGAAATGGCGCTCGTCCTTCACCAGAATCGCCCGCGACAAGTAATAAAACTCGTCCATGTCGGCGAAGGTCACGCGCTGTTTCAGCGCGTTGATCAGGTCGAGCAACTCGCGCACCGACACCGGTACCTTGGCTGCACGCATTTCGTTGAACAGGTTGAGCAACATGGCAGCAGCCTCTTAGCGGGTGCCGCGCCGGCTCATGAACGCCAGGCGCTCAAGCAGTTGCACGTCCTGTTCATTCTTCACCAGCGCGCCTGCCAGTGGCGGAATGGCTTTGGTCGGATCGCGCTCGCGCAGCACCGCTTCGCCGATGTTGTCGGCCATCAACAGCTTCAGCCAGTCGACCAGCTCAGACGTCGAAGGCTTTTTCTTCAGGCCCGGTACCTTGCGCACGTCGAAGAACACGTCGAGCGCTTCGCTGACCAGATCCTTCTTGATGTCCGGGTAATGAACGTCGACTATTTTCTGCAGGGTAGTGCGGTCAGGGAAGGCGATGTAGTGGAAGAAGCAGCGGCGCAGGAAGGCATCCGGCAGCTCTTTCTCGTTGTTGGAAGTAATGATGATGATCGGGCGCTTCTTGGCCTTGATGGTCTCGTCGATTTCGTAAACGTAGAACTCCATCTTGTCGAGTTCTTGCAACAGGTCGTTGGGGAACTCGATGTCGGCCTTGTCGATTTCGTCGATCAGCAGAATCACCCGCTCCTCGGACTCGAAGGCTTCCCAAAGCTTGCCTTTCTTCAGGTAATTGCGCACGTCGTGGACTTTTTCATTGCCCAGCTGCGAGTCGCGCAAACGGCTGACCGCGTCGTACTCGTACAGACCCTGATGGGCCTTGGTGGTGGATTTGATGTGCCAGGTGATCAGCTTGGCACCGAACGATTCGGCCAGTTGCTCGGCGAGCATGGTCTTGCCGGTGCCCGGCTCACCCTTGACCAGCAGCGGCCGCTCCAGGGTGATGGCGGCGTTGACCGCCAGCTTCAGGTCATCGGTGGCGACGTAGGCCTGGGTGCCTTCGAACTTCATCTGCAAATCCTCGAACGGTAACGCTGACCTTGCGGGCAGGGCGGGGCGAAATAATCGGATGCTCGACTATAACGCGCACGCCGGTCGACTGTGAACGCAGACGGCTTATTCAGTCTCTGAATGGAGCGTCACATGTTGACTCAGTCTCGGCGGATGGCCAGTATTTCGGTATCGCCGATTTGGCGATAGCCTTTCTTACTCGGTTAGTAAAAAGGCAGAAAATCGATGTTACCCATGAAACGGCCGCGTCTGCGATCTGCGCACGTCCTGTCGGATTTCAGGTTGGCGCTGACATTTATCAATGGTCAGGAACTGACAGTTGATTTGGGGATGGATATTCATACTTATCCAGGTCTGCGGCCACTGCTTGATCGCGAAGTCTTTGCGACTGCCGCAGTCGGGGACGAGGGTTGGATCGTTGAATGGATTGAACCCGACGTTCAGATCGGTGCAGACACCTTGTATATGGATGCGCTAGCGCAGAATGCCCAGGATGAGAACACGCGCATTTTTATCGATTGGCGCGCCCGTACCGGACTTTCTCTCAATGATGCGGCCGAAGCGCTCGGTGTGAGCGCTCGCAGCATCAGCCGTTACAGCAATGGGCGTGAAGCAGTGCCACGTTCTTTGGCGTTGGCCTGTCTGGGCTGGGATTCGCTGCAACAGCGTTCATCGATAGCGGCCGAAGACACAGGTCGATATGTCGTCAAACGCAAAAATTAACCCTCATCCGGCTTCGGCCGTTCATATCGCGCATTGAATGCCTGGATGAAGCCATTGCGCAAAATCTGCAAAAACGCTTCGAAGGCGTTGACGTTCTGCTGGTGAACATTGCCGCTGAGTTCGACGCGGGTGGCGAACTGGTTTTTGTTCTGGTTCTTAAGCACGGTCTCGGTGCCGCCGACCAGTGCTTCCCAGATTGAGCGGAACAGGCCTTTATTCTTGTTTTCGACGTCTTGCTGCCAGTTGAATACGTCGACGTCGCGCAGCAGGGGTTTGATGTAGCCGGTGAGTCGGGCTTTCTCTGCCTTGGCTTCGATAACCACATCGCCGTGGCCGGCGTTGAAGTCGAATTTGCCGTAGGCGGCGGCGAAGTCGTTCATGCGTTTGAGCTCGATGTCACGGGCGCGCAGGCGGAATTCGAAGTCTTCGAAGTTGCTCAGCGGATCGAAGGTGGCGGTGGTTTCCAGCGGAGCGTGGCCGAGCAGCAGCGCCTTGCCCTCGAAACGGGCGTCGCGCTTGCCTTCCTTGTCGACCACGTTGGTCAGGTTGTAGATGCTGGCGTTGACGTTGCTGGCATTCATGTTCACCGGCGGCTTGGAATTGAAGTTGCGAAAAGTGATACGGCCGTCGTTGATCTGCACTTCATCGAGGGTGATCGGCAGCAGCTTGCCCAATTGTTCACGCCAGTCGGTGCCCTGACCGGTCTGTGAGTTCTGTTTGTTGGGGCCGCCGTCGACAAAGTTGATTTCGGGGTTGAGGAATTGCACCTGCGCGACCACGGCATGGTCGTACCACAGCGAATGCCAGCTCACCGACAGGTCGATCAACGGCGCATCGACGAACGGCACCGGTACTTTTCCGTCGACCTTGACGATCTTCAGGCCGTTGATTTTGTAGGCGCCACGCCACAGCGCGAGATCGACATCGGTGATCTGGCCACGGTAATCGCCCATGTCCGCAAGTTTGTCATTGAGGTAGTCGCGTACCAGATAGGGCAGGGCGAAATGCAGGGCGACCAGCAGCACCACGACACCCGCCAGGGTCCAGAGCGGCCAGCTGTAACGACGTTTCATGCCATTGTTCCTTCAAGAGTGTGGCTTGACGATTCAAAGCGATTGACTCCGCGCGTTTGCAGACGTTCGACCCGACTGGACTGTGATCGGCAACGGGCTTACCTTGGAAGGCTGAATTCAACGCTGCATAAGGACCCAGCCATGAGCCGTATTTACGCTGACAACGCCCATTCCATCGGTAATACGCCGCTGGTCCAGATCAACCGCATCGCGCCGCGCGGGGTCACCATCCTGGCCAAGATCGAGGGGCGCAACCCCGGTTACTCGGTCAAATGCCGAATCGGCGCCAACATGATCTGGGACGCCGAAAGCAGCGGCAAACTCAAGCCGGGCATGACCATTGTCGAGCCGACTTCCGGTAATACCGGTATCGGTCTGGCCTTCGTTGCCGCTGCGCGTGGCTATAAATTGATGCTGACCATGCCTGCGTCGATGAGCATCGAGCGCCGCAAGGTCCTCAAAGCCTTGGGCGCGGAACTGGTGTTGACCGAGCCGTCCAAGGGCATGAAGGGCGCCATCGAGAAGGCCGCGGAAATCGTCGCCAGCGATGCCGACAAATATTTCATGCCGGCGCAATTCGATAACCCGGCCAATCCGGCAATTCATGAGAAGACCACCGGCCCGGAAATCTGGAACGACACCGACGGCGCCGTGGATGTGCTGGTGGCAGGCGTCGGCACCGGCGGAACCATTACTGGTGTCTCGCGGTATATCAAGAACACCGCCGGTAAACCGATTCTGTCCGTGGCTGTCGAGCCCGCTTCTTCGCCGGTGATTACGCAGGCGTTGGCCGGTGCCGAAATCAAGCCGAGCCCGCACAAGATTCAGGGCATTGGCGCCGGTTTTGTGCCGAAGAACCTTGATCTGTCGATGGTCGATCGCGTTGAGCAGGTGACCGATGAAGAATCCAAGGCCATGGCTTTGCGCCTGATGCAGGAAGAGGGGATTTTGTGCGGCATCTCCTGCGGTGCTGCCATGGCGGTGGCCGTGCGTCTGGCGGAGAAACCAGAGATGCAGGGTAAAACCATCGTCGTGGTGCTGCCGGATTCGGGCGAGCGTTATCTGTCGAGCATGCTGTTCAGTGACCTCTTCACCGAGCAGGAGAACCAGCAGTAAGCCTGTTGATTCAGGTCAGCCGAAGTTCAGGTGCTGCATGTTAATAAAGGCTTTGTTGCGCAATGCTTAACACTGAATCTTGCGTCAGGCGGGTTTTTCCCGGAGCCGGTAGTGTTTATCATGGCCGGCTGCCATGCCGGGAAAAGGGCATCGTGCAGCGTTGTCTTTATTCAAGGAGTCGTTGATGACCGTTTCGTTTGCCGCCAAGGCGTTTGTGCTGTTGCTGTTTCTGGGCAGCACGCTCTATGTGCATTTGCGCGGCAAGGCGCGTTTGCCGGTATTGCGCCAGTTCGTCAACCACTCCGCGCTGTTCGCTCCGTACAACGCGTTGATGTACCTGTTCTCCGCAGTGCCATCCAGACCGTATCTGGATCGCAGCAAGTTTCCGGAACTGGATGTACTGCGCGACAACTGGGAAACCATTCGCGACGAAGCCATGCACCTGTTCGACGAAGGCTACATTCGCGCTGCCGAGAAGAACAACGATGCCGGTTTCGGTTCGTTTTTCAAGAAAGGCTGGAAGCGTTTCTATCTGAAGTGGTACGACAAACCGTTGCCATCGGCCGAAGCCCTGTGCCCGAAAACCGTGGCGCTGGTCAGCGCCATTCCCAACGTCAAGGGCGCGATGTTTGCGCTGCTGCCGGGCGGCAGTCACCTCAATCCGCACCGTGACCCGTTCGCCGGCTCCCTGCGTTATCACCTCGGCCTGTCGACACCCAACTCCGATGATTGCCGGATCTTCGTCGACGGTCAGGTCTATGCCTGGCGCGACGGCGATGACGTGATGTTCGACGAGACTTACGTGCACTGGGTCAAGAATGAAACCGCTCAGACTCGAGTGATTCTGTTCTGTGACATCGAACGCCCGCTGAGCAACCGCCTGATGACCCGGATCAACCGCTTCATCAGCGGCTGGCTCGGCCGCGCCACCGCGCCGCAGAATCTGGACGACGAACGTGTCGGTGGGATCAACCAGGCCTATGCCTGGAGCAAGAACTTCAGCGACCGTTTCAGCGGTGTGGTCAAGCAGTGGAAGCGCCGGCATCCCAAGGCCTACCGCGTAATGCGCCCGGTGCTGGCGGTGCTGGTGCTGACGTTGCTGGGGTATTGGTTGTTTGGGTGAGGCTGGAACAGACAATAGAAAACCGCTCTTCGGGAGCGGTTTTTTATTGATGGGTTCAAGGACGGCCGGCGAGCAGGTTGGGCTCGGTCACGTCGGTTCCGTTTTCAAGGACCTGCAGAAAACGGCGCTGATTCGCGGATAACTCCAGTCGATCAAGCTTTTCCATCGGCTCGCGCAATTCCTTCTTGCTTGGGGATTTTCTTACGACTTTGCGCATACTCCCTCTCTCCCTCGCTGGTCAATAAATGAACAGAAAACCTGATACCGCAAATACGTCCGTTCCCTTGGCATATGATCTCTTGCATTCCATGTCCCCTGACAATCCGTTGCCGCGCCAATAACCCTAATCACCCGACGCCGCACTGTCGCTACCGGCCCTTCGCCCAAGTCATTGCAATCTGTGTCCCGGGCTGGTTATAGTCAGCCCGCCTGAGCGCCATGCTCACGCCTTCATTTCCTCAATAAAGATCAGCATTCATGCCTGTATCCCTCATCAACGCGGTAGTCGATTCAGCGGTCAACGCTGGCGTCGTGCCGTGCGGGAATCGGCAGCCTGTGCAGATCAGTCATTACCCTCCACCTGTCAGTAGCACGCCGGTGTGCGCAGTCGTATCGCCGCCGGGCGTTGGCGTTCGGGGCTGATCGGCAGCTTCTGCTGACCCCTGCGCCCGCCAGAACAACCTACTGGATTTCAGCTTCGGCTGAGTTGGCTTCTTGCCCGACTACAGGTGGTATTTCATGTTTGTCCTTTCGAAACAATCCGCGCTCGCGGCGACATCCACGAGCCTGTTCGTTCTGCTGTGGAGCAGCGGGGCGATTTTCTCCAAGTGGGGCCTGGCCCATGCTTCGCCCTTTGCCTTTCTGCTGATTCGCTTCGCCATCGCCCTGTGCGGGCTAGTGTTGCTGGCGCCGCTGCTGAGATTGAAGCTGCCCAAGGGTGGCAAGCCGATGCTGTTCGCGATCGCCACGGGACTGGTGTTGCTCGGGGCCTATCAGATCTTTTATCTGCTGGCGCTGGATTGCAAAGTCACGCCGGGGGTAATGGCGACGATCATGGGCGTTCAGCCGATCCTTACCGTGGTCTTGATGGAACGGCAGCGTTCTGCGAGCCGCCTGTTCGGCCTGGCACTTGGCTTGGCCGGGCTGATCATGGTGGTTTATCAGGGAATCGGTCTGGCCGGAATGTCCTGGGCCGGCATGCTGTTCGGTTTGCTGGCGCTGGCGAGCATGACGCTCGGCTCGATCATGCAAAAACGCATCACCGACAATCCGCTCGGCACGCTGCCAGTGCAGTACCTGGCCGGCCTGTTGCTGTGCGCGATTTTCGTACCGTTCCAGCCGTTTCACTTCGAACACAGCGCAGGCTTCATTGTCCCGGTGTTATGGATGGGGCTGGTGGTTTCAGTGCTGGCGACGCTGTTGCTGTATCGACTGATCGCGCGGGGCAATCTGGTGAATGTCACCAGCCTGTTCTATCTGGTGCCGGCGGTGACGGCAGTGATGGATTACCTGATTTTCGGTAATCGTCTGGCGGCGTTGAGCGTGTTGGGAATGCTGTTGATCATTGTCGGGTTGGTATTTGTGTTCCGAAAAAACAGTTAGCAGAAAACAGGCGGTGGTTGATCCATCGCCTTCGCGAGCAGGCTCGCTCCCACATTGGAATGTATTTTTCTGTGGGAGCGAGCCTGCTCGCGAATATCTGCGGCAGAAAACCTAACGGACTGACGCGTTTGCAGGCTTCACCACCGCCGGCTTCAACACCAGCCACAACGCCGCTGCAATCAACACTCCGCCATAAATGTGCGCCATCGACAACGGCTCATCCAGCAACAACGCCCCCCACAACACGCCGAACGGCGGGATCATGAAGGTCACGGTCATCGATTTCACCGGGCCGATCGAGCTGAGCAGGCGGAAATAGATGATGTAGGCAAACGCTGTGCAACCCAGGCCCAGGCCGAGCAGCGACAGCCAGACCTGCCAGCCGCCCCAGCTTACCGGCGGCGCGGTAATGGTGCTGTAGGCGAACAGCGGCAGCAAAAACAACGTCGCCCCAAGCATGCTGCCCAGTGCCGACAAACGGCTGTCCAGCCCACCGGCCTGATCCAGCCAGCGCCGTGCGAGGAATCCGGCAAAGCCGTAACAAGTGGTCGCCAGCAGGCAGGCGACCGCGCCCATCAGCAGTTGCAGATCGAAGGCTACGGGACCGGCGCGCGTCAGCACACCGACGCCGAACAGACCGAGGAACACGCCGCTGAGCTTGGCCGCCGTGAGCTTTTCGCTGAAGAACAAACCGCCAATCAACACGCCCATCAGCGGTGTCGTGGCGTTGAAGATCGCCGAATAGCCGGCCGGCAATACTTGCGCCGCCACCGAATACAGCGTCGCCGGAATCCCCGAGTTGATCACGCCAAGCAGCATCACGGTTTTCAGCTTGCCCTTGAAGTCCCAGCTGATGCGCATCAGCCCGAGGATCACCAGCAGCCCGGCGGCTGCGATCGACACGCGAAAGAACCCGGTCGGGATCGTGCCGATCACCGGGGCAATGATGCGCATGAACAGAAAACTCGCGCCCCAGATAGCGGCCAGCGACAACATACGGAAAATATCGACAGGGCTCACGGCGGGCTCCTTCCTTGATCGGGACGAGAGTGTTGCCGAGCGTCCGGATCATGGCAACCGCTATTCGGGCTTTTAATTCTGCCTTGGGATTTACCTGCGCGAGAAACCCCGTCAACGGTCAACCCCGTATCGGTTTTGGCAGAAATTGCGCTTTTCCTGCGGACGGTTCCGTGACTAAGCTCAGACCAACCGAATTCCCGCCGAGGTTTCATTTATGTCGCAGCAATGGCCAGCCACCGAGATCGCCCGGATGATCCTCGCCGGCTTCGACGATTACCGCGAGCATTTCCGCCGCATCACCGACGGCGCGCGCGAGCGCTTCGAACAGGCGCGCTGGCAAGAAGCCCAGGCCGCCTCGGCGGCGCGGATCAGTCTGTACGAAGAGAAGGTTGGCGAAACCGTCGCTCGCCTGCGCGAGTATTTCGATGACGAAACCCTGATGAACGTCAGCTGCTGGCCGCTGGTGAAAAGCGCCTACATCAGTGTGATCGACCTGCGCTTCGACGATGAGCTGTCCGAAACCTGGTACAACTCGATTTTCTGCGGGCTGTTCAGCCACGACCTGATCAGCGACGGCTGCATGTTCATCCACACCACGCGCCCGAGCCTGCGCCGTGCCCGCGCCGCGCAAACCCGTACGTACAAGCCGCAGGGCCAGTTGTCCGCGATGCTCGCCAGCATCTTCGCCGATTACCGCTTCAGCGAGGATTACGCTGATTTGCCCGGCGACTTGCTGCGGCTCGAAGCGCAATTGCGCGAAAACCTGCCGGACTGGGTGTGCAAAGACCCGGAGCTAAGCGTCGAGCTGTTTTCCTCGGTGCTCTACCGCAACAAGGGCGCGTATCTGGTCGGACGCATCTACACCCGTGACGAGCAATGGCCGTTGGTGATTCCGCTGTTGCACCGCGAAGGTCGGGGCATTCAGATCGATGCGTTGATCACCGACGAAGCCGATGTGTCGATCATCTTCTCTTTCACCCGTTCGTATTTCATGGTCGATGTACCGGTGCCGGCGGAGTTCATCGGTTTTCTGCGACGCATTCTGCCGGGCAAGCACATCGCCGAGCTGTACACCTCGATCGGCTTCTACAAGCACGGCAAGTCGGAGTTCTACCGCGCGCTGATCAATCACCTGGCCAACACTGACGATCAGTTCATCATGGCCCCGGGCGTGCGCGGCATGGTCATGAGCGTGTTCACCCTGCCGGGTTTCAACACCGTATTCAAAATCATCAAGGACCGTTTCTCACCGTCGAAGAACGTCGATCGCGCCACGGTGATCGAAAAGTATCGTCTGGTGAAAAGCGTCGATCGGGTCGGGCGCATGGCCGATACCCAAGAGTTTGCTGATTTTCGCTTTCCGCTGAGCAAGTTCGATCCGGGGTGCCTCGAAGAGCTGCTTGAAGTGGCGCCATCCACGGTTTCGGTCGATGGCGAGACCGTGCTGATCCGCCATTGCTGGACCGAACGCCGGATGACTCCGCTCAACCTGTATCTGGAAAACGCCAACGACGCCCAAGTGCGCGAAGCGCTGGAAGATTACGGTTTGGCGATCAAGCAACTGGCGGCGGCGAATATTTTTCCCGGCGACATGCTGCTGAAAAACTTCGGCGTCACCCGTCACGGGCGCGTGGTGTTTTACGATTACGACGAAATCTGCTTCCTGACCGAAGCCAACTTCCGCCACATCCCGCAACCGCGCACGCCGGAGGATGAAATGGCCTCTGAGCCGTGGTACTCGATCGGCCCGCTTGACGTGTTTCCCGAAGAGTTTCCGCCGTTCCTGTTTGCCGATTCGGGCCAGCGGAAATTGTTCGATCAATTGCACGGCGAGTTGTACAACGCCGATTACTGGAAGGGCTTGCAGGAGGCGATTCGGGCGGGGAAGGTTATCGACGTCTTCCCATACCGGCGCAAGGGCCTCGACAACGAGTAGCTCTTTTAAAAGCCCCTCACCCCAGCCCTCTCCCAGAGGGAGAGGGAGCTGACCGAGGTGTCTTGGGTCAAACGCCGACCTGAAAGAGCTCGGCGATTATGGATTCGGCAAAGCTCTTTCAGGTCGATGTACCTTTGAAGCATCCCCCAATCGGTCCCCTCTCCCTTTGGGAGAGGGCTAGGGTGAGGGTCGCAATCCCCCTGACACGCCACAATCCCCCCAAATCTGCGACAATCCGCCCCCTGCATAAATAGACGACCGAATTGCCTACCCGATGACCGACGAATCGCCCTCCATCGACAAACTGCTGAAAAACCTCGATCACGCCATGCTCGCCGACCGCCACCGGCTGCGGCGGCAGTTGCTTGAGCTGCGCAAGAAACCCGACGAGGCCAAACTGGCCCAGTGGGTGGCGCGGATGCAGGCGTCCTGCGATCAGGTGCTGGCGCGCCGCGCGAGCCTGCCGGTGATTCGTTACGACGACAGTTTGCCGATCGCGGCCAAGCGCGACGAGATCAAAAAGGCCCTGGAGCAACATCAGGTGCTGATCATCGCCGGCGAAACCGGCTCGGGTAAAACCACCCAGTTGCCGAAGATCTGTCTGGAAATCGGTCGCGGCCAGCACGGTCTGATCGGCCATACCCAGCCGCGTCGGATCGCCGCGCGCAGTGTCGCCAGTCGCGTCGCCGAAGAACTCGGCACGCCGCTCGGAGCGCTGGTCGGCTATCAGGTGCGCTTCGAGGATCAGAGCGATGCCAACACCCTGATCAAGCTGATGACCGACGGCATTCTGCTGGCGGAAACCCAGAACGACCGTTATCTGGAACGCTACGACACGATCATCGTCGACGAAGCCCACGAACGCAGCCTCAACATCGATTTCCTCCTCGGCTACCTGAAAACCCTGCTGCCACGCCGTCCCGACCTGAAGGTCATCATCACGTCGGCGACCATCGATCTGGAGCGTTTCTCCAAGCATTTCGATGACGCGCCGATCGTCGAAGTGTCGGGGCGTACTTTCCCGGTGGAAACCTGGTACCGGCCGCTGACGCTTGAGCAGGACGAGGAGGGCAACCGGGTCGAGGATGACCTGACCGTCGATCAGGCGATTCTCGCCACCCTCGACGAAATCGCCGCCTACGAGCGCAGCGAACGGCGCAGCCCCGGCGATGTGCTGGTGTTTTTGCCCGGCGAGCGCGAGATTCGCGATGCTGCCGATATGTTGCGCAAGGCCCAGCTCAAGCACACCGAAATCCTGCCGCTGTACGCGCGCCTGTCGCCGGCTGAACAGCAGCGGATTTTCCAATCGCACCCGGGCCGCCGCGTGGTGCTGGCGACCAACGTCGCCGAAACCTCGCTGACCGTACCGGGCATTCGCTATGTGATTGACAGCGGCACCGCGCGCATCAGCCGCTACAGCTACCGCGCCAAGGTGCAGCGCTTGCCGATCGAAGCGATTTCCCAGGCCAGCGCCAATCAGCGTAAAGGTCGTTGCGGCCGGGTCGAGCCGGGTATCTGCGTGCGTTTGTACAGCGAAGAGGACTTCCTTGGGCGGCCGGAATTTACCGATCCGGAAATTCTGCGCACCAACCTCGCCGCCGTGATCCTGCAGATGCTCCATCTGCGCCTCGGCGAAATCACCGCGTTCCCGTTTATCGAACCGCCGGACGGCAAGGCAATCAGCGACGGTTTCAACCTGCTGCAAGAGCTCTCGGCGGTGGATCGCAACAGTCAGCTGACGCCGCTCGGTCGACAGCTGGCGCGCTTGCCGGTCGACCCGCGCATGGGCCGCATGCTCCTGGAAGCGGCCAAGCTCGGCAGTCTGCAGGAAGTGCTGATCGTCGCCAGTGCGATGTCGATTCAGGACCCGCGCGAGCGTCCACCGGAGCGTCAGCAAGCGGCGGATCAGGCCCATGCGCAATGGAAGGATCCGGATTCCGACTTCGCCGGCCTGGTCAATCTGTGGCGTGGTTTTGAAGAACAGCGCCAGGCGCTGACCGCCAATCCGCTGCGCAATTGGTGCCGGAAGAACTTCCTCAATTACCTGCGTTTGCGCGAGTGGCGTGATTCTCATCGTCAGTTGAGCCTGATCTGCCGCGACATGCAGTTGAGCCTGAACAAGGAGCCGGCGGATTATCCGAAGCTGCACAAAGCGGTACTGGTCGGATTGCTCAGCCAGATTGGCCAGAAAACCGAAGACGGCGATTACCTCGGCGCGCGGCAGCGGCGCTTCTGGATTCATCCGTCGTCGGGCATCGGCAAGAAGCGCCCGCAGTGGCTGATGACCGCTGAGCTGGTGGAAACCACCAAGCTGTACGCGCGCATGGTCGCCAAGATCGACGCCGACTGGATCGAGCCGCTGGCCGGGCACCTGATCAAGAAAAACCACTTCGAACCGCACTGGGAAAAAAAGCGCGGCCAGGTCGTCGCCTACGAGCAGATCACCCTGTTCGGCCTGATCGTCGTCGGTCGCCGCCCGGTGCATTACGGCCCGGTCGATCCGGTGGTATCCCGTGAGCTGTTTATCCGCGAAGGTCTGGTGCGCGGCGAGATTCAGTCGCGGGCCAAATGCCTGAGCGCCAATCAGAAACTGCTCGAGCAGCTCGACGAACTGGAAGCCAAGGCTCGCCGGCGCGACATTCTCGCCGACGAAGAAACCCTCTACGCCTTCTACGATGCACGTCTGCCGGCGGAGATCCACCAGACCGCGACCTTCGACAGTTGGTACAAGGTCAACAGCCAGAAAGATCCGCAGCTGCTGATCATGCGCGAAGAAGACGTGCTGGCCCGCGAGGCCAGTGAAGTCACCGCCCGTGATTACCCGGACACGTTACACATCGGCGATCTGGAACTGGCGCTGACTTATCATTTCGAGCCCAATCACCCGCGCGACGGCGTGACCTTGCGCGTGCCGGCGCCGTTGCTGCCGATGTTGCCGCCGGAGCGTCTGGAATGGCTGGTGCCGGGCTTGATCGAGGCCAAGTGCATAGCCCTGGTGCGCAACCTGCCGAAAGCCCTGCGCAAGAACTTCGTGCCGGTGCCGGACTTCATCAAGGCCGCGTTGCAGCGCATGACTTTCGCCGAAGGTTCGCTGCCGCAAGCGCTCGGTCGCGAGCTGCTGCGCATGACCGGCGCGCGGGTCAGCGATGAAGCGTGGGTGGAAGCGGCGCAGCAGGTTGAGAGCCATCTGCGCATGAACCTGGAAATCGTCGATGGTCAGGGCAAGTTCCTTGGCGAAGGCCGCGATCTGGCTGAGTTGACCGCGCGCTTCGCCGAAGCCAGCCAGGCCGCGTTGGCGGTGCCGCAGAGTGCGAAAAGTCAGCAGCCGGTCGAGGCAAAAGTTTTCGCGCCGGTGGCGGAAAAGACCCAGCAGAAGATCGCCGGGCTGTCGATGACGGTGTACCCGGCGCTGGTGGAAGAGGGCGGCACGGTCAAGGAAGGGCGCTTCTCGACCCCGGCCGAAGCCGAGTTCCAGCATCGTCGGGCCTTGCAGCGTTTGCTCATGCAGCAACTGGCCGAGCCGGCTAAGTTCCTGCGCGGCAAGTTGCCCGGGCAGACTGAACTGGGTCTGCTGTATCGCGAACTGGGCCGGGTCGATGCGCTGGTTGAAGACATTCTGCTGGCCAGCCTCGACAGCTGCATTCTCGAAGGCGAAGACCCGTTGCCCCGTGAAGGCGCAGGATTGGCGGCACTGGCCGAGCGCAAGCGCGGCAACTGGACCGAGCACGCCGAACGTGTCGCGCGCCTGACTCTGGAAATCCTCAAGATCTGGCACGGTCTGCAAAAACGCTTCAAGGGCAAGATCGATCTGGCGCAAGCGGTGGCACTCAACGACATCAAGCAGCAGATCGGCAATCTGGTCTATCCGGGTTTCGTCCGCGAAACGCCGATGCAGTGGCTCAAGGAGTTGCCGCGTTACCTGAAAGCGGTCGAGCAACGTTTCGAGAAACTCGGTGCGCAGGTGCAGAAGGATCGCGTCTGGAGCGGCGAACTCGCTGGCCTGTGGGCGCAATACCAGACCCGCGCGGCCAAGCATGCGCAGGAAGGCAAGCGTGATCCGCAGCTGGAGTTGTACCGCTGGTGGCTGGAGGAATACCGCGTGTCGCTGTTTGCTCAGCAGTTGGGGACGAAAGTGCCGATCTCGGACAAGCGCCTGAGCAAACAGTGGAGTCAGGTCGAGCCCTGACCTGCAGCCATACACAATTCCCCTGTTGGAACAGGCTTTGTGGCGAGGGGATTTATCCCCGCTGGGTGGCGAAGCCGCCCCAAAACCTGCGACCTCGGTTCATCAAATACCGAGCGTGGTGGGCTGGCGCCTGCTTCGCAGTCGAACGGGGATAAATCCCCTCGCCACAGAGTTGAGTTCATGGAGTGAATGGCAGTTGTGCTTGAGAACGGCGCCAAAACCTCGGGTTTATGGCAAACTTCGCCACCATAACCCGCCGTTTCGCGACCCAGAGCCTTCGGCCGTGTCGCGCTGCGGAATAAAACGATGCCAGGTTTGCGTCCCCCGGATGGGAATAGACCCTTTGCGTGTTGGTACGACGGTTCCAGCACTTTCTGCCTGAACAGATTAGAGAAACGACCATGCATAACGTCGTCATCAGCGGCACCGGCCTGTACACACCGGCCAACAGCATCTCCAACGAAGAGCTGGTGCAGTCTTTCAATACCTACGTCGCCCAGTTCAACGCCGATAACGCCGAGGCGATTGCCAGTGGTGAAGTCCAGGCCCTGACCGAATCCAGCGCCGCGTTCATCGAAAAGGCCTCGGGCATCAAGAGCCGCTTTGTCATGGACAAGGACGGCATCCTCGATCCGCAACGCATGGCCCCGCGCCTGCCCGAGCGTTCCAACGATGAATGGTCGGTGCTCTGCCAGATGGCCGTCGGCGCTGCCGAACAAGCCCTGCAACGAGCCGGCAAAACCGCAGCCGATATCGACGGCGTGATCGTCGCCTGCTCCAACCTGCAACGCGCTTACCCGGCCATCGCCATCGAAGTCCAGGAAGCGTTGGGCATCGAAGGTTTTGGTTTCGACATGAACGTGGCGTGTTCTTCCGCCACCTTCGGCATCCAGGCCGCCGCCAACAGCGTGCAACTGGGCCAGGCGCGGGCGATCCTGATGGTCAACCCGGAGGTCTGCACCGGGCACCTGAACTTCCGTGATCGCGACAGCCATTTCATCTTCGGTGATGCCGCGACTGCGGTGATCATCGAGCGCGCGGATCTGGCGACCTCCCCGTACCAGTTCGACGTGGTCAGCACCAAACTGCTGACCAAGTTCTCCAACAACATCCGCAACAACTTCGGCTTCCTCAACCGAGCGGCGGAAGAGGGCATCGGTGCCGGCGACAAGTTGTTCGTGCAGGAAGGCCGCAAGGTGTTCAAGGATGTCTGCCCGATGGTCGCCGAACTGATTGGCGAGCACCTGGAAGAGAACCAGCTCAACGTTGGCGACGTGAAGCGTTTCTGGCTGCACCAGGCCAATCTGAGCATGAACCACCTGATCGTGCGCAAGCTGCTCGGCCGCGAAGCTACCGAAGAAGAAGCCCCGGTGATTCTCGACAGCTACGCCAACACCAGCTCCGCCGGTTCGGTCATTGCCTTCCACAAATACCAGGATGATCTGGCCTCGGGTTCGCTGGCGGTGCTCAGTTCGTTTGGTGCCGGTTATTCGATCGGTAGCGTGTTGCTGCGCAAGCGCTGAAACAGGTTAATTTCCCCTTAATCGCGTCGATCTTTCCTACATTCGAAGCGGCTGAAACGCTGTAATTTTTCGGACGTCGCGGCAGGTGCACACCTGCCGCGTTCATTTTCGAAGTCCGGACAAGGGGATTGATGGATGGCGGCTGACGACACCCAACTGCTCACGCGCCTGCTGGCGGGGGAGCAAAAGGCTTTCAAGGAACTGGTCACCACGTATCAGAGCGCCATGCGCGCTGTGGCTTACGCGATTGTCGGCCAGCGTCATGTCGAGGAAGTGGTGCAGGATGCCTGGCTGTCGGTGGTGCGTCATCTGGCCAGCTTCGAAGGCCGTTCCAGCCTCAAGACCTGGTTGCTGACCATCACCGCCAATTCGGCGAAGAATCGCTACAAGCTCAATCGCCGGGAAGTCCTGCTCGATGACCTGCCATCGCCCCACGGCACCATCGGTGACGATCGATTTTCCTCAAGCGACGGCCATTGGCTGGTCGCGCCGTTTGCCTGGCATCAGGACACCCCAGAGGCGCTGCTCACCGAAAACGAACTGCGCGAATGCCTCGAACACACCTTGCTGAGTCTGTCCGAGTTGCAGAGCAGTGTCCTGCTGTTGCGCGAACGCCAGGGCCTGGAGCTGGAAGAGATCTGTAATCTTCTGGAGATTTCGCTCTCCAATGTCCGCGTGCTGCTGCATCGGGCACGTTTGAAGGTCTTTGCGACCGTGGAACATTTTGAGGAGACAGGAGAATGTTGACCTGCAAGGAGCAAGTGGCACGATCCAGCGATTATCTCGACGGCCAACTGAGCTTTCGCGAGACGCTGATGGTGCGTCATCACCTGTTGTTCTGCCCCAACTGCCGGCGCTTCATGCGGCAGATGCGCGTGATGCAGGCAACCCTGAAGGCGCTGCCGGACAAACCGGACGAGAACGTCGATGCCTTGGCTGAACGCCTGGCTGAGCAACGACGAAAAGACAACCCCCTGTAGGAGCTGTCGAGTGAAACGAGGCTGCGATCTTTTGATCTTGTTTTCAGGATCAAGATCAAAAGATCGCAGCCTTCGGCAGCTCCTACAGGGGGTTTTTGCATCCTGCAGAAATAACCCGGTGCGGATGAAACGAACGGATGATGGGGATCGTCCCGCCCGCACCGGATTGAGGCAGCTTCAAGCTTCAAGCCTCAAGCTGCGAGTAAAGGCATTCACTCGCAGCTCTTGGCTTGTAGCTTGTAGCTTGCAGCTGCCGTTTTAGAACTTCGCTTCAGCATCCAGCTGCAGGGTGTTGGCATCTGCATCGCGCTGGCTGCGGCTGGCGAAGTCGGCCTTGGTCAGGAAGTACGTGGCGCCGACGGCGAAGTTCTTGTCGATGTCGTACCCGACCTTGAACTTGTGCCCGCGCGAACCGGTGGTGCCGTTGGCAAAGTCGGAGTCGGTGAAGGCGCCGACCACGGCGTTGCGCTGCACGTCGCGATAGTTGTAGTCGAGGTTGAAGCCGAAGACTTTCGACTTGGCGCCGAGCAACCATGCGGTGTCCTGATCGGTCACGGCATCGTTGTTCTTCACGTACTGGCCGTAGAACGACAGCGGCATTGGCAGGCCGCCGATGTCGATCTGGCTGAACCCTTCATACAGACGGAATTCGTTGTTCGCCGAGTTGCCGTTGACCGCCAGGGCGCACGGCGTCGAGGTGCCGGTGCAGCGGCTGTCTTCGTCGTTCTGGTAGGCGTAGACACTGCCGCCGACTGTCATTTTCAGGTTGTCGGTGATGTTGAAGCGGCTGCCCAACTGGCCAGCGGTCAGGCGCAGGTCGTGGCGGAATTGCACGCCGTCGCCGTCAACGTTGTCCTTGAGGTTGTAGTTACCCAGGCTGCCGAACAGTTCGGCGCTGCCGCCCAGTGGGTATTTGTAGGTAACGGCCAGACCTTCCGGGTTGATGTCGCTGTCCCAGATCACGTCGCCCATGCTTACCCATGGTTGCAGCATCTTGCCGCCGATCACGTGCAGGTTCTTGATCTGATCCGGGTGATAGTCGATGTAGCCGAGGTCGAGCCAGATCTGCTTCTTGTCGAAGTAGTTGTCCTGATCCTGGTTGGTCGAGCGCGCGTCGTCACCGCCGCCGGTGGCGATACGGATACCAGTGTCGACTTGCGGGTTGATCTCGGTATACGCGCCCAGACGCGCACGGATGCGCTGGCGGTCCTTGTCGCGGCCGCCGTTGTTCGGCTCGCCGTCGATCTTGATGGTTTCCTGACGGATACGTACGTCGCCCTTGAACTGGGTCTTCGCCGCCCAGGCCAGTTTCTGATCGAACAGGCTCTGTTCGTTGGTCTTCTTCGCGACCGCCGCTACTTGTTCGTTGGTTTCCTGCTGCGCCTGTTGGGCGATTTGCTGAGCCTTCTGATCCTTGGCCAGTTCTGTTTGCAGCTCGATGTACTGCGCCTGGGAAATCGACCCGTTGGCCTTGAGCATGTCGAGCAGTTTGGCGTCGACTGCAGCACTGGCCGGAACGCTCATGGCCAGCAACAAGCCGCCGCACAGGGCCGCTGCAGTTTTCGTGGAAGCAAGACGCATAGCAATCTCCGAAGATGAAGGGGATGGCTGAACCATCCTGGGCACAACCGGCCTGAAGGCCGGAAAACTGTGTCCGGGTTAGAACCCGGCGCTCTAAAAACAGGCGCCAGTATCGCGATGGTTTATGACAGAGCGGTGGCACAGTGATGGCAGGTTGATGACGATGCGGATCAGGCGTGAACTATCGAGTTAGAGCGCTGTCGGCCGATTGAGCGTGTGCAATGGGGTCGCGATAAGCGATACTCGCCGGGCTTTGTCGCCAAGCTGTGGAGTGCCAGTGAATGACGTTGCAACGCCTGCAAGACCTGTCAGAAATCGTCCCGGCAAGCTGGGATGCGCTGGTTCCGGACAACCAGCCGTTCCTGCGTCACGCCTTCCTCAGCGCGCTGGAAGACAGCGGCAGTGTCGGCCCGCATTCAGGCTGGCAGCCCGAGCATTTGCTGCACATCGAAGATGATCGACTGATCGCCGCACTGCCCAGTTATCGCAAGTGGCATTCCTACGGCGAGTACGTTTTCGATCACGGCTGGGCCGATGCCTGCGCGCGTGCCGGCATCGATTACTACCCCAAACTCCTGACCGCCGTGCCGTTCAGTCCGGTCAGCGGCCCGCGCTTGCTGGCGGCAACAGTGGAGGACGGTTTCGAACTGCTGAAAAGCCTGCCGGGCTATTTGCAGATCGAAGAGCTCTCCAGCGCGCACATCAATTTCACTGATCCGTTTACCGATGCGGCGATGGCCGAGCAACCGGGCTGGCTGCAGCGTATCGGCTGTCAATATCACTGGCAGAACCGTGAATACCGCGACTTTCAGGACTTCCTCGACGCCCTCAGTTCGCGCAAGCGCAAGCAGATGCGCAAGGAACGCGAGCAGGTGGCGGGGCAGGGCTTTGAGTTCGAGTGGCTGGAGGGGCGTGAGCTGGACGAGGCACAGTGGGATTTTGTGTACGCCTGCTATGCCAACACCTACGCGGTGCGGCGTCAGGCGCCATATCTGACGCGGGAGTTCTTCAGCCTGCTGGCTGAACGCATGCCCGAGGCGATTCGGGTGGTTCTTGCCAAACAGGGCTCAAAGCCGGTGGCGATGGCGTTCAGCCTGGTCGGTGGCGACAGTTTCTACGGGCGTTATTGGGGCTGCCTGGCCGAGTTTGATCGGCTGCATTTCGAGACGTGTTTCTATCAGGGCATGGATTACGCGATCGCCCATGGCATCCAGCGTTTCGATGCCGGGGCGCAGGGCGAGCACAAATTGATTCGCGGGTTTGAACCGGTGATTACCCATTCCTGGCACTACCTGCGGCATCCGGGTTTGAAAGCGGCGGTGAAGGATTTTCTCCAGCAGGAGCGCGCGGGGGTTCTGGCCTATGCTGAAGAGGCCCGCACCGCGTTGCCTTATCGCCAAACCTAGTTCCAGATCCCCTGTGGGAGCGAGCCTGCTCGCGAAAGCGTCGGGTCAGTTGACGAATTTGTCGCTGATCCATCGCATTCGCGAGCAGGCTCGCTCCCACAGTTTTTTCACCGCACCGCCAGGCATCAATCGATGCCGACAAACCCTCCGGTCTGGTGCGCCCACAACCGTGCATACAAACCACGATGCGCAAGCAGTTCGGCGTGGGTGCCGCTCTCGGCGATCTTGCCGTTTTCCAGCACCACCAGACGGTCCATGCGCGCGATGGTCGAGAGACGGTGGGCGATGGCGATCACGGTTTTGCCCTGCATCAAGGTCTCTAGGCTTTCCTGAATCGCCGCTTCGACTTCCGAATCCAGTGCCGAGGTGGCTTCGTCCATAATCAGGATCGGCGCGTCCTTGAGCAGCACCCGCGCAATCGCGATGCGCTGGCGCTGACCGCCCGACAATTTCACCCCGCGCTCGCCGACATGCGCATCGAAACCGCTGCGGCCTTCAGCGTCGGACAGCAGTGGAATGAACTCGTCAGCGCGAGCCTTGTGCACCGCCTCCCACAGCTCGGCATCGGTCGCATCCGGTTTGCCGTAAAGCAAGTTGTCGCGGATCGAGCGGTGCAGCAGCGAGGTGTCCTGAGTGATCATGCCGATCCGCGCGCGCAGGCTTTCCTGGCCGACTTCGGCGATGTTCTGCCCATCGATCAGGATGCGCCCGCCCTCGACGTCATACAGGCGCAGCAACAGGTTGACCAGGGTAGATTTGCCGGCGCCGGACGGGCCGATCAAGCCGATTTTCTCCCCCGGTTTTATCGTCAGATTGAGGTCGCCGATGATCCCGCGCTTCTTGCCGTAGTGAAAATTCACGTGCTCGAAACGCACTTCGCCCGAGGCCACGGCCAGCGGTTTGGCCTGCTCGCGGTCGGTGACGCTGACCGGTTGCGAGATGGTGCGCAGACCGTCCTGGACCATGCCGATGTTTTCGAAAATGCCGGTGACCACCCACATGATCCAGCCGGACATGTTGACGATACGAATCACCAAGCCGGTGGCCAGGGCAATCGCGCCGACGGTGATCAGCGACTGCGTCCACAGCCACAATGCCAGCGCGGTGGTGCCGACAATCAGCAGGCCGTTCATGGTAGTAATCGCCACGTCCATGCTGGTCACCACGCGACCGGCCATTTGCGCTTTGACGGTCTGTTCTTCGATGGCTTCCTTGGCGTAGTGCTGTTCGAAGTTGGTGTGGGCAAACAATTTCAGCGTGGCGATGTTGGTGTAGCCATCGACGATGCGCCCCATCAATTTCGAGCGCGCGTCAGAGGCTTCCACCGAACGCTCTTTCACGCGCGGCACGAAGTAATACAGCGCGCCGATGTAAGCGACGATCCAGGTCAGCAACGGGATCATCAGGCGCCAGTCGGCCTCGGCGAACAGCACCAGCGAACTGATCGCATAGATCACCACGTGCCACAGCGCGTCGACCGCTTGCACGGCAGAATCGCGCAGCGAGTTGCCGGTCTGCATGATGCGCTGGGCGATGCGCCCGGCGAAGTCGTTCTGGAAGAAATTCAGGCTCTGCTTGAGTACGTAGCTGTGGTTCTGCCAGCGAATCATGCTGGTCATGCCCGGGCTCAGGGTCTGGTGCACCAGCAGGTCGTGGAGGGCGAAAAATATCGGCCGCAGCACCAGGGCCACCACCAGCATCCACGTCAGTTCGAGGGCGTGGTCACTGAAGAAGTTCGGGTTGGGCGTGCCCTGCGCCAGATCGATGATGCGGCTCAGGTAACTGAACAACGCTACTTCGATCAACGAGGCAAACAGGCCGATGACGAGCAGGGCAGCAAAACTTGGCCAGACCTGCTTCAGGTAATAGACGTAGAAGGGCCAGACGCGGTCCGGCGGGGACGCCGTCGGGGCGTCGCGGAAGATATCGATCAGTTGTTCGAAACGGCGATAGAGCATCAGATAACCGCCCGGAATCCGGGCTCTCCTTTTATCAGTGCGAGCGGCGCAGGCTCAGCCCCACGCCGCTCGATATGCCCGGCGAAACTCAGTCGATGCGCTTGGCCGACTTGATGATCACAGGGTCGACAGGCACGTTCTGCATGCCTTGTTTGGTGGTGGTCTGCGAGTTGACGATGATGTCCACGACGTCCATGCCCTTGACCACTTTGGCGAACACCGCGTAACCGGCGTCGCGACCCGGGTCGAGGAATGCGTTGTCGGCAACGTTGATGAAGAACTGGCTGGTCGCCGAATCAGGGTTGGAAGTACGCGCCATCGACAGGGTGCCACGAACGTTGTGCAGGCCATTGCTGGCCTCGTTCTTGATCGGCGCCTTGGTTTCTTTCTGTTGCATCTGCTGGGTGAAGCCGCCGCCCTGAGCCATGAAACCCGGGATCACGCGGTGGAAAATGGTGTTGTTGTAGAAACCGCTGTCGACGTATTCAAGGAAGTTCTTCGTGCTGATCGGTGCCTTGACCGGGTCCAGTTCGATTTCGATCTGGCCGTTGGTGGTGTCCAGCAGCACGTGGGGCGCCTTGGCCGGGGTAGCAGCCATCAGGTTGGCGGCAAACAGTACGGAGCCGGCGGCGAGGGCGAGTTTTTTCAGCATGGGTCAGTGATCCTGAGAGTGAAGGTCGGCTGTGGCGAGAAAATCCAGCAGCGTGTGATTGAAGCGTTCGGGTTGATCGAGCGGGGTGGCATGGCGCGAGTCGTCAATGACCACCAGCCGCGCATCCGGCAGCAGTTTTACATAGGTTTCCTTTAACGCCACCGGCGTGTAGTCACGGTCGGCGCTGATGACGAGCGTTGGACAGGACACCCGGGAAAGTCGTTCCTGAACGCCCCAGCCCACGATCGCATCGAAGCTGGCGAGATAAGCACGTTTGTCGTTTGTTGCCCAGCGTTCGGCCATTTTTCGTCGCAGGTCGGCCTGTCCGGCTTGGGAAAAAGCTTGCTGCCGAGGGCTTTGCCAATGGTTTCCAGGCTGAGCAGGCGCATCAGGCTCCAGCGCTTGAACCACTGCCAATAATCATCGCGGCTGCGCAATTTGACCTGTGGTGCGCTGTTGACGATGGTCAGGCTCTTGAGCACCTGCGGCTGATCGACGGCCAGTTGAAAACCGATCATTCCGCCCATCGACAGCCCGACGTAGTGCACCGGGCCGAGGCGCAAGTGTTCGATCAAGGCCAGCAGGTCGGCGCTGAATGCGGCGATGCTGTAGCGCTCGCGGGGTTTGTCCGAGCGCCCGTGGCCGCGAATGTCCGGGACGATCACCCGGTAGTGCGCGGCCAGCGCGGGGATCTGCATTTCCCAGTCCAGGGTGCTCGAGCCGAGCCCGTGAACCAGCAGCAACGGCGCACCGTGGCCATATTCCTCGTAGTGCAGGTTGCAACCTTCGTGCTCGAAATACGCCATCGGTGAACTCCGTGTCAGGCTTGTTCAGGTGCGGCAAACGGTGCGTCCAGCGGCAAGGTGTCGAAGGTGCGCAACAATTCGATAAGGATTTGCGTGGCCGGGCCCAGGGGTTTGTCCTTGTTCGAATACAGATAGAAACTCGAATTGCGGCTGCCGCCTCGGTCCAACGGTAGCAGCTTGAGCGAACCATCCTTGAGTTCGCGGTCGATCATGTGCCGCGGTAGCCAGGCAAAGCCCAGGCCGCTGCTGACAAAGGTCGCGGCGGTGGCGAGGCTGCCGACGGTCCAGCGCTGTTCGGCGCCGAGCCAGCCGACATCGCGCGGCTGCTGGCGGCCGGAGTCGCGGATCACCACTTGCATCTGGGTTTCCAGATCCTGAAAGCTCAGCTCGCGGTTGAGCCGATGCAGCGGATGATCAGGGTGGGCGACGGCAACGAACTCGACATCACTCAATTCCGCACCCAGGTAGCCGGGAATGCTCAGGCCGGTGATTGCCAGGTCCGCCACGCCTTCGAGCAGCACTTCCTCGACGCCCGACAACACTTCCTCGCGCAGACGCACGCGGCAGCCGCGACTCTGCGGCATGAACGCGGTCAGGGCGCGGACGATCCGCGCGCTCGGGTATGCCGCATCGACCACCAGCCGCACTTCCGCTTCCCAGCCTTGCTCCATGTGATGGGCGAGGTCTTCGAGTTGGCTGGCCTGTTTGACCAATTGCCGCGAACGGCGCAGCAATACGCCGCCGGCTTCGGTGAGCACGGCTTTGCGCCCGTCGATGCGCAGCAATGGCACGCCGAGCTGATCCTGCATGCGGGCGACGGTGTAGCTCACCGACGATTGCGAACGGTGCAGGGCCTCGGCGGCCTGGGCGAATCCGCCGTGGTCGACCACGGCCTGCAACGTTCGCCATTGATCAAGGGTCACGCGGGGCGCTTTCATCAATAGCTCCTCTTGTCCTAAGCTGGCCGTCCCTCATGGAGACTGCCGAATGAAAAAATTCTGTTGTGTGGTGCTGGCGCTGCTGCCGTTGACCGCGTTTGCCTATCCGATCGACGTGCAAAAGGATCTCAACGGCATGAAGATCGATTACGAGACGTACGACACGGACAACGACATCGGCTCGATCCGCGTGGCCAATTACGGTGACGTCGATGCGACCTGCCGTGCGGTGTTCAGCAACGGCCCGGAAGCACCGCGCACCCGCAGCATCGATGTGCCGGCCGGCAAGCATAAAAACGCCACGGCCAAGTTCACCCGCGAGATCATCAAGCTGCGCATCAAACTGACCTGCACACCGAAATAACGCTATTTCCCTGTGGGAGCGAGCCTGCTCGCGAAGACGGAGCGTCATCCAGAGATGATGTGACTGAACATTGCGCTTTCGCGAGCCTGCTCGCTCCCACAGGGGATATGGGCTTAGCTTATAAACGAATTTATTGATGGGTTACAGCGGATATTTGCGCTTTTTCATCGATTCAACTCTGTTTAACCTTCACTCCATCGACTTACAACATATTCGGATGGAGGCTACACACCATGTCCCGCGTTCTGATCATCGAAAGCAGTGCCCGCCAGCAAGACTCGGTTTCCCGTCAATTGACCCAGACCTTCATCGCTCAGTGGAAAGCCGCGCATCCTGCCGATCAGATCACCGTGCGTGACCTCGCTGCGAACCCGGTGCCGCATCTGGACGCCAACTTGCTGGGTGGCTGGATGAAACCCGTCGAACAGCGCAACGACAGCGAACAAGCGTCGCTGGACCGTTCCAACCAATTGACTGATGAGCTGCTCGCCGCCGACGTGCTGGTACTGGCTGCACCGATGTACAACTTTGCCATCCCGAGCACGCTCAAGGCCTGGCTGGATCATGTGCTGCGTGCCGGGGTGACCTTCAAGTACACCGAAACCGGTCCGCAAGGTCTGCTCAACGGCAAGCGCGCCTTTGTCCTGACTGCTCGCGGTGGTGTGTATGCCGGTGGCCCGGCGGATCATCAGGAACCGTACCTGCGTCAGGTGATGGGTTTCATCGGGATCAACGACGTGACCTTTATCCATGCTGAGGGCATGAACCTGGGCGGTGACTTCCAGGAGAAAGGGCTGAATCAGGCTAACGCCAAGCTGTCCCAGGTCGCTTGATATGTTAATCGCCAGATAATCGCTGGATGGTCTAGTGACCGCACCCTACCTGTGACTTATCTAGTGATGGACAAAAAAATATCAATTTAAATCAGTGGGTTAGCTAATTGTTCGGTGTCCATCGATATGGCAGTAGAAATGGACAGCCGAAACCACTTTCCGTTGAGCTCGATTACAGACTGCTGAGCTAAACGCCCACGAGCAACGACAGGGGGATACACATTAATGTCCTCACCGAGACGATGAAAACGGGGATGCATTGATTGCTTTAAACTTGGGGATGTCGTGATTCATCGCATCTTTGTAAGGCGGTGATCACGCTCCCGTGGAGATAGAAGGTAGGGTGTTGGTAACGAACCGCTTTGGTTTAGGACGATAAAGTACTGAATCTTGAATCTCGGACGAGATCAACCTTTCCAATGCGGCGAAGGACGTCTTGGTGGCCTCAGCAGTAGCGATGCTAGCTCCTACGCTCGGTTGCGACTCAAGGACGATGAGACGCATCGTATTGAATACCCTGCCTATAAAGGCTTATCCCTTCCGCCAGTACCGCTGAACAGTCGATGTGGGCAAACCTAGTTCACGCGCAGCTTCGGCTTGAGTCAGGCCCCGCTTTTTCAGTTCAACAACGGCACTCACCCTCTGAGCATCCGCTCGAGTTCCTCGAGAGCGCTTTTTCAATGCGCCGTCCTGAATCTGATCCTCCATGATTTTAAGGCCACCAGATTCGATGAAGCCTTGAAGCTCCTTTTGCGCATTTTTTATCAAATGTTCAGGAGCCTCTTTGTCACGGATCGCCAAGCACAACGCCAATAGAGTCAGAAGGTTGATATCGAGCGTTTCGGCGATTTTGACGAGGGTCGGTAGCGTCGCCTGGATTTTCCCTTGTTCGAGCAAGCTAAGGTTGCTCTGGCTGATGGTTCCCGCAAGGGCCTCATAACCCAGTCCTTTCATTTGCCGGATGGCGCGCAGCGTGACGGCTAGCTCTTCCTTCACGTTCAGTTTCTCAAAATGAAGGATAGAGCCATACTCGCAATGGCCCACCAAATATCTATAATTGTTAATGGTGGGATATTTGCTTATGATGGCCATCCAATAGGATGCATGCCGCCACGGGATGGCGTGCCTTTCGGCAGCATTCCTATCCGGTTGCCAGAAGCATGAGCAGGCGCAATCGAAGGCTGCCTTACGCTGAGCCTATTCAGAGCTTGGCAGGATTTGGAATGGGGTTTATCTGCAGTGTTTGTAACCAATAGCAGCAATTTGCAGGGGCAATTTAAAACTCCTGACGGTATTCGAATGCTCTGGAAATCCATGGATATCAGTCGGTGCGAGTACTCGTTTCTGGTTGAGGGAATGGGATTGGAGGATGGAGACTTCAGCCCGGTCGCGCATCTAGTTACGGATGTAGAGACCGTTCAGATGATGCGTGAAGCGGAGCAGGGTGAGTTCCTAATCGTGACGAACATCCATCTCATACTTCCACCTACAAAGTGCGAGCAGGGGGCATACGCGATGGAGCTTCTCTCTGAAATTCGCATCCAGCCTGGCACCGAGGAAAACCCCGTCTACGAGTTCATAACCGGCGCGGGCCATATCTACACCAGTGCACGCACATGATGGTTCAAACACTGGAGGCTCCATGTCAGTAACACTGGATGAGATAGCTCAGTTTTTTTATGGAAGCGGGGAAGTCGTTCTTGGTTGGCATGGCGCGCAAGAAGAATTAATAGCGCTTGCCGAACAGACTTTTCCGGGAAAGCCTTTCTGTCTAGTGAAGCAATGGATCATCGCTGATCTCCAGCTCACACAGGCGGAGCAAGATCGTCTCGCATCAATGGGGCTGCTACCAAAAGCTGTTTATGCCCATGAGGTCGTCGAGGACAGCCGTCGACGTTTCGCTCCCGGCCACTGGGTGCGCGCTAACTTCGGAATTTCGCATGACCACCCGTACATGTTTGAAACCAAAAGCACCGTCTACCTATTGCTCGGTGATGGTGTGAGAAAGCCCGCAGCGCTGAGTACCGTTTTCTCGTTTCGAGCGTAACTGACCCAATACTTTCACCCTCACTGCCATTTAGGCAGTGCGATTAGCCACGCCCTTAAAAATTGCAGGAGCACCGTTTTGATTCGATTTGATTGCCGGCAGGTCACTGGAGTGATCGAGAAGCCACGAGTGATTGCTACTGCGCAGGGGGTTATGACCGCGCGCATCGTTATCGATGGGCAGGTGTTGCCGAATGTCTTGCTGCCAGGAATGATCTTTGAAGAGATTGAGGCGGGGGAGCGAGTGACCCTGTACGGCATCTTCACGAAGAAAAAAGACAAGACTGCAAACACAGCCACCATCTATGCCATGAAGGGCGCTAACGGCAAGCTGGTAGCTGCGAGGCAGTACCAGATCAAGGTGCCGGTGATGTTGATGGTCTACGCAGTACCCTTGATGATCTTGGCGTTCATTGCAGGATGCTTCCTTTCTCCCTATCCGATTCATCTAGTGTCCGGAAGCGTTGACCCTGACTACCTAGTTCGGACTACCTTCGTTTGGGCGTTCTGGGAGGGGATCTTGGCAGGGTTGGTCATGGTGGGGATTGCGGTCAATTGGATCAGGATGAGCAATGATCCGGAGAGTTGGGCTGCGATTGACGCTGCATCGCTGTCTCAACGCTTCAGCAAGGCATTCAAATAAGTCTTCACAGCCAGGCTTCCCCTTTGGTGGAGGCCTTCTATGCGAAGGGGAGGTGTCTCATGCAAATCGATGATCTCGAGCGCGAACGGCGTCGCAAAGCAGTGGCTGAGGTTCTTGGTTGTCAGGCACTCGAAGGTATGAGGCATTCCTCTGCGCACCTTGCTGAGATGCAGCGATATGCGGATGGCCTGGTCAGTCTTGATGAGCTACTGGCGGAGTTGATTACGAGCATTCGGCAGTGCTCTCCACGGTAAGCAGCTAACTTCCAGGAAGGCCGGCTTTGAGAGTTCTTCACCGTGCTTGATTCGAACTGCCCGACAACCAGCCGGCTGACGCCGAATGATCGAGTTCTATTTCTCGATTTTGATGGGGTGCTGCACCCGGACGACGTATACCGTACCCGGAGTGGTTTGGAATTGCGTGCAGCTGGGCAACTCATGATGCATGCCGGAATACTAGTAGCGATACTCAAGGAATTTCCTCAAGTCAGACTCAGCTTATCGACAAGCTGGGTGCGCATCCTCGGTTACCGCCGTGCACGCGCTGCCTTACCGCCAGAGTTGCAGGCTCTCACCGTGAGCAGTACATGGCATTCAAGAATGCCCAAGGCGCCTTTTGAGGGCTATGACATGCACAGCCGCTATCAGCAGATCCATACTGCGGTAACCAGGGCAGGCCTGACGAATTGGCTCGCCCTGGATGATGATCCTTATGAAAGTTGGCCAGATCACGATCGAAGGTTGATTCGCACTGATCCTGACTTGGGCCTTAGCTCATTGCCGACCCAAGAGGAGTTACGGCTCAAGTTGAGAGCCATGATGGGAAAGTGAAAACACTCCCCGAAACGCTTTGGAATTGCTGCTAGGGCATGAGTTTATTACTTCAGTACCCGTATTCGTTCAGCAATTTGCGCAGGAATTCACGCCGCCTTTGAGCGATGCACAGAATGAGGTAATCACGCTCGTAGTCCTTGGTCGAGAGGTGCCCAGCATCTACAAGACCATGGATATAGCCTTCCGCTTTGCCTCTTGCTTCGAGCAGTGCCTCTATCGTGGTGCTTTGGTAAATGTCTTCAGCCAGCAGTCGCCACCGTTTCTTCTGGTGCTGTCCGACTGGGTCGTCCGAAAACTTTGGGGCGTTGATCAAAGTATTGAAATCGGCACGTGCGTCAGGTGTGTTCAAAGCGGGTTCTCGGAACAGTGATATCTGTACCGAGGTTATCATGCGCACATTTAATGGCCTGCTGTTGGCTGGCTTACGTAGGCGCTGTCGCGAAGGAACGATTTTAATGATGGCGCAGGCTTTCGAGGGCGGCTGTGAAACCTGGAGTTCGATATGGGTCACCTCAGCCTAGAGGACATCTACCCTGAAGACGTAGAAAACTACGGCCATATGCGGGTAGGAATGACCGATCTCTATGTAAAAGACAATCACGCCACTTATGGTGTGGTCACGCGTGGCCAATACCGCGAGCTGACCAGGAGATTGCTGCGTGACGAAGCGGTGCAAATGATCATCAGCGACAAACTGGCCGCATTACCCGAGGACTACGATCCATGGATCTGGAGGATCGAACGCAATCGTGCTTTACACGCGAGGTATGGGGATAAATTCGATCCCTGGGGAGACGACTGAAAGCGCCCACGTCCCGCTGGTGGGATTACCGCATCCCATTTCCCGATTGAACGCGTTGCGGAGTAAAGGCTAATCGCCGGCAAACTCGCCTATCCCATTATCCCTTGAGCCTGCCCTGGGAAACAAATTCTCCCCAGGCGAGAGCAGTTAACCGGCAAGCTAAGGCGCACCTCTTCCATTGAGGTATTGATCTAAACGAGCTCCAGCATCTCAAACCCAATTACACAACCATTTACATCCATTTAACGGGGGCGTCTGACAGATGCACCCGATGTCAACGCAGCCACCCATCCCATCCAACGATCTAACAGTGCGCCAGCCGCCAGTCCAGCTGTGCTGCAGTCGCTTCTTCGCGCAAGCGCCTACTCCCGCAGTTGCTGCAACGCTGAGTAGCGCAAGGTTGAATCATGAATGATGCTCGTAATCCCGAACCACATACGTCACCTTCTTTGCGTTAGAGCTGCAGACACAACTAGCCCCTCTATGAAGCTCATCAAATCATAGCGCAGGCGATTGATTGTTCTGTTTCCAAGCCCTAGGAGTCACACCTTCGGTTCGCACGAATGTTCGACAGAAGTGAGATTGGTCAGAGAACCCACACTCCAGTGCAATGTCTGCAAGTAGCAATCTCGACGTCTGAAGCAGCTGCTTGCCCCTCAAAATCCGCTGCTCTCGCATCCATTCTTTGGGTGAGACGAGAGTGCTTTTTTTAAACTGACGGGTGAAATGGCTGCGCGATAGCGCACACGCCTGTGCGATAGCTGCCACGGAGATATCTGCGTCCAGGTTATCGAGCATCAACTGCTTGGCGCGCTGTATCTGCCAAGCTTTCAAGTGTCCGGTTTGTTTAGCCAAATCCTTAAGTGAGGACGCGCATGTTTTCTTTTTCATCCTGATTCCTTTTTCCCAGTAGCCGGTCGATCAGCTCAATCCAGCGGTCAGTCGATGGGAAAAATTTAACGGAAGGCGCGTCGAGATGCGGGCGCAATTTTGCGCTTCTGGAGGCGCAAAAATGCACACTTCCAATAGTCTTTCCGGTGCTAGCCTTTGCCTCCCGACAACTCGAATCGACATCATTCGATTCGTCATCTGCAAGGAGAAAGCAATGGCTGCCTCACAACCGCACGGCAAAAACACCGCTTACTGGGGAGTTTCATGGGAGGAGGGCTACGGCTATCCCCAGGCCAGAAAAGTCGGAAACGAGATCTATATCTCGGGTCAGTTCAACCACGATGAGGAGGGTAACCTGGTTGCTCCCGCACCTTTGAATAGCGAGGGCAAACCCAGCGATTTCTCGTCGATAGGCGAACAGATGCGCTCCTCCTACGACAACATCGCCAAGTTGCTCGCGCTCTATGGAGCAACCCTTAATGATGTCGTCGAAGAAACGCTCTACGTATTGGATATGGACGCGGCATTCGCCGTCGTAGGTGATGTGCGCAAAGCCGCATATCGCACTGAGCGGCCCCAGTGTGCGAGCAATATCATCGGTGTATCCAGGTTGGCTCAACGTTCACAGCTGATTGAAATTGTCTGCAAGGCTGTCATCGGATCTAGCGCCGACTAAGAGACGCTCCCGGTTTCGCCCTGCGCAACCGGGAGATCCAGCTGCCCTTCGATCAAAGGCTTTTGATGCGCTACGGCTGCTGCACAAAAAGTCATGAATGCTTTGACTCTCCATGACTTTCGAATGTCCTGGTGCGTGAGCAGCCAGAGCTCATCCTGTAGTTCGCGCACAACTGGCCCGACGCGTGTTAACCCAGGCGTAATGTCTCCCAGCATGCACGGAAGAAACCCATAACCAAGTCCTGCCGCAATGGCGACGCTAGCGGCCGCGACTGAGTCCGTACGATAAGAAATACAGTCGGCGCTGACTCTGTCCTCGACGTAGCTTTTAGCCTTCAGCCCACATAATCCTGCGGAATACGATACCCACGGTTGGCCTTCTGCGAACGGGGTAGTAGTCGCTTGTTTTATGCTGCCATAAGGCGCCCATGCGATCGAAGCGAGCTTGCGCCCGACTAGACTTTCGGCAGGTTTTTTGGTCGCTCTCACCGCTACGTCAGATTCATCGCGAGCCAGACTTAACGTCTCGTTGCCAACAAGAACCTCGATGGCAATTCCTTCATTAAGTGCCTTGAAGTCGGCGATGATCGGCGTGAGAAAATACAGCAGCAGGGAGTCGCTGGTAGTGATCCTAAGCTTTCCAAGCAGCCCTTGACCTGCCCGAGAAACTCTACGAGTGACGCTCACGATATCAAGCTCTACTCGTTCGGCGAGCGCCCGTAACTCGATGCCTTCCGGCGTCAGCATGTACCCTGAGCGACGGTGGTCAAATAGGGCGACCCCAAGCGTCTTTTCCACTTGAGCTACACGACGCGATACGGTGGATACGTTGATACCCAACTTTTTCGCTGTCGCGGCTCTATTACCGCATTCGCTTAGCGTCTTGATGATTCGCAAATCGTCCCAAGAAAGCTGACTAACAGCATCGCTTAAATTCTGGGTGACGCCGGTTGGTACGGGCGGAGTGGTTGAAGCTATTTTTGATGATGGTTTCACGCCAAGCATCCCAAACTTAGGTTGCTCATCATACGAAATGGCTGGGAGCGAACCAAGGAATCACGTCCGTGAGCGAAAGTCTATGAGGCCCAACGTGCCCACATCATGCCTTCGACCGACGTTTTTCGATTTAACGCCTATCACCTCCTGCTTGATCTGGACGCAGCCACAAATCACCTCATGATGCTTGTCGTCTCGCACGAGGTAACAGGCAGCCGCTGGGATGAAGCTGTATCCGTCACACACAAGCTTACGCAGCATGGGCCTCCATACTCACTGGGATTCAAACCGATCCGCTGCCTGCCCTTGATGGTCGACCGGTAGAAGGCAACAGCTCTGCCTCTAAGTAGAATCCAACGCTCGATGATCTTCAGACGTATTCATCCGTGCCTCCATCAGCTTTTGTTGGCAAGAAAGGTCATGAGTCCTCCGTGACAAGGTGGAGAATGACCAGCGTTCGGCTACAGTTCATCGACCGCAGGGAGTGACGTATGAGCTGTTCAATTTGTGGGGCGTCGGCTCGAGTGCTTGAAACCAACTTTCATGGTGCGATAGTTGATTGCGTTGAGTGTGGTAGCTACGTTGTCAGCGCCGAGGTTCTCAAAAAGAAGGAATTCTCGGGAAAGGTAGTAGCTGTCCAGGCGACTAGGCTGTGGCTCGTTAGTCAGAGGCTAGGGCACAACCATAGGCCGGTAATTACTGCCGATACCGTTCGCTGGGTAAAATAATTCCTACCGAAGACGCTCTCGGTTTGATATTGCTGATGGCTGTCTTTTCTGCTTGGCCACTCTAGGCCAACAATGGCCTGGTCAGCACGAAAGCATTGCCAGCTACAGCGCTTGTCTGAATCCACGATTGCTCATATCGGTGGTTGTAAACCGATCACAAGGCTGGGAGGCTGGCGTGACATTTACCATAAGGACATGCCGAAATGAGCTCAAGGAAAATCCTCGTCACAGGTGCGGCAGGAAAGATCGGCACTGCTTTTTGGCAGGAGCGCGACGATAAATCCGATTTGCGTTTGGCCGATCTAGACGTAACTCAACTCCCGGACTCGGCACAGCGTTTCGCTCTGGATGTCCGGGATCAAGCCAGTTGCATTCGAGCTTGCGAAGGTATCCATACCGTCATCCATCTTGCCGCTAACCCTGACCCAGACGCTGATTTCATGGACTCACTGCTTCCAGTGAACATCGTGGGCACTTACAACATGCTTTTCGCCGCAAAGGCACAAGGTTGCAAGCGCTTCATATTTGCAAGCAGTGCCCAAGTGATTGAAGGATATCCAACGGATGTTCAGATCCAGGAATGCATGGCACCTAAACCAGGCAATCTCTACGGAGTCAGCAAGGCGTTCGGAGAAGCTTTGGCTTCGATGTATGCAAACGATGGACAGATGACGACCATCGCAGTCCGTATAGCCAACGTAGCCAATTTTCAACAAGGCGAAACCCATAGTCCCAGAGACGTCGCTGCCTTCATTAGCTTTAGAGATGTTGTTGCGCTACTCAACAATTGTGTTGAAGCCGAGCTCAAGGGTTTTCACGTTATCCATGGGGTCTCAGATAACCGATATAAGCGTCTCTCTATTGATCAGAGCAGAAAAGTTGTCGGGTATGCCCCCGTTGATGACGGGTTTGAGATATTGGAAGGTGGAACTCAATCTGATTGAACGCAAATTACCTCCTAACCCGTTACAAGGGATGGACTGTACCAGTGAAGTTAGGCGTTTTTGCTCGGAGCCGTTCTGATATTTTTCGAATGACCGCTTCTGGCCGTTCGCCGCCATCTCGGACGGCTGGAATCGGCCAAAAGCGGACGTTCGCAATCGAGCACTAACGGCCAGTAGCGGATATTCAAAGGGATGTTGTAGACCTGACGTTTAGGCCAGATTCAACAGGGGCAGCTCTCAAAGTGCGCTGTGCTTTTGGGCTATCGATCAAGGATGGTTTCGAAGCTACAAATACAATTGTTCCGCGTCTCGGCGATTACTTGTCGATGTCGTCGAACACTGAGCGGTTAGTAATTACGAAAATAGGAGGTGTAGCATCCTCCTTCTTTTGCGTCACGACGTGAGTCCAATCGGCTTCATCTTCAGAGCCTTCATCTTGCTCGCGCCTGCGCACCTCAAGCGTCACGATTGAGCGCTTCACATGCATGCGCGCGTTGTCGATCAAGGCTGAGCCCTCGATATCGACATCTAGCGCCTCAATGTGACCTAGGACGCCGAGAAGTTCTTTAAAATGGCTGTCCGGCTCTTCGTCTAAATCGGCGTCAACACCCCTACGAACACGTCCCCGCTCTGTCGCGCTAAGCAACACCCCTACATTTTTTTTGCAAAACCTTGCACTACGTGCAATCGCTACTCCGCACACAGCCCCTGCAGCGGGCCAGGGCGGAGTAGCCAATTGCAGCGCTCTGGCCTTTGCACAAAAAAGGGACGCAAAGCCCGCCGGCGGGAGGGGGATAAGTGCTTTTCAGGAGATTTTTTCAAAACGATAGGATTTTGCGCAAAAGACCTTTGGAAAACCCAACATGGCCATCTGCCCAAGATTGCCTCAGAATTTGGGGCATTCGGTAGGATATCCTTGCAATAGACCGAATTACGTAGACTCAACTGCATCGGAGAAAGCATGAGGGATTTAGGAACAGCGGGAGAAAAATACTTTGGTGTAATGTGCGCAGCAGCAGGAATGGCTGCAAACAAATCTGAGACCGACATAAATGGCTGGGATCTATTTGTAGAAATAGATAACGACCCCGCCTTATTTGATCGCATGTCTATGCATGAGGGACTGATAGAAACAAAAATCCAAGTAAAATCTACCGACAACAACAAAAGATCAGTAGATATTGAACTATCAAACCTAAAAAAAATCGCCACCAGCTCGTTACCTTGCTTTTATGTACTATTGGAATTTGACAAAGGTGACACCCCAACAGCAGCTTACTTGCGCCACTTCGACAATGACTCAATAGAAAAAACTCTTAAACGAATTTCTGACGAGCATGTTAAAGACCCAAAGGTAAAGCTAAACAAAAAAAAGATGCGTCTTCACTTTGATGAACCTGTGATTCCGTTCTCGGCCTCCACACTCAAACAGATGATAATAAGTCATATCGGCCCTTCACACTTAGATTACCTTGATCGAAAGCGCGAACACCTAAAATCAGTTGGTTTTGAAAAAGGCTCTCATCGAATAACTTTCTCAGTGAGCGGAGATGAAAAGCTACAGCAACTAATTGACATTTCCTTAGGAAAAAAAGGTGCCGTCGAGGTCGTTGATCTTCATGGATCATCACTTCGCTTTGGTGTCATATCTGACAGAGTCGAGTTGGCCAATGATTCGGCCATCCTAACGATGCCGGATGTAATCCCTAATGATCAAGGCAACATAACTTTCAGAGACAAAACAACTGGTCGCTCTTTAAAGTTTTCGGTCGACCTCTATAGTAGTCCGTTTGATTCCTGGATACCAAAGCACCAACGGAGAATCAGAATGGACGGGAAGTTTTTTGAATTTCACGTACTTAATCACGGAAAATCTTTCAATATCACGATAAATTTTCATTTACTTGAACAATTCGAAGTCGAAGAGGCACTTAAAATGTTCAAGTTGACACACATGCTTTCCGAACCAAAAAACGTCGACCTTACCTTTAACTTCCAAGGCATAACCTCGAGCGCCTATCTGAAATCTGGAAGTGGTTTTCCCGACCAATCTGAAAATGTGGAAATTTATGAAAAAATCATAAAAATAAAAAACCACTTTGAAGTTGACACCCCCTTGCATTTCAGCGCCCAGCAAATTGAACAGACAGGCACTAAAATCCATAAAATACTCACTGCGCTCGAGGGCGCTCCTGAAGTTTTTGCACTTAAATTCGAATCTGCCAATACAATTGAAGCAGGTGCCGAAACCGAATGCTTCCACATCATCAGCCTTCAAATTGGGAATTATGTTTTCCTAGAATTAGATCTATTTTTTGGCCCAATAAAAAAGGACGATGATAAAAAATACAGCATGACACCAAAATCCAGAAAAACGCTTTACAAAACATCTTTCAGCACAAACAGTTTCGACAAAAAAACTTTAAAGAAAGAGGTGTTAAACTTGGTTGCGAGCTACAAATCTGAATATCCTGTAATCGACTTTGCATCTAACTTCTTCGCCAATGTAGAAGATTAGAAAATAATTTGATAAAACCTACCAACTAAGAAGGCCGATCTCAGGGCTTGGAAAGCAAGAGCGGCGATGATGGATGCACTCTTCTATGAACCCAAGTTGCATTAAAAAACCCACAACAACCACAATGAAAATTTCATTCAATAATTGTAGTGTCCGCATAGTGAATTTTCTAAAATTTTTCAAGACAAAAAAACCTAATACACCTACTACCTCTGAGTTGCGAAAAGCTGACGGTTCCCCCTCCAGCAAAATAGAACATAATAGGGAAGCGATAACAAAATCAGTTCCAGACTTCTCCAGCACTCACAGATCCATAATGGACATCTGGAATAAAATCGGTGTGACACCCTACACCGTTGAGACTGACACAATATTCTACTCAGGAATCCGTTCAAAGTCACCCATCGTGGACATCGATGAGCTTTTAAAAAGCCGCAACAACTTATGGATGTCTCAAAGTGCCTTTTATGCCGGCGAATATTGCTACAGAGATCCTAGTCCAACAATCTATTTTGCACTTATAAAACTTCGCGTTACTCGACCTACCCCTGTCTTGGAGTTTCCAAATAAATTCCATCCTGCCACTGCTTTTTTTGAGTACGTAGAAACTGAATCCGGATTCGAAGTTGACTATTCGAGCCCACCAAAATACCAGTGGTTCGAACATGGGCAAGCCGATCATCATATCGATTCCTACTTTCGCGACATTGTGAAGAACGGCAACTTTAAAGCTGACCCGATTGGTCACATACGAAGGGCCATAAAATATGAGCTTGGCGCAATTCCCGGAGAAATAATCGAACTATACATTGCGGATTTCAGCAACATCGAGGTTGTTGACTGGATCGTGCCGCCTGCTACCAAACTCGAATACATTGACTCGATTGGCTCTAATCATGTAAATGCTGCAAGCGTGCTATTTCGCTAGGCTCTGTACGAAAAGTAATGTCGCAAACACCGCTTGGCACCACGTGACAGTCCGCTTATGGCCGATTTCTGCCTGTCGTGACCGACTGAAAATGACGCTAAGCAGCCGTTCAAGGCTGCTAGTTTCTGAGGCGGTATATGCCCATCTCGTGGTCGCTACTGGGCTCTGACCGTCCACAGCTGATCTAGCTTCGTCGTGTAACTCTGACTCATCAGCTCCCGACGCATTGCCCAACCAGGCGCTGCAGGCACGCTGGCTAAACGCAGCACTCCCTTTCCCCAGCGGCTATTTATCTCATCCAGAACGCTCATCACCTTGTCCGCCATCACGGGTTGCGAATGGGCGAACAGGTCATCAGTGAATTCGCCGGGCTGTCGCAAATCCATCAGCAAAACTTCCGCCTTGCTGTACTTGTAGCCGGGACGAAAGAGACGATTGACCGCTTCGGTCGCAGCCTTCGTCATCAGCCGCACGTCGTTGGTCGGGTACGGTAACTCGACCAGCGCTCCATTCGCATACTTCGCTTCTTCAGGGTTGAACATGCCGGTGCGAATGCTGACTCGGATTTTCTTGCAGAGTGAGTTTTGCGTTCGGAGCTTTTCCGCCGCGCGTTGGGTGTAGGTAGCGACCGCTTCCTTGATCGGCTCAATCTGCGTGAGACGCGTGCCGAACATCCTGCTGCAGCAAATTTCCTGCTTCGGTGGGTCAGCTTCCCCCAGTTCCAAACATGGGGTACCGGCTAGCTCGCGAGCCGTTTTCGCGATCACCACGCTGAATTTCTGACGAAGCATCCACGGATCGGCTTTTGCCAAGTCCATTGCAGTCTTGATGCCCATTGTTTCCAGATGAGCCTTCATGCGCTTGCCAATGCCCCAGACTTCGCCGACGTCGGTGTTGCGCAGCGTCCAGTCGCGTTTGAACGGATCGCACAAATCCACCACGCCGCCGGTGATATCGAGCAGCCGTTTGGCTGTGTGGTTGGCGAGCTTGGCCAGTGTCTTCGTGCGCGCGATCCCCACCCCGACTGGAATGCCTGTGCGCTTGAGAAGGGTGGAGCGCATGTGCCTGCCAAACGCGGACAGATCTCCAGGCATGCCAGTCAAATCAGCAAATGCTTCATCGATGCTGTAGACCTCAAGCGCTGGCACCATCGATTCGATGATAGTCATGACGCGCTCGCTCATGTCGCCGTACAAAGCGTAATTACTGCTGAAGGCCACGATCCCATGCCGGCGTAGATGGTCTTTGATCTGGAAGTACGGCTGGCCCATTTTTACGAACGGCTTGGCGTCGTAGCTACGCGCGATCACACAGCCGTCATTGTTGGACAGCACCACGATTGGTGTCTTGGCAAGGTCGGGTCTAAAGACGCGCTCGCAGCTCGCGTAAAACGAGTTGCAGTCGATCAGGGCGAAGACAGGCTCACGTATTGTCATGATCGCGCACGCTGTATTTCACAACGCCCCAGATCACAAGCTCATCGCCTTCCATGACATGTCTCGCCGGATATTTTGGGTTCTCTGACACAAGCAGCACTGCATTCTCGCGCAGAAGCAGGCGCTTGCAGAAGGGCTCCGAATTCAACGCGGCGATAACGATATCGCCACTGACCGCTTCGATGCTTCGATCGACGATCACCATATCCCCGGAATAGATGCCCGCGCCCTGCATGCTATCCCCATCAATCCTCACCAGATACACGTGCGGCGCCCGGATATCGAACAGCTCATCCAGGGAAATGTGCTTTTCGATGTGATCAGCCGCAGGGGAGGGAAAGCCCGCCGGTACCTTGGATGAATAAAGGGGCAGTTGCTTACCGCCAGTAGCAAGTGGGCCGAGGAGGGTGATGCTCATGATGCAAGCCTTAGGAGATTAACTGTACATGCATACAGTTAACGATTTGGTTCGCTTGCGGTCAATCTCATAGGCACGACAATTCGACGGGTGACAGCATGTGCGGACGCTACTCGATCTACGAATCGATGGATCACTACCTCAAGGAGCTTGCGCCAAGGCAGTTGGTGATCAATGGCTATGACCTCTGGCCAGTCGAGCGATACAACGTCGCCCCGTCGACGCGGGTGGAAATCATCCGGCCGGTTCGGGATGGCTTGAGCATTGATAAGGTCAGATGGGGCTGGGCGCCATTCTGGGCGAAGGGAAAGCGTCCTGACCCGATCAACGCGAGAGTCGAGACCGTCATCACCGGCAAGTTCTTCAATCAGCTCTGGCCAAACGGACGCGTGCTTGCTCCGGCGAATGGCTGGTTCGAATGGGTAAAGGACGAAGAGGATCCGAAAAAAAAGCAGCCGTATTTCATTACTCTGAAAGAGCAAATTCCCATGTTCTTCGCAGGATTGGGCGAGGTGCACGAAGGTATGGAGCCGGATGGCCGCGACGGCTTTGTCATCATCACCGCTGCGAGTGACGAAGGCATGGTCGATATCCACGATCGCAAACCGCTGGTCTTATCGCCTGAGTACGCCCGTGAATGGGTCGATCCCGACACTTCACCTGAACGAGCGCGCGAACTCGCAATGGAGCACTGCAGGCCTGCTACGGATTTTCACTGGTACAAGGTTGGCAAGGATGTGGGGAATGTTCGTAATCAGGGCTCGCACCTGATTCAGCCGCTATCTCTGGCTTCGGATGTTGACGACTGACTAAAGCGAGAGTCGACAGTATTCGTGGGCGGAACGACGAGCTCTCCACAATTATTTGGAATTATGGTCGAGCTATCATTATCGCTAGTTAAGAATTTTCCCTAGCCCGGTTACGAAACGGGCACGAAATGCAGAACTGCAATACACTCTTAATCACCTATCTAATCGAGACCTGTCATGTCCAAACTCGCAGAATTTCGCCAGCTTGAAAAACACCTCGCCGAACAGCTCCAAGCTCTGGAAGCCCTCAAGGGCGACGCAGGGCTCAAAAAAGAAATTGAGTTCGAAACCAAGCTGCGTGATTTGCTCGCAAAATACGGCTACAGCTTGAAGGACGTGATCAATCTCCTAGATCCGCAAACTGGTCGTCGCGTTCCAGCTGTCGAGTCCAAAGCTGGCAGCCGCAAGCCTCGCCAATTGAAGGTTTATAAAAATCCTGAAACGGGCGAAGTCGTAGAGACCAAGGGCGGTAATCACAAAACGCTCAAGGAATGGAAAACAAAGCACGGCGCTGCGACTGTTGAGTCTTGGCTGAGCAAGTAATCACCCTCTGCAAGGAGGCCCTTATGGGGCCTTTTTGCTCACAATATTACTGTGCGGGATCAGCTATAACGCTCGTTGACGAGCAATATCAGCAGTCTGATGGTCAGACCGTACATTCAGATTGTTGACTTAAATCTTTGGCGATACTCACTTGGGGTTACGCCAAAAAACTTCCAAAATTTCCTTATCAAACTTGCCTCATGTCCCAGTCCCGTCAAGTGTGCGATTTCCTTGAGAGGGCACTCGGTGCTCACCAGCAAGTGACGTACGGCTTCAACTCTTAGTTTTTCGACCATCTTGCTCGGGGTCTGCCCTGTTGTTGTCCTGTACCTTCTTATGAAGGTACGCTCGCTCATATGCATTCGCTTGGCAAGCGCCGGGATCGACAAGTCTTCTACAAGGTTTTCATTTACCCATGCATGCAGATCAGAAAAAGTGCAACTTCTGGTTTGCATATCTAAGCTAGAGCTAAACTGACTCTGGTCACCAGGCCTCTTTAAGAATACGACCAAGTGTTTCGCGACTTTCAAAGCTAAAGCGTGCCCTAAATCAGCTTCAACAAGTGCTAAGGCTAAGTCGATACCTGAGGTGACACCAGCTGACGTCCAAATGCGTCCATCGTTGACAAATATAGGCCCACGACGAAGTAAAACATCTGGATGGATTCTCTCAAGTTCATCATACGCAGACCAGTGCGTTGTAACTTTGCAACCTGAGAGCGCTCCGGCTGCGCCTAGTGCAAACACTCCAGTGCAAACGGAGACCAGGCGCGTCACTTTCTCAGCGTGAGCTTTAAATACAGCGCTAAATTGGGGATGCTTACAGAAATCGTATATGCCTAACCCACCAGGAACGATTAGCGTATGTGGGGCTAGTGAGCTCTCATCTAGAAGGGCGGTGTGGATATAGGTATCAGGAAGCACAGCGGCTACGCTATCAAGCGAAACCATCGATAGATGGTAGGGCGGAGCTTTCGGATCTGAAAAATAGTTTGCTGTTGAAAATACTTCTAGAGGGCCAGCCAGGTCGATCAAATTAGCCTGGGGAAAAGCGATGAACTGAATCGTTTTAGGTAGCATTCAGCGAATTCCTGCGCACCAATGTAGTGCGCATGTATCCACTTTTGGCGTGAATCGTCAACCTGTTGTCATTTATTTCGGACGAAATGATAGCGTAGTATCATCACATCGCCACCTTCCCCAAGCCAACGTTAGATTGGAAAAACTGATTCTTTTGACAGTGTTATTGGTTATTTAGCCACACATATGATCTAGATTGCGCGTAAATGCATCGTCAGAGCGAGGAATAGCCATAGAATTTTAGTTCAGCTTCAGTGCGCTCGTCGTCATGGAAGACAAGAAAATAATAATTTCATGATAGTTAACGAACTCTGCTGGTTTCCTATAATGCCTAAATTAAAAAAATATATAGAAGCAACTCGAAAATGCGAAGAACTTACCATGCAGATGGTAGAGGATGTAGGTGGGATTGTTTTTTCAGTGCGTGCGCTTGAGCATACGTTTTTGCTCGCTAATCTTGAGGTTGAAAAAGCTGCGCAATTCGATGTGAGTGATTCCAATAAAACTACTTCGTTGCCTTCCTATATGCTTGCTAGAGAGTTGAAGAAGCTGAATTTTTCACTTGAAGCGCTGAAAACGACTATTAAGCGTAACATCGGCGAAAGTCTTAGTTATCTCAATTCACTTACAGCCAATCTCGAAATGGAGATTCCGGGTGATCCGGATGATCCACTTTGGGAGGCATTTCGTGACTATAAGAAAGTGTTAATTAAGAGTATTCGAACCTTGAAGAAGCTTGATGATGAATTATTTAATGCGGAAATTAGTCTTGTCGACAAATCCTGACAAAGCGCACTAGCGTGCAAACTGTTTCCGTATCGGAACGAAATTGGCTAGGGTTATTACCTGCAGCAATGTTATACATTTCTATTAAAATACTTCTCCAGGCTAGCTAGCTTGTGATGGAAAAACGACTGTCGGAGTCGCTATGAATTTCAAGAATTTAGGTATTTCTACTAAAGCTACTTTATGTTTCGGAAGTATCACTGCCATTCTCATTTTCTTAGGTGTTTTCGCTTACGTGCAGCTATCTCACTTAAGGGCCGCCGGACAACAGTTAGCAGAAAATGCTTTGCCGAGTACGCAGACTATCGATGATATCCAAATCTCCTTGCTTAACGCCCGGTTAGAAAGCATCAGGATGCTTGCTAACTCAACAAATGTGGCGGGGAAGAGCGCCGCCGAAGCTAAAGTCCAACATGCGGTGCAAATATTAGAAGAGCGTAGCGATTACTATCGTAAGAACCTCATCGCTGGTGAGAAGGATCGGGAGCAATTCGAGGCTGCAGATCAAGCGATGAAGATTTATATTGCAGGGCTTGCGCAATTGTCAAATCTTGACTTGTCTGAGCATGAGCAGGCGTTGATATTTGCTAATTCTACCCAGGCGGATAATGCCAGCTCATTTCAGGAAAGACTTAACGTTATTAGGCAGTTCAATGCCGAACAAGCAAAAGCTTTGGGGGTTGAGGCGGGCGTTGTTTATAATGAAAGTGTGAATGTACTTGTTACTATTGTTGTTGTTTCCCTTTTGCTTACTATTGTTTTAGCTATAGCATTGACGCGCAGTATAGTAAAGCCTGTGGGGGACTCGCTCAGGCTTGCTGAGGAAATTGCGTCGGGGGATCTTACGCGGCGTCTTGAAATTACGGGCACAGATGAGGTTTCTAGGCTAATGGTTGCCCTCAATCTTATGTCCAAGAATCTCCAAGACACAGTTTTAGAAATTTCTGAAGCGTCCATCCAGCTGAGTTCAGCTGCAGTCGAAATGACCTCTATAACTGAGGCAGCGGATCGGCATCTTCAGCAACAGAATAGCGAAATTGAACAAGCTGCCACTGCTGTAACAGAAATGACTTCCGCAGTTGAAGAGGTTGCTCGTAACGCAACCTCTACCTCCCAAGCAGCCCAGGAGTCTAGCGAGGCGGCTAAGCTCGGTAATCTCCGTGTTTCCGAAACGTTGTCTGCCGTAGAGACTCTGACAGAGCTCGTGGAAAGCTCCGCCTCTCAGGTGACAGAATTGGCGGGACAGGCGGAAGATATAAGCCAAGTTGTAGGCGTAATCAGAAGTATAGCGGAGCAAACCAACCTGTTGGCTTTAAACGCCGCTATTGAAGCCGCACGCGCAGGCGAACAAGGGAGGGGGTTCGCTGTTGTTGCTGATGAGGTGAGAGCGCTCGCGCATCGAACTCAAATTTCCACCTTGGAAATAGAGAAAATGATAACAGCAATTCAGAGTGGATCCTCAACAACAGTCGAGTCAATACGTCGAAGCACTGAAGAAGTTTATAATACTAAAAGGACGGCTGAGGGGGCGGGCCAATCATTGCGGCAGATCACGGATTCTGTTCTTCAAATCAACGAGCGTAACCTACAGATCGCAGTCGCATCGGAGCAACAAGCACACGTCGCCAGAGACGTTGACAGGAGCTTGTTGAGCATTAGATCTTTAGCGATTCAAAGCAGCGAGGGTGCAAATCAAACAATTACGGCCAGCAATGAACTCAGTCGGCTAGCGGTTAACTTGAACCATCTCGTTCAAAAGTTCAAAGTTTGATATTGGTGCATGTGAAAATACCTTAAGAGCTGCTTTATTGGAATGCGTGTACCAGGCGCGGTACCCTAGGCGAGCCCGCAGCAAAGCCCTAGGAGCCGCCGCTGCGTGCTCACTGATCTTCCATTCGCCACAAATCACTTCTCTCAACTTCCTCGCACCTTATAAGCCAATGTGTGTTCACAGTTTCTTACGAAGAGAGGGCTGTCCTATGAACGAAGGATGAATGAAATACTTAAGGCTGTAGTATTTGCAAAAGGATTGATAATTGGTGAAGCCACATGCGTATGCAATTTCTTTTGGAGTGAGTGAGTTATCCTCCATGTTTAACATACGCCTCGCTTTTTCCAGTCTCTGCTCTCGCAAAAAGACGATAGGCGTTGTGTTCTTAAATTTCTTAAACCCCATTTGCAGAGAGCGAACGCTGAGGCCTGCATGGGTGGCGACTTCGCACACGGTTAAGTGTGGGTCTACACTGGATGCCATGAATTCTGCAGCCCGGTTGATCAAGTGAGGCGTAAGCGTGATGGATCTTTCGGGGCCGAGGATACTCAAAGTGTAATTGTTACGAAAGTTGCAGAGAAAAAAACCTATCAAGCTTTCTTTTAGGCTATCAGCAACTTTTTTTACAAGTACTGGTGATTTTTCCGAAAAATCTAAAATGGTTTCTACGAGTCTCTGGATCGAATTAATCTGCCATCGTTCGCTTATTCTTTCGTCAAAAAAAATTCTCGATTTAGGGGCGTAGCCTAAGATCAAGGTAAGTTGTTTTGCCATGTCAGCGTTGGAAATATATATCGTTGTGTAGTTTGTTCCCGCGGCATAATTCGCGAGAAATATTTCTCTCTGGTCAGCGATTACGAGAGCTCCTCGCTCAGCCCTGTGTATTCCATTATGGTTGCGCCATTGCATAAAGCCAGAATGTGGCATTGTAATGGAGAAACCATCCAGTTCGTTCGACGTTCTATATCCCCATCCAGACTGGCTATAAGAAAGACTTACGAATGACGTGCCCATAACACAAAACCTCTTTCCATAGTCTAGCGTCCCATTCAAACCCGGAGCTATCGACATGAAATTATCGTAGCTTTGGAAGTGCTCTGAGGCATCCCCTATGTCATGAAAATGTAGTTGGTTAGCGCCGTAAATATCCATCATTCATTATTGGTCACATAAAATTCTATTATAGCTTTTGCCCCGGCCTGCTTTCAATTCCGTTTTTATTACATTTGAATTGATAATCAAAAGAAAGCGCAATCCTAAAGAAAAGCGCAGGATTATTTTTACTTGTTGCTGGTGTTTATAAAAAGTCATATTTATCCTGCTCGCCAGTTGACGCTAGCCCTCTATTTTCAACCCAATGGCTAGTTGATATTTAGGTGTGGATTGAGCTTAGAGGGGGAGAGGGTTACTCATTAGATTTTGCGTAATACCTATTCATTTCGTTATCATTTTCTAAGGTCTGATCATGTTTAATAAAACGCTGAAAAGAAAACTATCCGATTTGGAAGCTAAAAGCAGCGAGCTTAAAGAATTATTTGTGGCTCTTGATCGGTCAACGGCTATCATTGAATTTAATGCAGAGGGAAAAGTGGCAAGTGCGAATAATAATTTTTTGCGCTTGTTTGGTTATAATGCTGACGAGGTTTTGTGCAAAGCGCACATAGACTTTTGCCCAGCGAGCTTTGGCCGAAGCCCTGAATATCCTTCTTTTTGGCAGAGGCTGCAGTTAGGAGAGTCATTGTCTGGTACATTCCCTCGGATTACGAAGATTGGTGAAGTCATTTGGATTGAAGCCACCTACAGCCCACTGTTGGGAGCGTCTGGGAAAGTCGAAAAAATAATAATATTCGCCTTTGATGTAACGGAGCAAGTCGCTCGAGATTCAGAATTGTGCGCGAAGTTGAATGCGATTGACAGGGCGATGGCAATTATTGAATTTGACACAGGTGGAAATATAATATGTGCAAATCAAAATTTCTTAAATGTGGTGGGTTATGAGGTGTCCGCATTAAAAGGGAAGCATCATAGTTTGTTTTGTGAGCCGGAGTTGACGCGCACAGAAGGATACATTGATTTTTGGCGACGCCTGAACGCGGGCGAGTTTTTTAGCGGTCAATTCAAAAGAATAGCCAAGAGCGGCAAAACGGTCTGGCTAGAAGCAAGTTATAATCCTGTCTATGACCGTGATGGGAAGTTAATCAAGATTATAAAATTTGCTAGCGACATTACCGCTCGCATTGAGAAAATTGGCGAGGAAGCCCAAGGTGCATCACGTGCCTACCATATTTCCGCTGAAACTGAGCGAGTAGCAAAACAAGGAGCGCAGGTCATTCACGAGACAGCGATAGAGATGCGCTCAATAGCTGAGAGCATTGGAATATCTGCGCGATTGGTTGGAGAGTTGGGGGATAGATCGGAGCAAATAACGGCTATCGTCAACACTATACGAGGTATCGCTGAACAGACCAACCTACTTGCGCTGAATGCTGCAATCGAGGCAGCACGTGCCGGTGACCAAGGTCGTGGATTTGCGGTCGTGGCGGATGAAGTCAGACAGCTGGCGGGACGTACAAGCCGCTCTACAGCGGAAATTGCAGAAATGATCGGTAGAATTCTTACTGAGACACGCGACGCGGTGGCGAGCATGGTTTATACGCGCGAACGTGCACAGCGTGGCGTGATGCTGGCTGATCAAGCGGGAGAGGTTATATCCCAAATCCAAAAGGGAACAAGCGATGCGGTGGAGGCGGTGAGCATGTTTGCTTCTAAATCTGACTGAAAGCAATCCATTCATAGGTTGATTTTAGTAGACCCTCTGATAGACCGTCTCTGGGTGTCAAAAATGCGAGCAGGAAATTCTGCGCTTAAGTTGCGAAAGGCTCTTGAGTCGGCTTTTCGACCACTTTCGTGCGATTGTACATTGAGCGCAGATGGCACCCTTACTATCAAACTTTACGAACCTTGTTCTGGTCGTGTGGATCTTCTTGTTACCGCTGTCCGTGGTGATATCCTTGCGTCCAGTTTCGCACTATCGACGCTGATCGAAGAGCTGAGCTTTGAGATCGCCGCTTGCCGACGTTCGTTTCTCTCGGATCGGTAGGAGATCAGTCTTTTTCTATACCCCGACATTCTTTCCGCTTGTGTGCCTTCATTTTGTTCACGTTAAATATTCATACCGATTCTTAGCCGGAGCAACCGAAATTTTCTGTTTGCGGCGATCAAGTCGGGTGGGCGACATGCCGTCCTATACTTATGCGTGCCCACCGTGTGTTTGGCACCCATTACTCTCGGGTGGAGGGATTAGATGAGAGTGACATCTTTTGGTTAACTCTAACTTGGATTAACGGACTGATTGAATTCCTCACATATGTTTTTCTAGACTCGAAGGGTCGGGCACGCGAAGCAAGTCCACATCACGTTTTATTTCTGTGCAAAGATCGGATTGCCGCGATGCGCAGCTTCGATCCGATAGCGTTTTTTTGAAACATACCCAGACGAATACTGCTTTAGCGTCGTGACTCATCACTTTGATGGGCAGCTTTCATCGCTTGCCATCCATGGGTAATCCCTCCACCTGCTCGAAGCGCTGTCGCTACCATGATCGCCTCGGCTACATCTTGCTTCGACGCCCCCGCGCTGATGGCTCGCTTCGCATGGTCGGTAATGCAATAAGAACACTGTGTAGTAACTGCTACGCCAACAGCGATTAATTCCCGCGTGGCTAAATTCAGGCTACCGACATCCTTGTTGAATACAGCTTTGTCAAAGTTGAAAAATGCCGCGACCATTTCGGGGGCAGCCTCTTGGAGATCTCGCATGAAGTTAGCGTCAGCCTGATGGTTGTGCATTTTTGTATACCTTTAAATTCATTATTGGGGCGTGGAATTTGATGCTTGGTGCTGCTTGATTGAGTTCACGCTCATGCGGTGGCCAGACTCAAATACTTTAAGCTCACGCTGTGTCAGCTTCCTACCGACCGGCGATGGCGGCTCGTATGCAGCGAGAAAGGCCAGACGCTCAGCCGAACGTTGTGTAAGCCAGTTGAGTCACCCGCTTCATTTGTTGGGATAAGATTGGACGATCGTGACCTACCCTCGTAAGCTTGGAGTGTACAAGGCATCAAAGTGAGTCGAGTATTGGTTATCAGTGCTTTTGACCAGATACGCTACGCTCACGTTTTGGCAGTAACGCCATCGCGACACCTCCCAGTACGATGCCTGAGATCAACAATAGGTGCAGCGATACAGGCTCATTCAAAACCAGTATACCTCCAAGCGAAGCGATTATCGGAACGCTTAACTGGAGAGTGGCGGCCTGTTGGGAGCTAATGTGCTTGATTGTGCTGTACCAGAGCGCATAACCGCAGCCTGATGCCAAGACACCTGAAGCAAGTGCATACATCACTCCAGAAGCGCTGATCTGAAGGGCGCTTCCATACAACGTGGCTGTACCAAGTATGAGGATAAATGGAAGACACCTCACAAAGTTGCCGGTGGTCTGGGCAAGTGGATTCGCAGCTCCCTTTCCCAGCAGCGAATAGGCACCCCATGCCACACCGGAAATTATCATTAGCAGCGCACCATCCCAAGGAGGGGAGCTGGTGCCAGGTAGCAACAACATGAGCAAACCGAAAGAAGCAACCAGCATGCCGATCACCACCCTCTTATAAAAGCGTTCTCCTTGAATCCACGCGAAAATAAACATTGTTACCTGCACTGCACCGAACAAAATCAGAGCGCCCATACCTGCCCCTAACTGAACGTAAGCGATTGAGAAGAGATAGGCATATACGAAAAGGGACAGGCCGCCCTTCCAACTTCCACCGACAGTTAATCTAGAACTGCGAATCTTGGTTAGCATCAGCAAAAAAATCCCACCGCTGAGCAATCGAATTATCGTAAATGACTCAGGATCAATCTGCCCCTCCATCAATGCTTGTCTGCAGAATACTGAGTTTGCTGCGAATGCCACTAAGCACAGTATTAC